>CAMFVQ010000027.1 GCA_945992255.1 uncultured Clostridia bacterium
AATAAGAGCGTCCCTTATGGTAAGGGGAGCTGTCTAGTCCAAAGTGTAACGATGACTAGACTGAGGGGACTAAGTCCCTTAGTGAAGCAATACCCATACAATACGGAGAACTATGCCAACAGTAACCGACATCATCATTCAAAGCAAAAATATTGACAGAGCCAATCTATATCTAGATGGCACATTTCGTTGCGGAATTTCTCGTATTGTACTAGGATTGCACAACATTAAAATTGGCACAGAGCTTACCGATACCCAGCTCGAAGAGTTGATTTTCGAGAGCGAAAAAGACAGAGCATTCAACTATGCGCTTACATATATCAGTCGCTATACACCAACCACCAAGGCTATGCGTAACAAGTTGTACGAAAAAGGCTATACCAAGCTAATTGTAAACTATGTTATCGACAAAGCCACAGGTTACGGCTATCTCAACGATACAGAGTGGGCGAAGTGCTATGTAGAATTCAACAAGACTGTCAAAGGTGCTTCTCGTATCAAGCAAGAGTTGCTCTCCAAAGGCATATCTCGTGATATTGCAGAACAAGTGCTTGTCGGCGTAGAAACAAATGACAGCGAAGTGTTGGAACTTGCTCTCAAACATTCCAAAAACCAAGATTTAGACGACCCAAAATATATCGCCAGATTGGTCAGATTTTTGCAATACCGAGGCTTTGGTGGCGACATTATTTGGAGTACAATCGACCAACTTAAAGCAAACCGTGACCAATTTTAATTATTTTCAATATTCAGTATAAGACGGTCACCCAATTCGATTTTATCCGTTGTTTACCCCTAATATTATCAATAGGGTTGTTGCAGAACGACCTAACCTTGCTATGCGAATTGTCGAGAAAATAAAAACTTTTATCAAAGTATTCAAGATGAGCAAAATCGAAAAAGCACAATATAAGATGCTACTCCAAGCCGAAAACTTGTATCTAAGAAGTGCAATCGAACATAAGAGAGCTAAGATAGAAGAACTTATCGACAAGGCAAGAGAAGAAAGAAGTATTGACCAACAAGAGCAAGTGGGTTATAATAAGAACACGCAAGTTGCATATAGTAAAAAAGGCGGTTATTATAGCCAATTTGAAACTATTGTTATGCAATGGGCATTTTCAGATAAAAGAAATGTCGGAGATTTTACAGTATTATATAACGCTGAAAATAATACTTGGAACAAACTAATAGCCGATAATTCGGAAAGCCGATACCATATTGACATTGCTATTGAGGATATGCCTGACAATATTAAGATAATTAAAGATTTATATGGAGGTGCTTATAATGAAAATAACAAAGGAGAACGAGGAACAAGTTCGTTGGTTCGCTCGAATATTGAGGGATATGAGAGTGTCACAAAACACAGGAATGATGATAACATCAGCGTTGAAAAACGAATCACAAATGGACAAACTAGTGGAGTATATCAAGGAGAATATCAACGCAACGGAAGAGGAAATACTAGACAAGGCAATAGAAATAAGAGAGCAGTAGATTATCATTTTAACGATGATGGAAGTCAAGAAATAACTTATTCTGATGGAACAAGTGAAATAAGATACTCTCTCAAAGACAGTCTAGGCAACGAATTATCCAAAGAGCAAGCCGAATTTTTCAAAGATAGCAAGGTAAGAGATGACAACGGAAACTTGCTTGTTGTTTATCACGGAACGAACAATGAGTTTTTTACTTTTGATAAAGATAGAGTAGGTAAAGGAATAGACCAATTTGGAGCGGGATATTATTTTACCACAGAAAAAGACGGAGCGACTCGATATGGCGACAGAGTAATAAATAGTTATCTTAATATTGTAAATCCTTTCGAGATAAATATGACAAAAAGCGGTGGTGGATTAGACCAATTTTACAGCTATGACTTGACACCTTCGCAGGCGTATGAAATTTTGAAAATGCACCCTGATATTATGGACGCTGAAGATAGTCCATTGGGGAATTATAGTGAAAGATTTTGGGAAGATGGCGTAACCGAATCTGTAATAAGAGAGGTTGCCGAACAAATGACTCAAATTGGCAATTTTGCAGATAACTCAATGTTCGGTTATTATCCAAATGAACTAAATAATGCGATTAAGAAAGTATTAGGATATGACGGAATTCAAGTAAATCTTGGAAATAATGAAAAATATTATATTGCTTGGCAACCTAATCAAATCAAGCTCACAACCAATCTCAACCCAACGAGCGACCAAGATATAAGGTATTCAAAAAAGATTACGAAAGGTATGTCCGACTTGGAGAGATATAACGTCTTGAAAGATAGAGTTATAGAAAATATCCCAACTGCAAAACAACTTAGAAATGAAGATATAAACAATATTGCAATACTAAAAGGTGGTGAAAAAAAGAAACTTGTAAAGAAGATTGTTAGCGAGTTTGGTGTGTTTGATAAACAATATTATAATGCGGATATAGAACTTGATTTTAATTATTCAAGGAATAATCTAAAAGAAAGTTATATTAAACAAAAGAAAAACTATTTGACATTTACCAAAATGTTCTCAGTGTTTGATGAAATAATTGATAATGCAATAGGAATAGAAGTCCATAATAGAAATGATGTAGGGTACAAGTATGACAAAACTCTAAAACAAGTATATGTGCTTGTGAGTGCTTTTAATGATAGCGAAAATATTGTGCCTGTAAAGTTGGAAATCAAGGAGTTTGCGGATAAAGAAAATTCGCTGTATGTAGCTGTCGCTCTAGAAGACATAAAAAGAGAAGGGGTCTTAAAATTAAGGGGCACCAATGGCGTTGCCCAAAACTCTCGCCCTTCTAATATTAGTATAGCGGAATTGTTTAGGAATATCAACCCAAATGATAAAAATTTTACAAAGTATATTCCAAAACAATTTTTGGAAAGTGAGATTGAATATTCCAAAAAGCCAAGTGCAAGAGGCGATTATGTCAAGGCAAGGGGTAACTTAGAAACTGACAAGGTATACACCAAAGCAGAGGCAGAAGCTATTGAGAAAAAGGTTAGTCTAAGGATTTATTCAACATACCTATTGACAACTACCATATTTGCTTCTACAATTTAAGTAGGTGGATTATGAAATATTGTGTATCAAGCAGAACAATGGCATATAGCGACCAAACAACCATAGCAAGTGGCACAGCAGGCTATGTTCTTATGGACAGGGCAGGCAAGGGTGTTTTTGACAGCATTGATTGGACTGGCAAAAAGATTTACATTTTTGTCGGCAAGGGCAACAATGGTGGTGATGGCTATGCTTTGGCTGTTAGAATGTTGAACAACGACATTTATCCGTACATTTTTGAAGTGGGCGACAACAAAAGCCCAACCGCAAAAGTTTTCAAGGACCAACTCATATCTCGAGGCTATCACCAAATTTTCGACATTGCATTTTGCGATTATGATTGCGATATAGCTGTCGATTGCATTTTTGGTGTAGGATTTTCTCGCAGTGTAGATGTGGTTACCCAAAATATTTTTGACCAAATCAACTCATCACGTGCCTATGTAGTCAGCGTTGACATTCCCAGCGGACTAAACAGCGACAATGGTCTTGGCAAAGATTGTATTAAGGCAGACGCCACGATTGCTATTCAGTCACTCAAACTCGGTCACTTGCTTGGCGATGGCAAGGACAAATGCGGAATTGTCAAAGTTGTAGATATAGGCATATCGATTGTAGGCGAACAGATTGCTATCGCCGATGATGACTATACCAGCCAGTTTTTCTTGCCACGACTCAACAATACCAACAAATCTAGTTATGGCAAAAGCGTGATTTTGGGCGGTTGTCCCAGCTATGTAGGAGCAGTCAAACTAGCCAACATTGGTTCGGCGGCACTTAGGTGCGGTTGTGGCTTGAATGTGCTTGCTGTGAGTGGCAGTGTTGCCAAAGCTGTCAGACAGCATATCTTAGACAGCACGATTTTTGAGCTTGCCGAACGAGATGAACATCTTGTTTTCGATGCACACAACCTCGACCAACTGATGAGGGGTGTCAACGCAATGGCAGTAGGTATGGGCATGGGTAGCAGTTATGCCCACAACGCCCAAATCATCGACTACATCTTGCACAATTTTCGTGGCAACTTGCTCCTAGATGCCGATGGGCTTAACAGCATACAAGGCAAAACTCATATCTTAGACAATGCGCAGTGCAAAGTCGTCATAACACCGCACCCAAAAGAAATGGCAAGACTCACAGGTCTTGATACCAAGGAAGTTTTGTCCAATCCATTGGATACAGCTCGTGAATTTGCCAAAGCTCACAACATTGTCGTATTGCTCAAAGGCACTTCAACCATTGTCACCGATGGCGACAAAGCTATGATTGTGACCAGTGGCACGCCAGCACTTGCCAAAGGTGGCTCAGGCGATGTTCTTAGTGGTACGATTTTGGGACTGATGGCTCGAGGAGTAGACATTTTCGATAGTGCAGTTGTTGGCAGTTATATTTGTGGCAAAGCAAGCGTTGTGGCAAGCGAGCTTTTCGGCGAATATGGAACACTCGCATCGGATACCGCTGTCGCAGTCGGCAAAGTCGTCAAATCCTTAGAAAATCACCACTCAACAAAATATAAATCCTTATAAAAAGGCTGCATTGTGCAAAGGAAATATTGATAAGCCTACTTATACTTTTAGATAGTAAAAGAAACCATTAAAAAAGGCCGCCTTGTGTAAAGGGGGCTGGCTTGTTGGAGCTGAAAGCGGAAACAAGACTGAGGGATTGTTTTCATTTGCGACAGCAATATCCTTACAAAAGACTGTCCCTTAGATAAGGGACAGTGGCTTGCGGTAAACGAAGCGGGAGCAAGCCGATATGGATTGATAAGCCGGTTATCCCTTCTGTTTTGCTTCCGCTACACTAGTGCAAAACAGCTTCCCTTGCAACAAGGGACGCTCGCAATACGGATAATATCCATATAAAATCACCACCCCCTTGTATAATATCCCTTCATTTGGCAACACTAACCAATGAACAATTTTGCACATACAATAAGTAGGGCAATTTATTTTTGGAGAAGTGGATGATCAAACGAGGAGAACTATACTATGCAGATCTAAGTCCAGTAGTTGGCAGTGAGCAGGGGGGAGTACGCCCAGTGCTTATCGTGCAGAACAATGTTGGCAACAAGTATAGTCCCACTATCATAGCCGCCGCCATCACCAGCCAAATCAACAAAGCCAAACTCCCCACCCACATAGAGCTTGCCGCCAAAGATTATGGACTTGCCAAAGACTCAGTTGTGCTACTCGAACAAATTCGCACGCTCGATAAACAGCGTCTAAAAGAGAGAATAGGCGAAGTCCCAGTCGATGTGATGACTCGTATCAACCACGCTTTGATGATAAGTTTGGGCTTTTATTGAGCTGATTTTTTTTTTCAAATTATCTTCAAATTTCTATTTCTATAAAAATTTTACACAAAGTTATCAATACATTGTTATATATATTATATTATATTTAAAAACATTATTGACATATACTTTACAATATGCTAAGATTATGTTGATATTATTTAATATAGGATGGAGAATTATGGAAAAGAAAAAAAGCTTTTTTGACATGCCAATTTTGCACAAGCTCTTTGGCACTGATCCAACAAAGCCTGACGAAGTTCAACCTAAAGAAGCTTTAGGTTATTCTATCGCTGGTTTTGGACAAAACATCATCTGTCAGTTGGTTACAACCTTCTTTATGATCTACTTGTCAGATGTTCTCAAGATCAACCCATTGTGGCTTGCTTGGATGTTCTTGGCAGCAAGATTGTTCGACGCATTCAATGACCCAATCATGGGTACAATCGTTGACAGAACCAAGACAAAATATGGTAAGATGAGACCATACTTGTTGTATGCACCAATTCCTATTGGTATCTTCACTATTTTGTTGTTTACATCTATTGGCGATGTTCCAATGAGTGCCCAATTTGCTTACTCAACAGTTATTTACTTGTTGTGGGGTATCTCTTACACAATCGTAGACGTACCATACTGGGGACTTTCTTCTTCAATGACCAAAGATACCGAACAACGTAACACATTGCTCACCGTAGCAAGACTTATTTGCACAATCGGTTCTGGTGTTGTATCAGTTATCATCCCAGCAATCACTGGCGCTCTCACCCCAGAACATTGGAAAATCGGTTACCTTATCATTGCTATTGTCAGCGTAGCTTTGGCACTCCCAACGTTCTTTGTTGGATTCAAGTCAACCAAAGAAAGATACTATGATGACAGCCAAGAAAAGGCTTCACTTGGTCAAAACCTAAAGCTTTTGTTCCAAAACGTTCCACTTTTGCTACTTATCCTTGTAGGTGTACTTGGTGGTCTTAGAACTATCTACTTCACAACTACAGTTTACTATGCTACATACAACCTCTTGAACATTGGTCTTGCTGGACTTATCTTCTTGCTCGTTGTACCAGGCGGTTTGCTCGCAACACTTTTGACACCAGTTTTGTCAAAGAAATTCGGCAAGCGTAACCTATTCATCTACACTCACTTACTCGGCGGTGCACTACTTGTGCTTTTGTACTTCATCGGAAGAGCTTCCAATGGTGCAAGCAAAGTATCACAAATTATGTTCTATATCATCATCATCTTTGCAGGTGTTCCATCAGGATTCAGCAACATCTTGACATACTCAATGATTGCTGACTCTATCGACTATCTCGAAGACAAGACAGGTTGCCGTGCTGAGGGTATTTGCTTCTCAATGCAAACACTTATCTCTAAGATCGGTATGGCACTTTCTGCATTCGTTACACTTCTTGTACTCGGCAAGTTCGGATATGACCCACACTTCCTCAGTGCATTCCAAGCTGGTTTGAAAGAGGGTGCATTGACCAATGATGTAAATGGCGTACTCCAAGTAGCTCCAGGATTTGATGTAAGCACACTTGGTATGTCAGTTGAAGAATTGCAATCAGGCTATGCTGAAGTATGTAAAGGTACTTGGATGGCAACCACACTTCTTTGCGGACTTTCAATGTTTGCGTGCGTAATTCCTTTGTTCTTCTACACATTCACAGAGAAGAAACAAGCTGAGGCAGTTGCACGTATCGAAGCAAGAAAGGCAGCAGCTGCAGAAGCAACAGCTCTTCCAGAGTCTGATGACATTCTCGCTTGTGAAGGCGCACTTGAAAGTTTGGTTGATTCTGCTGAAGTTCAAGAACTTCTCAACGAAGAAGCTCCAACTGAAGAGAAGAAAGAAGACTAATCATCTCACACACTATGCAACCACTATCCTATGGGGTAGTGGTTGCTCATACGTATTATGGCACACATTTCTTTGTACAGAAAATATCGTCCAACAAGTTTTGATACAATGATTGGACAACAACACATTACTCGTACACTCAAGAATTCTATTTTGAGTGGCAATATTTCTCATGCGTATTTGTTTACTGGCACACGTGGTACAGGTAAGACAACTACTGCCAAGATTTTTGCTAGGGCTATCAACTGCTTACATCCAAGAGAAGATGGCTCGCCTTGCAACGAGTGTGAAGTATGCAAAGCTTTGTCACAGCCAAACTCTTTGGATATCATCGAAATGGATGCTGCATCCAACAATGGTGTAGAAGATATCCGTGACCTCAGGGAAAAGGTAAAATTCCCACCAACGTCTTGCAAATACAAGGTATATATCATCGACGAAGTCCATATGCTATCTACCAGTGCGTTCAATGCGTTGCTAAAAACACTTGAAGAGCCACCAGCTCATGCCGTGTTCATTTTGGCGACTACAGAAGTCCACAAAATACCAGCGACCATTTTGTCACGTTGTATGCGACTAGACTTCAACTTGTTGACAACAGGCGAGCTTGTAGGACTACTTCGCAAGATATTTGAAGACATTCAAAAGCCATACCAAAAAGAGGCACTCCAACTCATTGCCGAGGCAGGAGATGGCAGTGTAAGAGACAGCTTGTCCATTGCAGATATATGTTTGTCTTATTGTGATGGCGAAATCAAGTACGATGATGTACTTGAAGTTTTGGGAGCCAGCTCCCCAACTATGATTGTCGAGCTTGTCGGTTATCTCGTTCGTGGCGACATATCCAAAGCGCTTATGTTGTCCGAAAAAATCACTTCAATGGGCAAGAGTGTATCGCTACTTGCCAAAGATATTGCCAAAATGCTCCGCAATATAGTTTTTGCAAAAAATTGTGTCAACGCCAACCAAATTTTGATGTTGCCAAACGAAATTTTTGCAAGACTTGTCCAATATTCGGACATTTGTACCAACGACAAATTGGTGCGTATGGTAGATATTTTTATGAAACTCGAAGGAGAACTCAGATATACTTCTAGTGCGTCTGTTACCCTCGAAATGGCGATTGTCAAAGCTTGTGACGTGACCATCAGCATTGACACCAACGGCATTATCCAAAGATTGAAAGATGTCGAGTCAAGGGTAAGATTGCTCAGCACACTAGAAAAAAAAACTGAAGTCTCAGAGCAACTCCAACTAGATGTCAGTATTGTTTGGGGTAAATTGCTCAATGTGTTATCTCGCAAAACAAGTATGATAAGTGCATACAAAACGGCTTGCGAAGTTGACCCAAAAACACAGCTAAAATACGAAAACAACATCTTGACAATCAATGCAATCAAGCAAAGTCAAGAGAGTATACTCAACTATTATATCAATGACTTCAAGAACATTATTTGTGCAGAATATTTTGATATAGTAGATATCAAAGTCGTTTATGAAAACAATGTCGATGAAGTTGCGCAAGGTGTTATGCAACTCAACGATATGTTCGGTGGCGATGTAGTCAAAATCAAAAACAAGGAGAATTAGTATGGGAAAATTCGGCGGATTTGGTGGCATGGGCAACATGCAACAACTTATGAAACAAGCACAAAAAATGCAACAAGATATGCTTGCTGCACAAGAAGAGCTTTCAACTTTGGAAGTTGTAGGCACAAGCGGTGGCGGTATGGTAGAGGTTACCATGACAGCCGACAAACAACTTGTTGGTCTATCTATCAAGCCTGAGGCAGTTGATCCTGATGATGTAGAAATGCTCGAAGACTTGCTTGTAGCTGCTTTCAATGATGCAATGAGCCAAGCAGACAAAGTAAAAGAAGAAAAAATGGGAGCATTCAGCGCACTAGGACTCTAATATGTACGATATCGAAAGTCTATCTAGATTGGTGGCATATTTTACCAAATTGCCGGGGGTAGGACAAAAAACCGCCCAAAGATATGCCTACAAAATCATCAATATGCCCAAGGAAGAAGTCGAAGCTTTTGCCAAAGCCTTGATTGATTCTAAGCAAGAAGTGCATTATTGTCCAATATGTGGCAACTATACAGACAAAGAAGTATGCGACATATGCACGAGCCGTGACAAGAGTGTCATTTGTGTTGTCAAAGAGCCAAAAGACATCAACGCATTCGAGAAAGTCAAGGACTTCAAGGGCGTATATCATGTTTTGCACGGCACAATCAACCCACTTATGGGCATTGGTGTCGAAGATATCCGTATCAAAGAACTTCTTGGCAGGTTGGACGGAGTTAAAGAAGTCATCATGGCGACCAATCCTGACGTGGACGGCGAGGCAACAGCAGTGTATATTGCTAGACTTATCAAGCCAATGGGTATCAAAGTAACTCGCCTTGCCAGTGGTATTTCAATGGGTAGTGACATAGAATATGCAGATGAAGTGACTCTATCCAGAGCGCTCCAAGACCGCAAGCCACTCTAACAATTCGTTATTCGGTTCAAAAGGGTGTGCCTAGTTGACAGTAGGGGCTTCAAGGTGCATTTAATGAACTCAATATTTTTAAGACTTACCGTGGTAGGTCTTATTTTTTATCCTTATAAAATACTGTCACTTAGTAAGCGAAGTGGCTTGCGACAAGCAAAGCGAGAGCAAGCCGATAGGGATTGTCATTCAAAAAATATCCAAAAAAAAGTAGCCACACCGCTAAGTGTGACTACCAAGTATGTATCTAGCTTATTTTTGGATAAGTCCAAGACCTTGTGTCATAAACTTATCGAATGCTGTTTGACCTTGTTCGTTATTTTTGAACACGCCAGTGCATTCCAAAATTCTTTCGCAAGCGATGTTGATATAATCAGTCACGATCTTGTCTGCTTGAGCTTTGCTGTTGTGGTTGCCATTCTTTTCAACCAATTCTTTTATCATATTAGCATGCTTGAAAAGTGGATTTTCACTATCTTCAAGTTCTGCACCGATTGATTTTTCCATGAGATATTCTTTTACCATTTCAAGCTCATTTTTGAGTCTGCCAGGCAAGATGAACAAGCCCATAACCTCGATGATACCGATACCTTCTTTCTTGATATTATGAAGGGCAACTTCTGGGTGGAAGATACCGAAAGGATGCTCATCATCAGTGCGGTTGTTACGAAGAATAAGGTCGAATGTATATTTGCCATTTTCCAATCTAGAGATAGGGGTAATAGCATTGTGTGGCTCAGTTGTATGAGCGATAACGTCCACGCTCTCATCTGTCCAATTTTCCCAAGTGGAGAGAACTTTGCAAGCCATTTTGTAGACTTGCTCTCTGTTTTTGCCCTCGATTCTAACCACGCTGTTATACCAGTCAACAATGCTTATATCCACGCTGTCGAATTCTGCACTCTTATAAGATTTTCGGCTACCAACTTTGAACATTGGAAGCACTTTTGCACCGCCTTGATAGTGGTCATGAGTCAAGATAGAACCGCCAACGATAGGGAGAGCGGCATTAGAGCCGATGAAGTAGTGAGGGAAAGCAGTCACGAAGTCCATAAGTCTAGCAAAAGCTTCGTTGCTCACCTTCATAGGTCTGTGTTCTTCAGAAAAGGCGATTATGTGTTGGAAATAATATTGATATGGAGAGAATTGGATATTCCAAGGTTCGTTGGTCAAGCTGATTGGCACAACTCTCAAAGTTTGTCTAGCAGGGTGATTTAGGTTGCCTGCATAGCCCACATTGGTAGGGCAAAGCATACAAGCAGGATATCCTGACTTTGGTTGAAGTTTGGCAAGAGCAATTTGTTTTGGGTCTTTCTCAGGCTTTGACAAGTTGATAGTAATATCAATTCTGCCGAGTTTGCCGTCGTGTTCCCATTTGATATTTTTCTTGATGTCAGGCATACGGATATAGTCGTTGGCAATGCCGAGTTCATATAGCCAAGTAGTAGCCTTGTCAATGCCGTCTTTGTCAGCGATAGCGTGGAATTTGTCTACCACAGCACTTGGCATTGGAGTAACAAGACCTAGCATACGAGTCTCGAAAGCTATACGGCTAGCCTCGTCCACCATTTTTGTATCCACAGCGTGTTGAACAAGTGGGTCAACAATCTCAGTTTGGAAGTCGCCATAAGTTGTAACCATTTCTACGGCAGCTTGCAGTCCAAACAAGTCAAGCAAGGAGTTGAGTACAAAATACTCATCTTCATTTCTAAGTTCCAACTTGTCTTTAGCATAAGCAACGAGTTGGCTGATTTTGTTTTGCAATTCTTTAGTTTCTAGCATAAAACCCCTCGAAAAAATTTATATATATATTATATTTTATATCGTGCATTAAAGCAAGAGTTTACCCCCAAAATTGTACAATAATTGCTTACAAAACCAAAATAATTATTTTTATCGAGTTTTTTAGTAGAAAAATATAAAACTAAGTTGATTTTAACACCAATCTCGTGCAAAGAATAATCATAAATATTTACATTTAATAAAATATATGATATAATGTTCTCGAAAAAAACTTTAGGGAGTAGATTATGACAGATCAAACATTTATGTCCAATTTGCACACAAACCAAGCGTTCAAAGAGAGCGTAAAATCACTTTATGGCGACTCCAAATTCGATTATGAAGTAGAGAGATACCAAAAGATATATGACCTACACAGCAAGAATTATTCTGCTGGCGGGGTATTTTATTCTTCACCGGGCAGAATTGAAGTATGTGGCAACCACACCGACCACAACAACGGCAAAGTGCTTTGTGCAGCTATCACAGTTGACACAATCGCTTGTGTGACACCACTCAGCGAGAGAAAAATCATTATTGATTCTGTTGGTTATCCAACTGTTGAAGTCAACATTGATGAGTTAGAGCCAGATGTAAACGAATATGGCACCAGCGAAGCTTTGGTAAGAGGTGTATGTGCTTACTACAAAGAGCATGGTTACAATATTGGTGGCTTTGCAGCAACCACAACTAGCGACGTGTTCAAGGGTGCAGGCGTTAGCTCATCTGCATGTTTTGAAGTTTTGGTATGCGAAATTCTCAATGTTATGTTCAATGACAGCAAGATTGACAAAGTGACCAAAGCCAAGGCGTCACACCACGCAGAGAGTGTATTTTTTGGCAAACCATGCGGACTTATGGACCAAAGTGCCATTGCCCTTGGCGGTGTTAGCTATATCGACTTCAAGTCAACCAACAATCCAAAGATTCAATCTATTGATTGGAAATTCGATGATATGACTATTGTTTTGACCAACACAGGTGGCGACCATTGTGACCTCACTTCCCAATATGCAGATATTCGTATCGAAATGGAAGAAGTAGCTCACCAATTCAAGGCTCGCAAGCTCCGCAAAGTTAAGGAAGCAGACTTCTATGCCAACATTGACAAGCTCCAACACGAAGTAAGTGGCAGAGCAATTTTGAGAGCTATGCACTTCTTTGATGAGAACAAGAGAGTAGAAGTTGGCGCTCGTGCGGTTAAGAATGCCAAAGAAAAGAGATTTTGCGAAGTTATCAATGCAAGCGGTCTAAGTTCTTATATGATGCTCCAAAACTGCTATCCACTAGGAGATTTGGATCAAAGAATTCCACTTGCTATCAATCTCAGCAAGAAGGTAGAAGGCGTGAAGGCAGTTAGAGTACACGGCGGTGGATTTGCCGGTACAATCATTGCTTACGTTCAAAAAGATTGTGCAGATGCTTATGTTAGCGAGATGAAGAGAGTATTCGGAGAAGAAAACGTATTCTCTATCGGTGTTCGCAACGACGGTGCTTGCAAGGTGAAAATGTAATTATGCTAGGTATACTATCCTCGGTTAGCAACATTGCGTTTACCATATTTGGTAGACCGGTATATTGGTACGGCATCATAGTCACAACGGCTATAGTTTGTGCATATCTGTTGTATCTATTTTTGGCGAACAAGCGTGGAATTGACATTGATTTTTCGCTAGAATTGTTTATATGGATTGTGCTACTTGCCGTACTTTGTTGCAGACTTTTTTACGTCATACCACGCAAAGAGTACTTTCCGAAAGACTTTGGTTGGAGTGACTTTCTAAGGATATTCGACATATCTGAGGGTGGACTTACTATCATTGGTGGCATTTTCGGCGGAGCATTGGGCGTGCTGTTTTGTTGTTTGCGTAACAAAAAATACAGCTTTGCCAAAGTTGCCGATTGTGTAGCCATTGCGCTGCTTTTGGGACAAATCATCGGCAGATGGGGCAACTTCTTCAATCAAGAATTGTTCGGTATCGAGATAATCAATCCAAAGCTCCAATTTTTCCCATTCGCTGTCTATATTGACAGATTGGGCGGTTGGTATTGTGGCTTGTTCTTCTATGAGGGGTTTATCAATTCAATCGGTCTTATCGCAGCGATTTTGCTTAGCCTAAAATTCAAAGACAAAATCAAGCCAATGACCATGACACTCAGCTATATCAGTTGGTATGCTATTGTTCGTGGCTCTTTGGAGTTTTTGAAGTACGAACACAAGACTTTTGGCGGTTCAAATGTCGGCGTTGTGCAAGTGATATGTTTTGTTGTCGCACCTATCGCCATAGTGTTGACCGTGCTAAATCAAATGGGTAAAATATCGTTCGAGACCAAGTGGTTTGCCGGTGTGATTGCAGCCAATCAACAACGACTTGCCGAGGCTCAGATTGCACAAAACGAGGAAAAACAATCGGAAAGTCAATCAGATAATCAACAAGAATTGCCAGATGACAGTGCGGTAGACTCATCAAATACAACCGACAATCCTGACAGCCCAACGGCAACAAATACCGCCAACACAGGTGACAATCAAGCTCATTCGAGCAAAGAAGATTGCACCACTGATCACAACTAAGTAAAGAATTTTTTTGCATAAATTGTAGATTTTGCTATAGCAATTGACGAAGAGTGGTAAAACTCTGTCGAGTGTAGCCTAGCTACCAACTAAAATACATAGGAGTAATATGAGAAACTTAACACTTTTGACCGACCTATATCAACTTACGATGATGTATGGTTATAGCAAAAACAAACAAATGGACAAAGAAGCCGTTTTTGACGTCTTCTATCGTGGTGTAGGCAACAACTATGCCATTGCATGCGGACTAGAACAAGTCATTGATTATGTGACCAATCTTCATTTTGAAGAAAAAGATATCGAATATCTTCGTTCACTTCAACTTTTCGATGAAGAGTTTTTGGGACTTTTGAGAGATTTCAAGTTTACTGGCAGCATTTATGCAGTAGAAGAAGGAACTGTCGTGTTCCCACAAGAGCCAATTTTGACAGTCAAAGCAAGACTTTTCGAGGCTCAACTTATCGAAACAGCTATCTTGTGTATACTCAATCACCAAACACTTATCGCAACCAAGACAGCCAAGATTGTCTATGCTACCAAGGGTGGTGCAGTTGCAGAATTTGGACTTCGCCGTGCGCAAGGACCTGATGCAGGTATCTATGGTGCAAGAGCAGCTATGATTGCAGGTTGTGCATCTACTTCCAACGTACTTGCAGGACAAATGTTTGATGTGCCAGTATCAGGCACTCATGCACACAGTTGGGTAATGAGTTTTCCTACCGAGATTGAAGCATTCAGAGCTTATGCTGAGATGTATCCTGCCAAGTGCTTGTTGCTTGTGGACACTTATGACACATTGAAGAGCGGTGTGCCAAACGCTATCAAGGTATTCAATGAGTTGAGAGCCAAAGGCTATGAGCCTATGGGAATTCGTCTTGACTCAGGCGACCTTGCATATCTATCTATCGAAGCACGCAAAATGCTCGATGATGCAGGCTTCCCAAATGCCAAAATCTTTGCAAGCGGTGATATTGATGAGAACGTTTTGCAATCACTTGCCACTCAAAATGCTCGCATAGATTGTTGGGGTATTGGTACAAAACTTATCACCAGTGCAGATTGTCCAAGTTTGGGCGGTGTTTACAAGCTTGCTGCTATCGAGCAAGACGGCGTACTCACTCCAAAGTTGAAGATGAGCGACACCCCGGGCAAAATCACCAATCCGGGATTTAAGAAAATTGTCAGACTCTATGACAATGTAACCAACAAAGCGATTGCCGACATTATTTGTATGAAAGATGAGAACTTTGAGGGGTTGGACGAAATCGAAATTTTCCACCCAGACTTCACTTGGAAACGCAAAAAAGTTACCAACTTCCATTACAAAGAACTCAACAAAGACATTATCATTGATGGAAAAGTGGTTTACCAATGCCCATCAGTTAAGGAAATTGCCGAATATCACAAACAATCTTTTGGCGAATTTTGGAACGAATACAAGAGAATGCTCAACCCACATATCTACAAGGTTGACTTGTCTAAGAAGCTATTCGAGCTAAAACAAAGATTGCTCAACGAAAATCGTCAATAATAAATATTCAATGGTTGCTTGTATAGCAACCATTTTTTTGGCAAGACTTTATTCAAAGAATAAAGGAGAATTTTATGGAAAACAAAGATAAGTTTAGAGTTGCCAAAAAGGGATATGATACCCAAGAAGTAGATGATTATCTATCCAACATTCGCAATAGTTACAACAAGACTATTATGCTACTTAGAGAGCGTGTAGGCGAGTTGGAACACACCAACGGCGAGCTTGCAAGCAGATTGGAAAACTATTCCACTCAGCAAGACAAACTCAACCTCACGCTTACTAGTGCAATCGAAAAGGCTCGCAATATCGAATTTGCTTCCAAGGTCCAATACAGCCTCGAAGCTGACCGCCTTGCCCAATTCGTGACCAAGTGGACAGAGTATTGCAACGACAATATGCCTAGCGACATTGTTGCACAAAACAAGGAGTTGACAGACTATTTGACTCATGCCAAAGCCGAACTAGAAAGTATGCTTGTCGATGAGCTAAATTTGTCCAAGCCCCTATCCCAAGCGGAGCTTGACTATCATTCAGAAAAAGAGCGAATAGCCGACTGAAAAAGATAGCTGAGTAATTTATGTTTATTCTTCGGTAAAGGTGTGCAGAACATAGATTGTTCAAGCCCCTATCTCAAGCAGAGCTTGACTATCATTCAGAAAAAGAGCGAATAGCAGAGTAGCCAAGAGTTGCTACCAAAATATTTGCAATATTTGCAAGACAATGCTGCCCAAATAAATAATATCTAGCAGAATTTTTCAGCAATCCAAGTATTATTTAGTTTTCAAGGTACAAAAGAGTAAAATAAAGATGCCTAACCTTTCGATTGGACATCTTATTTTATTATTTAGATTGGGTTATCTTAGTACATTTCTCCGCCCATTCCGCCTGCTGGCATTGCTGGAGCTGGCTCAGGAATATCGGTTACAAGAACTTCGGTTGTGAGGAGTGTTCCTGCCACAGAAGCTGCATTTTGAAGAGCAGTACGAGTTACTTTGGTTGGGTCGAGGATACCACTCTCAATCATATCGCAATACTCATTGGTAAGTGCATTGTAGCCGTATGTTTTGCCCTTGTTTGCGTTGGTGATATTGTTGATGATAACTCCACCATCGATACCTGCATTGGCAGCAATTTGCTTGATAGGAGCTTCTACAGCTTTGAGTACGCATTGAGCGCCTGTTCTTTCATCGCCATCAAGGGTAGCGATAAGGTTTTTAAGTACTTCAGTTGTGTTGAGTAGAGCAACGCCACCACCAGGGATAACGCCTTCTTCAATAGCTGCACGAGTTGCTGCAAGGGCATCTTCGATGCGAAGTTTCTTTTCTTTCATTTCCACTTCAGTTGCTGCACCAACATTGATACAAGCTACACCACCAGCGAGTTTTGCAAGTCTTTCTTGGAGCTTTTCTTTGTCATATTCGCTTGTTGTTTCAGCAATTTGATTTTTGATTGCACCTACACGAGCTTGGATAGCATCTGCACTTCCTACACCGCCCACGATTGTGGTATTTTCTTTGTCCACTTTGATTTGCTTAGCGCGACCTAGTTGGGCAAGGGTAACGTCTTTTAGCTCATAGCCAAGTTCACTGCTGATAACTGAGCCACCTGTCAAGATTGCAATATCTTCTAGCATAGCTTTTCTTCTGTCACCAAAGCCAGGAGCTTTGACAGCTACACAGTTGAGGATACCTTTGAGCTTGTTAAGTACGATAGCAGTAAGGGCATCGCCTTCAAGGTCTTCACAGATGATGAGCAATCTTAGACCATTTTGAACGACCATTTCAAGCACTGGCAAAATTTCTTTGCTGTTGCTGATTTTTTTGTCAGTAATCAAAATGTAAGCATCATCGAGCACAGCTTCCATTTTTTCGGTGTTGGTAACCATGTATGCAGAAGCATATCCACGGTCGAATTGCATACCTTCGGTAGTGGTTAGGTTGGTGTCGATAGACTTAGATTCATCGACTGAGATAACGCCGTCTTTGCCTACGATTTCCATTGCCTCAGAGATTAGCTCACCGATTTTTTCATCGCCGGCAGAGATGCTAGCAACTTGGCTGATTGCAGTCTTAGAATCGATAGGCTTGCTGATTGATTTTAGCTCTTCCACAACAGCCTCAGTAGCTTTGGCGATACCTTTCTTCAAGATGATAGGGTTGGCACCTGCAGCCACGTTTTTGAGACCTTCTTTGATGATAGCTTGAGCTAGTACACAAGCAGTTGTTGTACCATCACCGGCAATATCATTTGTCTTGATAGACACTTCTTTTACGAGTTGAGCGCCCATATTCTCGAAAGAATCTTCGAGTTCTACTTCTTTGGCGATTGTCACACCATCATTGGTGATGAGTGGAGCACCATATTTTTTGTCAAGTACTACATTTCTACCTTTTGGACCGATAGTAATTTTTACAGCATCTGCAACTGCATTTACACCAGCTTCAAGGCTTCTTCTTGCGTCTTCACCATACTTAAATTTCTTTGCCATATTATGCCTCCTTATTTTTCAACAACAGCGAGCACGTCGCTTTGTTTGAGAATAGTTACTTCTTCATCGTCCAATTTGAAGTCATTGCCTGCATACTTGTTGTAGAGTACAATATCTCCAACTTTGATTTGCATAGTTACTTCTTTACCGTCGATGTTTCCACCTGGACCTACGGCCAAAACTTCAGCCATTTGAGGTTTTTCTTGAGCATTGGTAGTCAAGAAAAGTCCGCTTGCTGTCTTTTCTTCTGCTTCAACTGATTTGATAACAATTCTATCGAATAGTGGTCTAATTTTCATATATGCCTCCTAATATTGCTTCTCATTATTTTAGCAATCGACACCCTCGACTGCTAACATTTGATATTATACCACCACATTTGCCACTTGTAAATGCTTTTGTGTAAAAATTTTGTAATAAAAACTCGCAAATCCGCACAAATACTGACTTGTAGGGCAGAAAAATGTTGAAAGCGAAGAAAAGCTTTTCAAGAGGATTTGAAAAATATTTGATTTGCTATGTTGGGAATCAAAACTGCAAAAAAATGGGAGCTATGCTCCCAAATTGTGTGATTACTTTATATAGCAATATATAGTTTATATTATATTGGAATTTTGCTGTAAAATAAATTATTTTGCACTTATATTATATTATTATTTTTTTGATTGTCAAAATTATTCTATCACCACAACTTTATTGATTATAACTATGTCAAATAATAATTATGTTAGCACCAATACAGCTCGAAATGTCGCAAGAGCAAATATCTTGGAACAAATATAAAAAAAATAACATTACAATCCAAAATAATTATAATGTTATTTTATTTTACAAATTATTCTTGTGGCATTTGTTCGATGATCAGTCCTGCTTCTTTGAAGAGTTGCATACTGAACTCATCAGGGTAGGCGTGTTTGAAAACTACACGAGATATACCTGCATTGATAATCATTTTGGCACAGATTGTGCATGGTTGGTGAGTGCAATAAAGTGTACTGCCGATGAGCGAAACACCAAGTCTAGCAGATTGGATAATTGCGTTTTGTTCTGCATGCACAGCATAGCAAATCTCTTGTCTTGTGCCTGATGCGATGCCCAAATCTTGTCTAAGACAGCTACCACGTTCTGCACAGCTCTTTACACCGCTGCTTGCACCATTGTAACCAGTAGTCAAAATTCTTTTATCCTTGACAATGACAGCACCCACGTGTCTATCTTTTTTGTAACAGCTCGACCATGTGGCAACAAGCTCAGCCATTTCCATAAATCTGTAATCCCATTTATCCATAATTTACCTCGAAAAATATACTGCATATATTCTAACATAAAATACTCGATAGTTCAATACCAAATAAAAAATTATATATTTATTTAATCTTTTGGCGGAAAATATGTCCTTTTTGTTGGTGTGAAATGTGGTGTTGTGTGGTTGAGTTGTAGTGCGTTGAGTAGTTGAGTTTTGGTTATGTGGAGATTGGCTTTGGTGCTGATAGGTGGCTTATCTAGGGGGGTGGAGCGGTGCGTTGGTGGGAAAGTGCTTGTTGGTGCTTGTTCGGTGATTTTGCGATGCGTCAACAGTGTGATTGTGTGGAATTTATGAGGTGTACAGGGTTGTTACATTTGGTGGTGTAGTGCGTTGAGTAGTTGCGTTTTGGCTTTGTGGAGTTTGGCTTTTGTTCTGCTAGGTGGTTTATGTAAGGTGGTTGTGATGTTTAACAGGGGGGAGTGGTGCGGTTTAAGGAGTGGTAGTGTTATAATATGTCTAAGTTTGGCATATTTTGGAGTATGGACTATTCTAAGTATTATTTCAAAAATCGAAAAGATAATGAAGAGCAGACTCAAGAAGAGTTTTCGCCACAGATAGTGTACATTGATTATTCGCCTGAGCAAGACAATGACAAAGTATATGATTTGGAGATTGTGCCGAGCGAATATGAGGTAAGTCAAAGTGGCGAAAATATGCAAAATAGTAGTCAAAAAAACAGCCAAAAACAGCCAAAAAGTAAGCGAAAACAGCGTGGTTTTGTAAGTAAATTGTTGATATTTTTGTTGACAATAGTGGTGGTGGCTTTGAGTACTTTTGTGCTGAGTGATGTTGCGGTCAAGGGGCAACTTATCACGGTGTTCGGTCAGATGATTGATGACAAAAATGTGGATAGAACATATTATTTTGTTTGCTTGGGGCAAAGTGGCGACTTGTTGGAAGCTAGGAGTTTGTCGGCAAGTATAAGGTTGCAAGGTGGGGCAGGCTTCGTGGTCAAAAATGGTGAAGAATACGCTGTAATTGGCAATGTTTTTGGTAGTAAAGAAGATGCTCAGAGAGTAAGCAACAAGAACAGCAACAGCAGTGTGCTGGAAGTCAAAATCGCCAAATTTGGCTACAAAAAATCAGATAAAACGGTTGAAACTTTGGTGGAAAATGTCAAGAATTATGGACTGGGAGTGTTGGATAAACTTGTGGATATTCAAGCAGGATATATGGACGGAACGCTTGGCAAAAATGAGGTATATACGGCACTAGAGCGAGAGAGAATTTCGCTCGAAAACACCATAGAATTGTTCAAAGCGCAAACAATCAAATACAGTGAAGATAGCCTTGTCAAGGATATTTTGTTGGATATGAGAGTGACTCAATCATTTTTGTTGGGGCTGGAAGACAAAAATCAGGCTTTGCCAAATCTTGTGTCCAACATTCGATATTATGCTTGCCAAATATGTGTCAACAATATGCAACTGAGGCAAAAATATGCCAAATAAAAAGCCGACCTAAGTCGGCAAATTTTCTACAAGGTTGTGCATCTATTTTCGACAGAGACTACCCAAGCGGAACAACGATAGTTAACTCCTTCAAAGCTACCTCGTGGCACATCATTCGATCTGTTTAATGCTGCTGCGGTCAAGCTCTGACATGGTTCGCAGTGAACAATTGCACAAGACCTTGATATCAACATCACTTGTCGAAGGCAGACCTTACATAGCCTAAGCCTAGAATAGTGTTCAGTCCTACTGTAGCGGATTGTAGGTACAGGGCACCGCTAGCTCCCCACCTAGCACAACACCATAAGTATATAGTCTTTTGGCGGTTTTGTCAAGGAAATATTTTGTCAGCTTTTGGAAGGTGGATATTTTGTAAAAAAGAGGTGAGTGGGGTTCTTTATAAGGATAGTTGCTTCGCAAATGGTGGCAATCCCTCAGTCACACTCCACATTCGTTTCGTGCGACAGCCCCCTTTACACAAGGCGGCCGTTTTACAAGGATACAATCCCTATCCCTTGCTAAGGGGCAGTCTTTTGTAAGGATATTGAAAAGGTTGAAAATGGTAGTGCAAACAAAACAGCTCCCAAATAGGGAGCTGAGTTTTGGTGTTTGATACAAGATATTAGTTATTTGTTGGTTTTTTGTCGTTATTCGTTGGTTTTTTGTCGTTGTTTGCTGGCTTTTTCTCTGGGGTATGCTCAGCGTGAGTAGTCTTGAACAAAGACTTTGGAGCAGGGGTAATGTATGCGTTCATGCTCTTGAATACGTTTTGGATATGGTCAGCGATACGCTCTAGGTTGGATACCAAAGAGAGGAATACACTGGCAGATTCTGCATTGCATAGACCCTTGTTCAAACGCTCTAGGTGACGCTTTTCGAGTATGGTTTTGTGTGTATCGACTTGCTCTTCGAGGTCAAGTATGACATCTGCACGAGATATATCACGATTTTCAAAAGCGGTGGAAACTTCATCGCTTAG
This sequence comes from uncultured Clostridia bacterium, assembly GCA_945992255.1. GTDB lineage: Bacteria > Bacillota > Clostridia > Christensenellales > UBA3700 > HGM11368. The sequence goes on from CAMFVQ010000027.1 coordinate 21,842, forward strand.
CTCATCGATAGTCTTTTTCATATCCATAATTTCTTGCTTGGCTGTGTCAGAGAATATGCTGTCATAGTCGATAAGCTCTTGGGTATATTCGATAATGTTTTGTGCATAGTCGCCAACTCTTTCGATGTTGGATGCAACATAGTAATAAGACGCACTTTCTTTTTCGCTTATATATGAGATATGTTCGTGCGATACCTTGGTGGTAAAGCGATTGATTTCTTTGTTGAGCATATCAATGCGTTTTTCACGCTTGTCGAAGAGGTCTTTTTGGGAGAGATCTCTGTTGACAATACAATCAATACTGAGGTCAAGGTTTTCTCTAGCAAGCTTGCTCATACCGATTAGCTCTTTGCGAATCATCATCATAGCGATTGATGGAGTACCCAAAATGCGTTCGTCAAGATAGAGTGGCTTGTCGGAAGAAAGCTCGTCCACCATGCCATCTTTTGTCGACTTGTCTTTGACAAAGAGTGAAGCAAATTTTGGAAGAACATTGACAAATGGTAGCAAAAGTAGGGTGGTAATCACGTTGAATGCTGTGTGGAACATTGCTATTTGGTTGGCGATTTCGCCATTGAATGTCGAACCCATCCAGTCATAGAAGCTGTTTGGCAAGAAGAAACATACTATGAAGAAAAGCAGAGAGCCGAACATGTTGAATGACAAGTGAATGATTGAAGTTTTCTTGGCATTTGGAGTAGATCCAATAGATGCCAAAACTGCTGTGATACAAGTACCTATATTGATACCAAGTGTAATAAAAATTGCTGATTTTAGAGTAATAAGTCCACTCATACCCATACCAATGATAATTGTGGTGGTTGCGGAAGAGCTTTGGATAAGTGCGGTGATTGCTGCACCTAGCAAAACAAGCAAGAATGGATTGGTTGTTTTTTGGAAAGCGTTTGCGATTGCAGGAACTTTGCTGACATCTTTCATGGAGTTGGACATAACGAACAATCCTACAAAGAGTACACCGATACCTGCGATGATAGAGCCAATATTGCGGATTCTATCTTTTTTGGACATTTGCATAAATGCTCCAAAACATGCAAGAGAAGCAAAAAATGCGGTGATAGGTAGTGATTGGAGAGAAACGATTTGGGCGGTGATAGTAGTACCAATATTCGCACCCATAATGATTGAAGTGGCTTGTGCCAAGGTCATTACGCCTGCATTTACAAAACCGATAATCATAACGGTTGTAGCTGAAGAACTTTGAATGACTGCAGTCACGCCTGCACCGATAGCAACGCCAGAAAAGCGGTTGTTGCTGATCTTGTTGAAAAGTCCTTTTAGTTTGTTGCCTGCCATGGCTTCTAGATTGTCACCCATGGCTTTGATACCGATAAGGAAGACTCCTAGTCCGCCTAGCAGCATCAAAATTGATTTGATAATGTCTAGTGTTGTCATACTATTTAGAAATTGGCTTGTCGCCAAGTGGCTTGTCGCCGAGGGCACCAATGTGCCGTTTTGACACCCCGTGTGTCAATTGCTATTTATCCCTATACACCATTTATAACAAATTTTGAACCTAAAAGTCAAATATAAATGGACAATAAATGGAATATAATATATAATATACACATAGGAGAATTTTATGTCCAGACTTATTTTGCTAGATTCTAATAGCCTTATCAATCGTGCATATTATGCTTTACCATTTCTAACCAACAAAACAGGTCAACCAACAGGTGCTATTTTTGGTTATGTCAATATGTTGTTCAAAATCATTGAAGAGTACAAACCTACTCATATTGTTGCCACTTTTGACAGAAAAGCACCTACATTCCGCAAACAAATGTATGCAGAATACAAAGCTAACCGCAAAGGTATGCCTGATGAGCTTGCAGCTCAGCTCCAACCGCTCAAAGATTTGCTTTGTGCGATGAAAATCCCTGTGGTAGAGCTAGACGGATATGAGGCGGACGATATAATCGGTACTTTTGCAAAAAAAATCGATATGCCGACATTTATTGTGACTGGAGATAGAGATTCGCTTCAACTCATCGATGACAGCACAACCGTGCTTTTAACCAAGAAAGGTATCACCGAGATTGCGTACTATGACCAAAAGGCTTTGGCAGAAGAGGGGCTTAGACCTAGCCAAATAATTGACTTGAAGTCTTTGATGGGCGACAGCTCAGACAATATCCCGGGCGTTGCAGGTGTGGGTGAAAAGACAGCCAAAGATTTGCTCAGCAAATATGATACATTGGACGGAGTGTATGCTAATATAGATGAAATAAAGGGCAAGCTCAAAGAAAAATTGCAAAACAACAAGGATATGGCATATTTGTCTTACCAACTTGCGACAATCAATGTAGATAGCCCAGTCGAGTTGGATATTGATAGTGCAAAACTCAAACTGCCGTTCTCCAGCGATGTCAAAGAAATGTTTAGACAGCTTGATTTTATCAAACTCATATCAAGACTTGATTTTGACAATACCCAAGAGCAAGAAGAGGAAGAGATAAATCTTGAAGAAATCGTTGTAAACAATTCGAGCGAGTTGGAGCAAGCTGTCAATGCTGTAAAAGAAAAACAAGTTTTTGCTTTTGGCAGTGATGATATGGCAAGTTTTGCGTGCGAAAAAAATGTGTGTTATAAGATAAATATTTGTGACAATCTCTTTGGCGAGGGCGTGGATTATGGCGAATATTTGGCAGCTGTCAAAGAAATTTTGGAAGACGGCAATATTCAAAAATATCTGTACGATGCCAAAAATATTATGCATTGGGGAGAGGACAAAAATATAGTCGTGAACTTGCCATATAGCGATACACTTGTCAAAGCTTATCTTTGCAACAGCATTCACAACTATAAGAATATGGAAGAGCTTTGTGTAAGTTTTGGATACCCAAATGCAGTGTCATCGCTCATCGCTTTGGATAAAGACTTTGACAGAGAGATGAAAGAAAAAAATCTGACAGAGTTGTACCAAAATGTGGAATTGCCACTTATCAAGACCTTGTTCGATATGGAAAAGCACGGATTCAGGGTCAACCTTGATATGCTAGGTGAGTTGGGCGAAAAATTTGGTAAAGAAATCAACGAACTGACTGACCAAATTGTGGAGTGTGCAGGCAAACCTTTCAATATCAATTCTCCAAAGCAGTTGGCAGTTGTTTTGTTCGAGGACTTGGGACTGAAAGGTGGAAAAAAGACTAAGACTGGCTATTCGACCAATGTAGAAGTGTTGGAAAGCTTGTATTATCAGCACCCAATCATTCCGCTTATCCTCAGATATAGAGAGCTTGTCAAACTAAAATCAACTTATATTGACGGATTGTTGCCACAGGTGGACAGCAAGGGATATGTGCATACAATTTTCAAACAAACAGTTACCGCTACAGGCAGATTGTCTTCTACTGAGCCAAACTTGCAAAATATTCCTGTCCGCAAGAGCGAGGGTAAACAAATAAGAAAGATGTATATAGCAAGCGAGGGCAATCAACTTGTTTGTGCCGATTATTCTCAAATCGAACTTAGATTGATGGCGCATATGAGCGGTGACCCAACTATGATAAAAGCCTTCAACGACGGAGTGGATATCCATGCAACAACAGCTTCACAAATTCTTGGCGTGCCACTAGATAGGGTCGACAGCGATATGCGTAGACAAGCTAAGGCGGTCAATTTTGGTATCATTTATGGCATCAGCGACTTTGGATTGGCGCACGACTTGGGTATTGCCCAATGGCAAGCAAGAGATTTTATCCAAAAATACTTTGTCAAATATCCAAAAATTAAGGAATTTATGGACAATAGCGTTGCAAAGGCGACAGCGGACGGATATATCACAACAATTTTTGGCAGAAGAAGAGATATTCCTGAGTTATCTTCTAGCAACCGCAATATCAAGAATTTTGGTGAGCGTGTGGCAATGAATATGCCGTTGCAAGGTAGTGCAAGCGACATCATCAAAATTGCTATGAACAGAGTTGCAAAAGCTCTGGAAGATGAAAAGCTAGAAGCCAAACTTATAATGCAAGTTCACGATGAACTAATTGTCGATTGTCCTTCAAAAGAAGTGGACAAAGTCAAAGCTATTATGCTAGAATGTATGCAAAATGTGTCACAGCTTAGGGTTAAGTTGGTGGCAGACATTGGTACCGGAGACAACTGGTTGGAGGCTAAATAATGAAAGTTGCAATAATAGGTTCGATAGGCAGTGGAAAAAGTAAGGTTGTGGAGCATTTGAAAGATCTCAATCGCAACGTTTTCGACTGCGACATTCTCGCCAAAGAAATTATGCAAAGAGAAGAAGTAAAAGAACGCATAAGCATAGAGTTTGGTTTGGGACTGGATAGAAAAGGCGAACTTATCAAAAACGAATTGTCGGATATTATTTTTGCCGATGAGCGTAAACGCAAACAACTCGAAAAAATTGTGCATACTTTGGTGCTTGAAGAGCTTGTGAAAATATCCAATGATTATGAAGATATTTTTGTGGAAGTGTCTGCATACAAAGGAAGTTGTGTAGAAGGCTTTTTTGATGTGGTCATCGGTGTGATTGCCAATATGGAAACTCGCATTACTAGGGTGATTGCTCGCAGTGGATATACTAGAGAAAAGATTTTGTCTATTATCGATGCCCAACCTAGTGATGAAGAAATCAAGCAAATGAGCAACTATACAATCGAAAACAATGGCACAACCGATGAGTTGAATAGTCAAGTTGAAGAGATTTTGGAGAAGATTTATTCGGGCATAGATGACCCTGAAATAATTTTTTGATAAAAATTGAAATTGCTAAAAATGAAGTTCCCATTAGGGAACTTTTTTGTTGGTAAAATCTTGTTTTGTCGGTAAAATAGTTGACTATATTGGGAATTGGTCAAATATGCTGCATAATAGGTCAAATCTTGGCAATTACACGGCAAGGTAGACCTGTGACACCAAGTAGGTGCATAGGGTAAGTGTGGGCAACGAAAGTGGTCGATTGGGCGATGACTTTGCCCAAATTTACAAGATTTTCTACCACGAAAACACCACTATCTGCACATTTTTGGTCGGTCGGAGTGTGTTCTTTGCCTGTGCGAATACTTGCACAATCAATGCCGATGATAGAAATTTGGCGAGAGAGAAGCTCCTCTATAAGCTCGTTTGACAGCACTGGGTGGTAGGTAAAATAGCCTTTGGCGGCATAAGGTACTTGATTGATAAAGCCTGTGTAGAAAGCAACGAACATATTTGGGTGCACTTTGGATAGGTCTATGTCGCTAGGGAGAATTTCTCTATCCTTGATATGACTTACGTCGAAAACCGTAGCATCAAGACTGGTGTATTCTAGCGGAAAAGCCTTGTCCATAGAATCAAAGTGAGTGCCAAGATGTCCTGCAAGATTGGCAGGTAGATCTTTGGCTGATGCGGCAATCTCTGGTGTGATAGGTAGTGTTAGGTCGATGAGCATATTTTCTCCTTGTGGTGTATCTTTTAGATATCATAACATATTTTGCGGATTGGGGGTATTGTTTTGGCATAGATTGTTGAATATATCTAAAATTGGGTAAAAGTGCGAAAATAAAATGAAAAATAGACAGCCGAAGCTGTCTATTGGTTGTATATTCGATGATTTATTTTGCTGCGTTGTCTTTGATATGAATATCCATTTGTGGATATGGAATAGAAATGTTGTTGCTGTCGAAAGCTTTCTTGACTTCTTCTAGCATAAAGCATTTGCTTGCCCAAAGGTCGCCGTTGTTCTTGGTCCAATATCTTGCAAGAATGTTGACAGATGAAGAACCATGCTCGGTGATTGCAACAAATGGAGTAGGGTCTTGAAGAATAAGCTCGCTGTTGGTCATCAAGTCAAGCAAAATTTGTTTGGCTTGGTCATAATCGCTCTCGTAAGAGATAGTGAAAGTGAGATCAACACGGCGAGAGTCTTTCATAGAGAAGTTGGTGATAGTTGTGTTGGCAGTCTTGCCGTTTGGAAGAATGACAACAGTATTCTCAGGTGTGCGGATATAGGTGTGGAAAATCTCGATGTTTTCTACTGTGCCTTTTTGTCCGTCAACTTCAATGAAATCGCCAATCTTGAATGGGCGAAGAACGATGATGAGAACGCCACCTGCTAGGTTGGATAGTGAGCCTTGCAATGCAAGACCAACTGTTACACCGATGGATGCGATTGCTGCTGCAATACCAGAAGTTTCGATGCCAAGGAAAGATATCAGACAAACTACACCTAGGAATTTGATAATTCTTCTAAGCCAAGTTACGAGAACTTTGCGTAGGGTAAGGTCGAAGTTTTTTGCTTCAAGTTTTTTATCAACTTTACGGAAAACTGCATTGATGATTTTGAAAAAGATAAATAGAGCCAAAAAGCCTATTACAATTTTAACTCCAGCGGTTGATAGCCATTTTAGAAGATTTGACAATACTTCTGTAAGTTTTTCACCCATATTGTTTACCACCTTTTTATTGTTGACTTAATTATAACATATAAGCCGCCTTATGGTAAATAAAATAACAAAATTTGTCGAAAATTCTTTGGAGAAATAAGATTGTTACAGAAAAATACTGCGAAAGAGGGCGGAATAAATGATTGGATAGAAAATTAAATGAATAGTAAAAAACATAGTTGAAATCTAAAAAATCCTTAAATAAAATATCGAATAATTATAAAAACATCAAAATACTTCTAAATTATGCCATAAATTAGAATAAAATACAATACAAATGAGAAATCTTGCTCGTGCAAGAATTATAAAAAACTAAATCAAAAGAATATTGACTATGCTGTACATAGGTGATATAATCTCATTGCATCTAAATGCATAAAAGGAAAGGGAAGTTATGAAATTTGAATTGAAAAATTTGCCTAAGCAAATTAAAGCTTTTTGGAAAGAGCCTCCTAAGGGAAGATACCTCAATCTGAAAGAAATCTTTTGTCTAGGCGGATCAGCTCTTGGTATATCTTTTATTACCAATCTCATTGCTACTTATGTTACAATCGGTCAGTTGCCACTTATCTATGATATGGGCAAATATGCCACCTTGCACGCAACTCTTGTTTATTTGATTGCAAGTGTCATAGGTATGATCGTTACTCCAATCTATGGCAACTACGTTCAAAGAACCAATACAAAATGGGGAAGATATAAGCCTTATATTTTGTTTATGGCACCTGTCGTAGGAGCTTTGGGAACATTTGCTTTGTGGTCACCACAAAATTTGACCGAAACCCAACGCATAATATATGTATATTGTATGTGTATACCTACATTGGTTATTTGGCAACTTTGGTTCAATGCTTGGAATATGTTCCCCGGAGTCTTTTCTCCTAACCAACAAGAAAGAGTTGATATTTGGTCACCAATCGGTCTTGTCATCGGCTTTGCACCAACCGTTATGAACATTGTAAAAGACTTGTTCGCTGGTTGGTTCGGCGATATTATGGCAGTTCGTGTTATATCCATTTTCTGTCTGTGTGTTGGCGTTTCGCTCACTGTATGCCTTGTAAAAGTAAAGGAAAGAGTGTTCGTGACCGAAAAAGAAAGCGAAGACAACAAACTCAAAATGAGCAGTGCATTAAAGATGATTTTCAAAAATAAACCATTGATGATTTTGATGATTGCGCTTGTGCTTGGCTCTATGAGAACAACTATTGATATGGTATGGAATATCGTTGGCCGTGTAAAATATGCGAATAATATGGCTGACGGTGCAAAGATTTTTGGTGCGGTGAGTGTGTTCGTAGGCTTTGCGGCAACACCAAATATGGTTTTGTTGCCACTGTATACCCGCAAACTCAACAATCGTGGCATTATGATGATTTGGCAAGCGTGCAACTTCATTGGTTTGTTCATCTTGTCACTTGTCGGATACCAAAATATCCCTACCGGCTCGACTGCTGCAATCGTGATTACTGCACTTAGATTCGTGGTGCAATTCAATGCAATCGGTAGCTTGTTGCCACTTATGTTGTCCGAAATCGGCGACTATCAACAAGCAAAATCAGGCTATCGTTTGGACGGATATATCCAAACAATGGCTTATGCTGTGCCACTTTTGGCTACTCAAGTGTTGGCTCTTGTACCTGCACTTATTCAAGCAAAGATTGGATTCAATCCGAACGACTATATCATCGTCAAAGATGCTGCCAACGTGCTTACTCCTGAGCTTGTAGATGTTGCCAATCGTTATGCCAACATTGCTACTTGGATATCTGCTGTATCATCTGGATTGATGTTCATTGCTTTGATTATGTATCCGCTCAGCAAGAAAAAGCACGCCGAAATCGTGGCGCAACTCCAAGCTGAGTCTGTCAATGCTGACGAGATTGAGGCTGAGGCTGGCGAAGGCTTGAATAAAGCTGTGGAAGAGTTGGAAAGAAAAGAGGCTGAAAAGCAAGCTGTAGACAATCTCCAAGAAAAAGAAGAAGAACTCAGTAGAGCAGAAGAAAACTTTGAAGAGGCAAGTAAGGCGCTTGAGAATGCCGAAGAAGAGCTAGATAAAGCGGAAGAAAAACTCGATGAAATCAAGGCTGAGAACAAAGTTGACATCGAAAAAGAAGATGAATAATCTCTAACAACCGACTAAGGAACGCTGCAAAGCGTTCCTTTTTGGTGGAGAAGAGAAAAGTTTTTGGAAATTTTGAAAAATATCATAATATATGTTGACAAATGCCCAAATATGATTTATTATACTTATGCTAATAGATGCGGACATGGCGGAATTGGCAGACGCGTACGTTTGAGGGGCGTATGGGAGACCGTCCGAGTTCAAGTCTCGGTGCCCGCACCACTTAAGGATCTAGTTTTAGGTCCTTTTTTTGTTTTAATTTAGTCTTGAAAATTGAAAGTGACGTATGTTTTAAGTAGCGTAAAATAATTATATGTTTATATTCAGTATTGAAATGATAGTAAATTTTGATAGGGTATTTTTTCGCAAACCCAAAGCGGAAAAATAAGTTAAAAGCAATGAGAATCGGCAAATAGAGCAAAAAAACAGCCCACGGATAGGTGAGCTGTTTTTTGATTAGTTAGCTTGTTCGATTTTGTCGATTAGGTTGTCAACAAAAGTGATTTCTGCGCCGGATATTGATTCATCAACTGCCATAATGCAGAGTATGAATTTTAGCAATGCTTCTTTTTCTTCCTTGGATATGCTGTCGATGACACTTGTCACAAATGGGGCAAAGTTGGTGTTGTAACAATGTTTGCACAAGTTTTTGATTTCTTTGCGAGTCATATGAGTTCCCCATAGGTCATTGACAAAATTGCACTCTAACATAGTGATTTCTTGGTCTAGCGAGATAGCCGACAAAACAAAGCATACAATAAACTTTTCACCTGAAGCGTTGTCAATTTCCTCGAATTTGGAGTAGAACGTTTTGAGCGAATTGCGAGCAATTATCAAAAGTTCATCATAAGATTTATCTAGATAGTTTTGCAAAAGTTTGATGTGTTGCATAAATTTTCCTTCCTTTGTATTTTATTTTCCTGACAATTTCATCATAAAACTATTGCAAATGCTTGTCAATATGCAAAAATAACGCTAGATGATAATCCGTGTAAATATTGTGCAAAATATGTTGGAATTATGTTTAATTAAAATCTTTAGCTATATACAAAACGAATTTTTGGTGTCATGTGGCATAAAATATTGGTATGTGGCAAAAAAGAATTTTGGTGAGAGATAATGACAGCACTTTGGCGGACAGGATAGAGAAAACCATTGGGCAAAATCCCAATATTGGTTATGCAAGGGCAAACAGCTCCAATTTCGAGATAATACAGATGATGTCGGCGGTGGATTTGGAAGAGTGGACAAACGATATGATCAGTTATAAAATGATAGAATACTATAAATATAAGTATCTGTCGGATATTGTGGGGCTGAGTGTATGGATAGAGGGCGACGATAGCGTTTTGGAAAGTTTGGTGATGAGTACGTTGGTGAGTTGTCTTGTCTATTATGATATAGGCGGACAGGTTGGACAGATGAGTAAAATTTTGGACACAATGCACGGCAATATTTGCTTGGACGGCATTTACAATTTTCGTATGAGGTCAATCCGTGATAGTTGGGCGGAAATGGGGGATATGCTCGAAGATTTGGACAGCTTTGCAATCGAAAACAAAGATATTTTGGCAGTGACTAGGAATTTGTATGGAGTCATCAAGGATAAAAGTAAGGTGGCGATCGTGCAAAGTGAAAAAAATAAAAACACGAAGATTATCTCAATCAATACCGAAAATGAAAGGATATGCAGCATTGGGATTGTTGGCAAAGTCGGCACAACTCCTATCAATATTGATAAAATTTGGGCGACAGATAGCGAAAATATCATTGCAACACTCATCAAGCATCGCATAGGGGTGGTCGAGTTGGACAAAAAACATTGTTTTGCTCCACTAGGCTTGCTAAAAAACTTGTTCGTGGTCAAATGCACAAAACGAATTCCGCTGTCGTGAAAAACAAAATTTTAGTAAATAAAATGTGCAAAATATAAAAATTAAGCGAGTGGGGAGTATAAATTAAGTAAAAAAATTGTTGACATAGCACATAAGTTGATTTATAATATTATTACAACTTAATTGCGAGCAATAGCACAATAGGACAAGCAATCTTGTCTACGTTGTCACAGAGAGTGTTCGGTGCTGAGAGAACACACAACGCCAATTTTTGTACCACCTGTTGAAAGCACGGAGCCTAACGAATAGGCACAATCAAGTGGCAACTTTTGTTGCAAATAAGGTGGAACCACGAAATATATCGTCCTTATATTCGAAAGAATATGAGGATTTTTTTATAAGGAGAAGAAGATGAACATTACACTAAAAGACGGAAGTTCTGTATCATTCGACAAGCCGGTCAAAGTTATGGACGTGGCAAAGAGCATTTCTGAGGGACTTGCAAGAGTAGCTCTCGGAGCTAAGGTAGACGGCAGTGTTGTCGAGCTAAACAGCGTGATTTATGAAGACTGCACTTTGGAGATTTTGACATTCAAAGATGAAGAGGGTAAGAGAATTTATCGTCACACTTGTTCACATATTTTGGCACAAGCTATGAAGAGCGTGTTCCCAACAGTAAAACTTGCTATTGGACCTGCTATCGACAACGGTTTTTACTATGACTTTGACTTCAAGACAGCTATCACTTTCGAGGAGCTTGTCAAAGTTGAAGATGAGATGAAGAAGATTATCAAAGCCAACTATCCGCTCGAAAGATTTGTTTTGCCAAGACAAGAAGCAATCAATCTTATGATAAGCTTTGGCGAAGATTATAAGGTTGAGCTTATCAATGATTTGCCTGATGATGTGGAAGTATCTTTCTACAAACAAGGCGACTTTGTTGACCTATGCGCAGGTCCTCACTTGCCAAGCACTGGCTATATCAAGGCTTTCAAACTTACTAGCCTTACAGGTGCATATTGGCGTGGCAATGAGCATAACAAAATGCTCAGCCGTGTATATGGCACTTGCTTTGACAAAAAGGCTGACCTCAACGAGTATTTGACAGCTCTTGAAGAGGCTAAAAAGCGTGACCACAACAAGCTTGGCAGAGAGATGGGTATCTTTATGACTGATGAAAATATCGGTCAAGGCTTGCCACTTCTTATGCCTAAGGGTGCAAAACTTATGCAAACTTTGGTAAGATTTGTTGAGGACGAAGAGGATAGACGTGGTTATGTGCGTACCAAAACTCCATTCATGGCGAAGTCTAATTTGTACAAGATTTCTGGTCACTGGGATCACTACAAAGATGGAATGTTCGTCATCGGTGATGAAGAAAAGGACGATGAAGTTTTTGCACTAAGACCAATGACTTGCCCATTCCAATATACCATTTATAACAATGGTATCAAGTCTTATAGAGATTTGCCTATCCGCTATGGCGAAACAAGTACTTTGTTCCGCAATGAGTCATCAGGCGAAATGCACGGACTTATCAGAGTACGCCAATTTACTATCAGTGAAGGTCACTTGATTTGTACTCCTAGCCAACTCGAAGAAGAGTTCAAAGGTGTCATTGACCTTATCAACTTTATGCTCAAGAGCATTGGACTCGAGAACGACGTAACATACAGATTTTCTCGTTGGGATCCAAACGACAGCGAAAAGTATATCAATGACCCACAAAAATGGGAAGAAGCTGAGGCTACTATGAGAACAATCCTTAACCACCTTGGTATCAAATACACTGAGGCTATCGGTGAGGCTGCTTTCTATGGACCAAAGCTCGATATTCAAATCAAGAACGTACACGGCAAGGAAGATACAATCATCACCGTTCAAGTGGATATGTTCTTGGCAGAGAACTTTGATATGAGCTACGTGGACGAGAATGGCGAAAAACAAAGACCATATATCATTCACAGAACATCTATCGGTTGTTATGAGAGAACAATCGCACTTCTTATCGAAAAATATGCAGGTGCATTCCCAGTATGGCTAGCTCCAACTCAAGTCAAAGTTTTGAGCCTAACCGACCGTACAAAAGACCTATCTCAAGATATTGTAACCAAACTTGGTAATGTGGGTATCAGAGCAGAGCTTGATGCAAGAAGCGAAACAGTGGGTTACAAGATAAGATCAGCCCAAATGGAAAAAGTGCCTTATATGCTCATTATTGGTGACAAAGAAGCAGAAGAAGGAGTGGTATCTGTAAGACGCCGTGGAGCAGGTGACTTGGGCAAGATGAAGTATGAAGAATTCTTGGCTATGATATTGAACGATGTAGCTACAAGAAAGCTTGACTGACAGATTGGAATGTGGCAAAACCGCCATATTGCAAAAAAAATAAAAAAAATTTGAAAAACACTGAATTATTGTTGACAGCGGTGAGTATATTTGTTAAGATAGACAAGGAAAAACAAAGTAGCAGTTGCTCACCCTTCGACATAGGTCAGTTGTGGTTAATAATTTAGAGATTCTAGATTTGGGTAACAATGCATTTTGTTACCCATATTTTATTGCCAAAGTGCAGGGAGGAAACTTTTATAAAAGAGTTATTGATCAACAGACAAATTAGAGAAAGAGAAGTAAGACTTCTAGCAAGCGACGGAGAACAACTTGGCATTATGTCAAGCAATCAAGCCAACGATATTGCTGATGAACAAAATCTTGACCTTGTGTTGATTTCACCATCTGCAAAGCCACCAGTTTGCAAGTTGATGGACTATGGCAAATACAAATACGAAATCTTGAAGAAAGAGAAAGAAAACCGCAAAAACCAAAAGGTTGTGGAGCTAAAAGAAGTTTGGCTATCAGCTACAATCGATGTGGGCGACCTCAATACCAAAGCCAACACAGCTCGCAAATTTTTGGTAGCAGGTGACAGAGTAAGAGTTTCTATCCGCCTCAAAGGTCGTCAAAATGCAAGACCTGAGAACGCAATCAAAGTTATGGAAGACTTTTACGAATTGCTAAAAGACATTTCACTGATGGATAAAAAACCTAATCAAGAAGGTAAAAGTATCGCAATGATACTCAATCCATTGGCTAAAAAATAAAAATACTATTTTTGGAGGAGACATATGCCAAAACAAAAAACACATAGTGGTGCAGGAAAGCGTTTCACATTGACAGGAAACGGCAAAATTAAGAGAGCAAAAATGAACAGAAGACACATTCTTAGCAAGAAGTCTTCTAAGAGAAAGCGTGGCTTGAGAAAGACAGCTTACGTATCAGTTACACAAGAAAAGACTATTAAGAGTTTGATCTAATCGGAGGGAAGTACAATGAGAATTAAAAGAGGCGTAAACGCAGTTAAGAAAAGAAGAAAAATAATGAGACAAGCTAAAGGTTACTTTGGCGCTAAATCAAAACTATATCGTGTAGCTCGCCAAGCTGTTATGAAGTCTGGTAACTATGCATTCGTAGGAAGAAAGCTCAAAAAGCGTGACTTCAGACAACTTTGGATTACTCGTATCAATGCTGCTGCAAGAATCAACGGTATGACATACAGCACATTTATGTGTGGTCTTAAGAAAGCTGGTATCAACCTCAACCGTAAGGTACTTGCTGACCTAGCTGTAAATGACCCAAGTGCTTTTGCTACACTTTGCGAAAAGGCTAGAGCATAATCTATTTTGAATTTTGCTAGGCAACCTTAGGGTTGCCTAGTTGCATTTTAGCTATATTTGTGTTATATTTTGATTATGGAATTGTACAAATCAACTACCAATCCGCTCATTCAAAAAATTCGTTCTCTCAAAGATAAAAAAGCAAGGAAATATTTGGGATTGTTTTTGGTGGAAGGCGAAAATATCATCAAGGACTTTTCGAGCGATATAGAAATAAAATATCTGGTTGTGGAGCAAGACAAGCTCGACCAATTCGCCTATATCGTGGACAGGTATAAGGCAGTATGTATTGTGGTGGACAGCAAAGTTATGAAAGCTATCAGTGACACTGTGACACCTTGCGGTATAGTGGCGGTGGTTGTAAGTAAGCCACAAGACAAACTATACGGCGACAGGGTTGTAGTGTTGGACGGAGTGGCAGACCCCGGCAACTTTGGCACTATTGTGCGTAGCTGTGTGGCGTGCGGTATCAAAGATATTTTGGCGGTAGAAAGTACGGACTTTTTGTCAGGTAAGGTGGTAAGAGCTTCTATGGGGGGCGTGCTTAGGTGCAATATCGTAGAATGTAGTCGTGACCAAATGACCACATATCTTGCCGGCAAACAAGTATTTGCGCTGGATATGAACGGCGACAATATATTCCAAACTAGCGTTGACAAAACTCAGCCTTGGGCGTTGGTGGTGGGCAGTGAGGCTCACGGAATAAGTGATACCACCAAGCAAAGAGCGGACAAGATTTTGTCACTCCCTATGGTAGGCGATATAGAGTCACTCAATGCAGGAGTGAGCTTGTCGGTAGGACTTTTTGAGTTAGTTTTTGGAAAATAACAAATATAACTTGCATTATGCAAATAATTATTATAAAATTATAAAGATGAATTGAATTTTTGGAGGTTTTTATGTCAGGACATAGCAAATGGGCGAATATTAAAATCAAGAAAGGTAAATCTGATGCAAAGAGAGCAAGCATTTTTACCAAAATTGGTCGTGAACTTGCAGTAGCAGTTAAGGCGGGCGGACCAGACCCTAACAACAACGCAAGACTTCGTGATGTTATCGCCAAGGCTAAAGCCAACAACATGCCTAATGACAATATCACTCGTGGTATCAAAAAGGCAAGCGGTGAGCTAGGCTCAATCAACTATGAAGAAAACGTTTATGAAGGATATGCAGCAGGCGGTGTTGCAGTCATTGTAGAGACTTTGACAGACAACAAAAATCGTACTGCCGGCGATATTAGACACCACTTTGACAAGTGCGGCGGTTCTATGGGAACTACCGGTTGTGTGTCTTATATGTTCGAGAAAAAAGGCGTAATCGTGGTAGATAAACAAGGTCAAGATGAAGATGATATTATGATGATTGCACTTGATTGTGGTGCTGATGATGTCGTTTCTGATGATGATGTTTGCGAAATCTACACTGATTATACAAAGCTCGGTGAAGTAAGAGAAGCTATGGAGAAAGAAGGCTCACTTACTATCTTGTCAGCAGAGGTGGATATGATTCCTTCCAACACTGTCAAGCCAGATGCAGATACCCAAGGAAGAGTTAGAAAACTCCTTGATATGCTCGAAGAAAACGATGATGTTCAAAACGTTTATCACAACGCAGAACTCGATGAAGAAGAGGAAGAAGAATAATGAAAATATCCGTCCAAGAGATTTGTCAAAAAGCAAGACTTGCTAGTTATGAATTGGCTGTTGCCGATAGTTTTGTCAAGAACAAAATTTTGACAACTATTGCTGCCAACCTTGTACAATACAAAGACAAAATTTTGGACGCCAACACTCTCGATATTGCTGAGGCGGATTATCTAGGCAAGGCTATGCAAGATAGACTTCGCTTAGATGAAAAGCGTATTTTGGCTATGGCAGAAGGCGTGCGACAAGTGGCAGGATTGGTTGACACTGTGGGAGATGTAATTAAGACTTGGACTCGCCCAAACGGATTGGAGATTGCCAAAGTTAGAGCGCCATTGGGCGTCATAGGTGTCATCTATGAAGCAAGACCTAATGTAACCATTGATGTTGCTAGTCTTACTATCAAGTCTGGCAACTGTGTGGTGCTTCGTGGCGGAAAGGAGGCAATCAACTCCAATCGTGCATTGTACGAGATAATCAAGCAAAGTATATCTGAGTGTGATTTCAATCCTGATATTGTGGGATTTATCGATGATACAAGCCGAGAGGGCAGCATGCAACTGCTTACCCAAGCGGACAATGTAGACGTCATCATTCCTCGTGGAGGCGATGGGCTCAAAAAGTTCGTACTCCAAAATTCTACTATTCCTGTTATTGCATCTGCAGGCGGTAATTGTCATATTTTCGTGGACAAGTCAGCAGACTTTGAGATGGCAAAAGAAGTCATCTACAATGCAAAAATGCAAAGACCATCGGTGTGCAATGCACTCGAACAACTGCTTGTACACAAGGATATTGCCAAGGACTTTGTATCTATGATAGTGACAGCTCTCCAAGAAGGCGGAGCTAAGATTGTGGGTTGTCCTGTCGTTTGTTCGCTCGCTGAGGGAGTTGTGCCAGCTACCGAAGAGGACTACAAGAAAGAACATCTTGACTATGAGCTCACTATCCGTGTGGTCGATGATATTGATATGGCGATTGACATCATCAATGCCAACAATACCAAACATAGTGACGGTATTATGTCATTCGACCAAGCTAACATTGACAAGTTTACCAAAAAGGTGGACAGCGGTTGTGTGTATGTCAATGCTTCCACTCGTTTTACCGATGGATTTGAGTTCGGTTTTGGTGCTGAGATAGGCATTTCGACCCAAAAGTTGCATGCTAGAGGACCATTGGGACTCGAACAACTTTGTTCGGAAAAATATATTATCCGTGGCACAGGACAGACAAGACAATGATTATACTAGGTATTGACCCGGGACTTGCGATTGTTGGCTATGGCGTGCTAGACAACCAAAGCGGTGTGTATCGTGCCATTGATTGCGGAGTTATCAACACCCCAAAAGAGATGACCACTCCAGAGCGACTTTGTGAGATTTACAAGGGAATGGGCGAATTGATAGACAAATTCAAACCCGACCAAGTGGCAATCGAAGAGTTGTTTTTTACCAAAAACATTACTACAGGTATATCGGTTGCGGAGGCTAGAGGAGTGATTTTGCTAGCTTGTAAACAGCACGATATTCCGCTGTTTGAGTATACACCTAACCAAATCAAACAAGCCTTGACAGGCTATGGCAAAGCGGACAAAAAGCAAATCCAATTCATGGTAACAAGGCTGTTGAAATTGAAGGCTATCCCAAAGCCTGATGATGCTGCCGATGCTTTGGCTGTGGCACTCACTCATGCTCAGACAGCAAGACTCGGTGGATTGTTCAGTATCAAAAAATAGTCATATATCCAAAAACATTCTAGTCAAGTAATAACTTGACTTTTTTTATTTATTTTATTATTATAAAATTATGTATTATTCAATAACCGGTAAAGTAATTTTGGCAAGCGAAGGTAGACTCGTCGTAGACTGCAATGGTGTAGGCTATGATATTGCTGTGTCCAACAACGCATTGGTGCGACTTGGCAAGGTTGGAGAAGTGGTGACAGTATTCACCTATCTTCAAGTTTCCGAGGACGCATTGAGGCTGTACGGCTTTTATAGCAAAGAAGAAAAGACTATGTTCGAGAACCTCATCACAATCAGCGGTGTAGGTCCAAAACTTGCTGTGCAAATCTTGTCAGGGGCAGAGCTTAGCCGATTGGCGGTGGCTATTGTCAACTCAGATGTCAAGGCACTTGCAGGCATCAAAGGCATTGGCAAAAAGACTGCCGAAAGAATTATTTTGGAACTCAAAGGCAAGCTCGAACAAGAAGTTGCGACAGATACAAGCCTTGTGGGCGACAGCGTGATTGTTGCGACCAGTAGTGATGAGATAACCAAAGATGCGGTGATGGCTTTGATGAGCTTTGGCGTATCTAAAGCTCAAGCTGAGCAAGCTGTTGTGGCGGTTAGGAATAAAGCAAAAGATCTAGAAGGTGTGATAGCACTAGCATTTAGGAGTTTGGCATAATGGATTTTGAAGAAGAAAATCAACGATTTATGTCATCGCTCGAGGACTTGGGTGACAGAGATGTCGAGAACACGCTCCGTCCAAAGTCAATGAGTGATTATGTAGGTCAAGACAAAGTCAAAGAAAACTTGGAAGTATATATTCAAGCGGCGGTTGCAAGGGGTGAAGCCTTGGACCACGTTCTTTTGTACGGTCCTCCTGGACTTGGTAAGACGACGCTTGCTCATATTATCGCCAACGAAATGGGTTCTCAGATAAGAGTCACCAGTGGTCCTGCTATCGAAAAAGCAGGAGATTTGGCAGCTATTTTGACCAATCTAGAAGAAAATGATGTGCTGTTCATCGATGAGATTCATAGACTAAATCGCAATATAGAAGAAGTGTTGTATTCGGCTATGGAAGACTTTGCGCTCGACTTTGTGGTAGGCAAAGGTCCATCTGCCAAGTCTATTCGTATTGGCTTGAACAAGTTTACACTCATAGGAGCAACCACAAAGGCAGGTATGATTACCTCTCCGCTGAGAGATAGATTTGGCGTAAATTGCCGTTTGGAATTGTATTCTCCAGCTCAGCTTGCTGATATTGTCAAGCGTTCGGCTAGTTTGCTCAATATCCAAATATCCGAAGATGGCGCTATGGAAATTGCTATGCGTAGCCGTGGTACACCTCGTATCGCCAACCGCATTTTGAAACGTGTGCGTGACTTTGCAGAGATAAGAGGCAACGGCGTAGTAGACAAGGAAGTTGCTGATTATGCACTCGGCAGAATGGAGATAGACAACCTAGGACTCGACAACGTAGACAGAAGATTGCTCGACACAATTATCAACAAGTTCGGCGGTGGTCCGGTGGGATTGGATACTTTGTCGGCTTCTATCGGTGAGGACAGCGGTACAATAGAAGATGTATATGAGCCTTACCTTATGCAAATTGCTTTCGTAGCTCGTACTCCTAGAGGGCGTATTTGTATGCCAGATGCTTACAAACATATGGGAGTTAAGCAGCCTGAGCCAAAGTTCAAACAAATGTCAATGCTTGATATGGATATAGACAACGGAGAAAACAATGACTAATTTTTCTACACACGATTTTTATTATGACTTGCCAAAAGAGTTGATTGCACAAACTCCTGTAGAGCCTCGTGACAGCTCTCGCATGCTTGTATATCACAAACAAAACGGCAATATTGAACACAAACATTTTTATGATGTGGTAGATTATCTTCAAGCAGGTGATGTGCTTGTCATCAACGATACCAAGGTTATTCCAGCTCGTATTTTTGCTCGCCGTATGGTAGAGGGAGCAAGTATGGAAAAGAATTGTGAAGTGTTGCTTCTCAAAAGAATAAATCTTACAGATTGGGAATGTATCACTCGCCCAGCCAAAAAACTCAAAGTTGGCACAAAGCTCGAGTTTTCGGAGGAATTGCACGGCGAAGTGATAGGTTATGGCGAAGAAGGTATCCGTACTATCAAGTTCCAATGGGAAGGGGTGTTCGAGGATATACTCGACAAGATAGGCAATATGCCACTTCCGCCTTATATCACTGAGAAACTAGAGGACAAAGATAGATACCAGACAGTATACAGCCGTGTTCAAGGCTCGGCGGCAGCTCCAACAGCAGGCTTGCATTTTACCAAAGAGCTTATGCAAAAGCTTGAAGATAAGGGGGTTATCATTGCCAAAGTTTTGCTACACGTAGGGCTTGGCACTTTCCGCCCAGTCAAAGAGGACAATATCTTAGACCACAAAATGCACAGCGAATATTATGAACTCGACCAAACCAACGCCGATATTATCAACAAGGCAGTCAAAGAAGGTAGAAGAGTGATTTGTGTAGGCACAACCTCAGTTAGGGTTGTAGAGAGCGTGTCAGGTGATGATGGGTTGGTGAGAGCCGAAAAAGGTAACACTCAAATATTCATCTATCCTGGATATAAGTTCAAAGTAGTAAAAGGACTTATCACCAACTTCCACTTGCCAGAGTCAACACTCATTATGCTAGTCAGTGCATTCCTTGGCAGAGAAGAAACATTGAGAATGTACAACATAGCAGTAGAAGAGAAATATAGATTTTTCTCTTTTGGCGATGCAACATTGCTTATCTAATAAGATAGGATTAGTCAACTAGTATCTAGCACTTGACAGCGGCATACGAGTAGCTCAGTCAATATGGATACAAAATGTAAAAGGATTTGAATGAATATACAAAGGTATGTTCATTGTCAATCAAAAAACAATGCTGCCTAAATAGGCGCAGAAAACAGGATAAAAATGTTCAAATACGAAGTAATCAAAGAATGTAAACAATCAGGGGCAAGAATTGGTAAACTTACCACCCCACATGGCGAGATTATCACGCCAGTATTTATGCCGGTTGGCACAAATGCGACAGTCAAAGCACTCACTCCACGTGATATTGATGAGGCTGGAGCTTCTATTATTTTGTCCAACACTTATCATCTATACCTAAGACCGGGTGCGGATTTGGTAGAAAAAGCAGGCGGATTGCACAACTTTATGCAATGGAAAAAGCCAATTTTGACAGACAGCGGTGGCTTCCAAGTATTTTCTTTGTCCGCAATGCGAAAAATCAATGATGATGGCGTAACATTTTCTTCTTATATCGATGGTTCTAGGCACTTTATGTCGCCTGAGAAAGCTATCGAAGTGGAAAACAAGCTTGGTGCGGATATTATTATGGCATTCGATGAATGTACAGAGGGCAATGCCGATTATGCTACCGCAAGGACAGCTCTAAGGCGTACAAACTTGTGGCTTGACAAATGCGCTAAGGCTCACAAGAGAGATGACCAAATGCTTTTCCCTATCGTGCAAGGCAATATGTACAAAGATTTGCGTATCGAAAGTATCAAGCGTGTGCTTGATTATGCTAAGTGTGGCTTTTCGATTGGCGGATTGTCAGTGGGTGAGCCAAAGCCTGTTATGTACGAAATGCTCGATACGTTGAGACCATATTATCCAGATGACCAACCTAGATATTTGATGGGCGTGGGAAGTCCTGATTGTTTGGTTGAGGGCGTTATGCGTGGTATTGATATGTTCGATTGCGTTTTGCCAACTCGTATGGCTCGCAATGGCACAGCTTTTACTCGTGATGGCAATTTGACTATTCGCAATGCCAACTTTGCCGAGGACTTTTTGCCGGTTGACCCTGAGTGTGATTGTTATTGTTGTCGTAATTTTTCGAGAGCATATATCCGACATCTCATCAAGAGTAACGAGATTTTGGGTGGAAAATTGTTGTCTATCCACAATATTAGATTCTTGACTCATTTGATGGAAGATATCAGACAAGCTATTATGGAAGATAGATTTGGCGACTTCTACAACGAGTTCACAGCACGCTATAAGTGGGGCAAAAGCGACAAATAAATACAAAAAGTTGTAATATTTTGATTAAAAAGCATACAAATATATAAATTATTGTTGATTTTTTCAAAATTATTCTATATTATATGTATAGTATGTTGGACAAAAACCATTTTTGTGGTGTGTCTTATATAAATATGTGATAAAAGGAGAAAACTATGTTTTATATTCTAGGAGCAGGTGCAAACAACAAAAGCAGTATTGTTATGTTGATTGTATTGGCAGTATTGATGGTAGGTATGATGCTACTATCTGTTATTCCACAAAAGAAACGCCAAAAGAAGGCTCAAGAAATGATGAATTCTATCAAAGTTGGCACAAAGGTTAAGACTATCGGCGGCTTTGTAGGCACAATCAAAGGAATCGACAATCAAGCCAACACTTTCGTTCTTGATTTGAGCGCAAAGGAAGATGGTTCTACTATGGTAGTTTTGGACAAGTCAGCTATCTACACTGTTATGACACCAAATGTAGAGGGCGTTTTGGAAGAGGCTAAGCCAGCTGAAGAGCAAGTTATTGCTGCTGATGAAGTAGAGGCAGAAGAAAAACTTGAGGCTAAGAAAGCTGAAAAGAAAGCTAAGAAAAATGCAAAGAAAGAAGCAGAAGTAGTTGAGGTTGTTGCCGAAGATGAAAATGCTGAAGTTGTTGACGCTGAAGTTGTAGAAACTGAAGAAAAATAATCGTTCTAGACATTTTGTATCACCGAGCAATCGGTGATATTTTTTTTGCAAAATACCGCTCATATACTACAAAAAGATTGCATAGTATTGGGTGGAGGTGCAAAATGAAAAAAATTCAAGCAAAAGATTGGGTAGATATATTGCTTTCATCGCTTTATGCTGTGCTTATTGCTATCATTGCGGTGATGATATTTGCCGCCATTCTCAATTGGGTAAATGTGGGCGATAACATTATCAGAGGGGTGAATATAGCAATCAAGATAATCGCAATTGCCGTAGGGTGTGTGTTAGGTATAAAACGCAATCAAGGCGGAATTGTCAAAGGTGTGTGCGTCGGAGTGATTTTTGGCATACTGTCTTGGTTGATATTTTCGCTTATTGTTGGTGATTGGGCATGGGGTATAAGTGAGCTTGTGGACTTAGTTTGCAGTGTTGGAGCAGGTGCAATCAGTGGAATTGTGGTGGTAAATGTGAAGAAAAGTAAATAAGTCCGAAAAAAAGACTTGCAAATATCACGAAAATAATATAGAATATATATAAATAAAATACACATTGTATTGGAGGACTTATGAAACACATCAATTCTATCGTAGAAAATGGTATGAAAAAATCTGGAAATATCGGCTGTGGCGAATGTCAATCTAGCTGCCAATCAGCTTGCAAAACTTCTTGCACCGTGGGCAACCAATCTTGCAGAAATAGAGACGAAAAAATAAACACACCAAAGAAACCTTTGCTATAATTAGGTCAAAATGACACATTCTTTTAGTTTTAAGTATCACGAAAGAGTGTATTATTTTGTTTGGGACAAAGAAAGTGGCAGTCTACACAATGTAGATTATGTCGCTTTTTTAGTTGTCAAAAATCGTTTTGGCGAGCAAATGAGCGATCAAGAAAAAGCTGACTTTGCCCAACTGGATAAGACACTTGTAGATGAAATAAATGCCGAACTAGATGTTTTGGTAGCTGATGGCGTACTTGATAGTCCATGCAATATCACTCTCAAACACAAGAGTGTTGGCGAAATCAAGGCGTTGTGTTTGAATATTTGTTATGATTGCAACCTTAGATGCAGATATTGTTTTGCTGATGAAGGCACATATCATACTTCCAACAGAGAGTATATGTCACTCGAAGTTGGTTGCAAAGCCGTTGATTTTTTGATTGAGCATTCTGGCAAACGCCAACATCTGGAAATTGACTTTTTCGGTGGCGAGCCACTTATGAACCTTGATGTTGTCAAGGGCATTGTTGAGTATGCTAGAGGCAGAGAAAAAGATAGTGGAAAGATTTTTTCTTTCACTATGACTACCAACTGTATTTTGCTTAGTGATGACACGATTAATTGGCTAAACAAAGAAATGAGCAATGTTGTGCTCAGTATTGACGGCAGAGAGTGCGTACACAACGAAGTGCGTAAAACTCCTAACGGAAAAGGTTGTTGGGATATTATTATCCGCAATGCTCAAAAGTTCCGCAAGGTGCGTGGCGATGGTCAATACTATGTTCGTGGCACATTTACTGCCAAGAATTTGGACTTTTCAGAGGATATTTTAGCTTTGAACGATGCCGGTTTTGACCAAATCTCAATCGAGCCTGTTGTGACTGATATTCCTGACCTTGCAATCAAACAAGAGCATTTGCCAAAGGTTTTGGCTGAGTACGAAAAGCTTGCCGAAGAATATATCGACAGACGCAAAACAGGCAAATGGTTCAATTTCTTCCATTTTATGATTGATCTAGAAGGTGGACCTTGTGTAATCAAGAGATTAACAGGTTGCGGTTCGGGTTGTGAGTACCTTGCGGTATCTCCAAAGGGCGAGATTTTCCCTTGTCACCAATTCGCTGAAGTCGATGGTTACAAAATGGGCAATGTGTTCGACGGCGACATTGATATGGATATATCTCACAAGTTCGCTGAGAATATTGTTACCAACAAGCCTGATTGCCAAAATTGTATTGCCAAATACTATTGCAGCGGTGGCTGTGTAGCCAACAATCTCAACTTTGCAGGCAATATGCAAACACCTTACAGCATCAGTTGCGAGATGATGAGAAAGAGATTCGAGCTATCACTTGCGATTGCAAGCATTGAGGGCGCAGAACAAGAATAATTGAGAGCCGAAAGGCTCTTTTTTATTGTGACAATCGAGTTTTGATTTGCAAAATAAATTAAAATAATCGGCAAGTAATTTTGCGGATTTTTAGTTTTTTTGAAATTTATTTGTGACTTTGGAGCAAAATTGAAAAATAGGGCAAATTATTTGACTACTTTGCTCACAATTTTCAAAAAAATATTGACAATATTATTATATAAATATATAATAGTAAAGACTAGATTATTATGTCCTTATGGACAGATTATAGAGTTGACAAAATTTAGGAGGCAACACAAGGTGAACAAGAAAAAATCAATAGTGATTTTGTCTATATTTACTATTTTGGTAATTCTTGGCGGAGTATTTTCTTTTGTATCACTTGACAATGGCGAATTGGGTGTTCATGACTACATTGCGTTCCCTAAGACAATCAAGTTTGGTCTTGATCTTAGTGGTGGTGCGTATGCAGTTTATATGGTTGACCCAGATGCTGTCATTGACCAAACTGCAGAAGGTGTAGACCGCACATGGAAAGACTTGAGTGCAAATGAAAAAGAACGTTTGCTAGAAGGTACACGTTCTAGTTTGGAAAATCTTTTGTTCGACAAGGGATATTCTGAGGCGCAAGTTACAACATACGATGATCGTATAAGAGTAGAGGTTCCTGATATCGATGATCCAAAACGTATCTTTGACCTTATTGGTCGTCCAGCAAGCTTAGAATTCAAGAAATATACTGGCGAATACAAACAAGGCGCAGGCGTTTCGTTCGATGATCCAATCACTGGTAATGATATTGCAGAAACTGGCGTTACAAAGAACAGCCAAACAGGTAGCTATGAAGTTGCATTGAGATTTACCGCAAAGGGTGCAAAGAAATTTGCTAGTGCGACAGAAGAAGCTTCAAAGTCTAGTGCAAAGCGTATCGGTATCTATATCAACAAAGAAGAGGTTATTGCTCCAACAGTATCTAGTACTATCTCTGGTGGTAATGCTTCTATCTCAGGCAACTATACTTATGATCAAGCTTATGCGCTCGCTGTCAAAATTCAAGCAGGTTCTTTCCCACTTACTTTGACACTTGATGAGTCCAACACAATCACCGCAACTTTGGGTGAAAATGCTATCAAAGCAGGTGTAATCGGTGGTCTTATTGGTCTTGCTCTTATCATAATTTATATGTGCATCTTCTATCGTATGATGGGTGTTGCTGCAAGTATGTCTTTGATTTACTATGCTTTGACTTATGTATTCTTCCTCGCAATCTTGCCTTGGGTACAACTTACCTTGGCAGGTATCGCAGGTGTATTGCTCTCAATAGGTATGGCTGTCGATGCCAACGTAATTATTTTCGAGAGAATTAAGGAAGAGCATGCAAGCGGTAAGATGATGAAGACAGCAGTTGCCAACGGATTTAAGAGATCTTATGGTGCAATCATCGACGGAAACGTTACAACTATCATCGGTGCAATTGTACTTATTATTGTAGGTGCATCTTCAATCAAGGGTTTTGGTATCACACTTTTGGTAGGTATCTTGCTATCATTGTTGTCATCATTGTTCCTTACAAGATTGTTGCTCAGCTCAATTATGGTATTCTTCAAAGAAGAACAACATTCGGCTTTTGCACTCAAGGGTGCTGTAGCTGTGGCTGAAGGCTCTGACAATGTTGAAATAGAAGTAAAGGAGGAAAATTAATATGAAAAAACTGTATGGCGCTCCTGTTACTCCTAAGTGGAAATTGTTGATCGTACTCCCACTTGTAATTATTTTGGCAGCAATCATTGTATTTACAGGTTTTGCAGTAAAACAAAAAGACTTCAACAAGGGTATGAATATCGGTATCGACTTCTCAGGTGGTTCTGTTGTAACTATCGTACTTGGCGAAAAGGAATTGGGTAAATCCGAAGACTTCAACAAGCACTTGAAGAACATCGAAGAAGTTATCAAAGATAAAGAAATCGCTGACAAGGTCGTAGCTCAAGCTAAAGAAAAAGGTGTAAATGTCAATACAGATGCTATCGAAGGTTCTATCAGCTATTCTCAAAAGTCTGATACAGGCGAAAATATGTCTATCATTGTAAAATATGACAATGTATCAAAGACATTTGATAAAGACAACTCACTTACAAACGCTCGTAACAAACTTATCGAAGAAAAACTAAAATCAATATACAGCGAAGATGCAGGTTATGACGGCGTAAGCGTTAACATCAGCTATATTGGTGCTACTGCTTCTGCAAAGCTCATCAAAACCGCACTTATATCTGTTTTCCTTACTTTGGCACTTATCTTGATTTATATTATCATCAGATTTGAAGTATGGAGTGGTCTTGCAGCTATCATTGCTCTTGCACACGACGTGCTTATGATGGTAAGTATGACAATCATCTTCCGTGTCCAAGTAAACAGTGCGTTTATCGCAGCTATGATTACTATCGTTGCTTACTCAATCAACAACACTATCGTTGTATTCGACAGAGTGAGAGAAGATATGAAGAATGAAAAATCTCTTGCAGCTTCTCAAAAGGTAAACAACAATGCAATCGTAGACAAAGCGGTTTGGGAAACATTGTCACGTTCTGTCAACTCAACACTTACCACTATGATTTCCATTGTATTCTTTGCAATACTTGGTGCATCTAGTGTAAGAGAATTTGCACTCCCAGTTATCTTTGGTTTGCTTGCAGGTTTCTATTCTTCACTTGTGCTTGCTCCATCAATCTATTGTTTGATGAAGAATGCAGCAGACAAGGCAAAGGCGAAGAAGAAAAATGCATCTACAAAAACCAAAAAATATGCTGGTATGTAACAAATAACAAATCAAGGGTTGCAAACTTGCAACCCTTTTTTATAGGTGAAGTATGTCCGACAATCAACAAGTAATCAATCAAATAGCAGTAGAATTCAAGCTTAATCCGCTCATATCTACTATTTTGGTGAATAGGGGTATTGATAGCGTGGACAAGGCTTCATCTTTTTTGTATCCAAAAATCGCTGACTTGACACCACTAGACAATTATGTAGGACTTGGCGGTGTAGCTGAGCGTATTGAACAAGCTATCCAAAATCAAGAAGTAGTTGTGCTTTATGGCGACTATGATTGTGATGGAATATGCGGTGTGAGCATTCTGTATCTCTATCTCCAATCTCGTGGGGTTGATGTACATTATTTTTTACCAAACAGACATTCGCATGGCTATGGACTGAGTGTCAAAGCCTTGGAACAAATTGCAGAAGAATACTATCCTGACTTGCTTATCACGGTGGATTGTGGCATCACCAATCACGATGAAATCGAGTATGCACAAGAAGTGCTTGGCTTTGATGTGGTGGTGACTGATCACCACGAGCCGATTGCTGAGCTTCCTGATTGCTTGATTTTCAACCCAAAACTTACTCCAAATGGAGCTTTTCGCAATCTTTGCGGTGCAGGTGCTGCACTTAGATTGGTGGAAAAGCTGGCAGGGCTTGAAGAGAGCAAAAAGTACTATGATATTGCTTGCTTGGCGACCATTGCCGACATTGTTCCACTGGTGGAAGATAACAGAATTATTGCTTATTTTGGACTAAAACTCATCAATATGGGATGCAGGCGTGGACTGAAAATGTTGGTAAACAAATGCGTTAAGGGTGATGTGAAATCATCGGATATTGGTTTTAGGATTGCTCCTCGTATCAATTCTGTGGGCAGAATTGGCGATGCCAACAAAGTCGTGCAGTTGTTCGTAAGCGATGATATGTTCGTGTTGCAAAACTTGGTTGAAGAGATAGAACAATCCAACGAAACTCGCCAAAATATGACTCAAGACTTGGTGGAAGCTTGCATGGAAGATATGCGTAAGTGGGATTTTGAGAATTATCCTATCATCGTGCTGCACAACAAATATTGGGACGATGGCGTGTTGGGTATTGCTGCTGCAAAACTTGTCACAGAGTTCAACAGACCTGTTATTTTGCTTACAAAGAGCAACAATGAACACGAATATAAAGGCTCGGGTCGTAGTGTAGACGGAGTCAATATCCTCGAATGTGTGTCAAGTGTGAGTGGACTTCTCAATAGATTTGGCGGTCATACTATGGCTTGTGGACTCAGTCTTGATGAGGACCATCTCGAAGATTTTGTACAAAAAATCAACGCAAATGCCAAAAACTTTGTAAAATCAGAAAGTTTGCTTCCACATTCTTCAAGCATGTTGGAGCTAGATGATTTTGACATAGATTTTGCTTATCAGCTCGAATTTTTGGAGCCTTATGGTGAAGGCAATCGAGAAATAATTTTCAACAAGACCTTAAAAAGTGCCAATTTCGAGCAAATAGGCTCGACTGAACACTTGAAGTTTAGGGATAAAAAAGCCGATTATTTGGCATATTTTTCGCTAGATAAATGGGGACTTTTGGACTCTTCTACACCAAAAAATATAGAATTTTCGATTGGTATCAATACTTTCCGCAACGATCAAACATTGCAAGCAACTATTCAAAGCATATCTAGCGGAGTTGTGGACAAGCCAATGGGAGTCGAAAACTATCTAAAAGTCAATTTTGGCAATCATAAAGCAGTGGTTGGGCAAGATATAAGTATGTCTGATGCCGTTCGTTTGGCAGAAAATAGCAAATTTGGTGTATGTTACTTGTGTTATAACCTAGATACATACAAGAGTTTGGATAAGAGCTTTTTGGACAAAATCATCATCAACAATACTTTTCTTGATTCGATTTGTCCGTACAACAGGCTCATTTTCAACCCTAGTTGCAACAATGATTTGACATATTATGGCCAAATTGTCTTGCTAGACAAGCCGATTTTTGATGAGATTAACAATCTTGAAGTAAGCAAAAATGCACAAGTGTATTGTGTATGCAATGATAATATGCTACAAGAATGTAAAAATGCGTTGGTAGATTATCCGACACTTGGCAGAATTTTTGTAGCTGTCAAGAGTGCAATGGAGAAATATACATTCAATGACTTGATGTCGATTTATAAAAAACTTGGCGACATAGGCGTTGGATATGATAGTTTTTGCGTTGGAATGAATATTTTTGTTGATTTGGGTATTGTAAAATATAACAAAGATGGTATAATAATTGATAGGGGAGTAAAAACAAAGTTGGTCACTTCAAAACTTTATCAAACTTTGTTGTAGAGATATGGAAGGTAGTTTTCTTAAAAAAATTCAAGACAATTACAACGAGACCAATTATAGCCGTATAGAAAAAGCTTACTACTTTGCCAAAGTAGCTCATTCGGGTCAAAAAAGACAATCTGGAGAAGACTATTTTGTGCATCCGGCGGCAGTTGCGGAGATTTTGGTGGATTTGGGGCTGGACAGCGATACAATTATCGCTGCACTTTTGCATGATGTCATAGAAGATACCGACCACAGCGCCGAAGAGATTGACCAAGAATTTGGTCATCAAGTTGTTATGCTGGTCAATGGCGTGACCAAACTCAACAAACTTAACTTCAAGAGTAAAGAAGAAGAACAAGCAGAGAACCTAAGAAGAATGTTTTTGGCTATGTCCAACGATATTCGTGTCATAATTATCAAACTTGCCGACAGATTGCACAATATGAGAACACTTTCGTACAAAACGGAAGAGAGTCAAATAAGAATCGCAACCGAAACGCTTGATATTTATGCACCGATTGCTGCAAGACTTGGTATTTCGGGTTTGAAAGGCGAGCTTGAAGACTTGTGTCTTAGATATTTGCACCCTGATGATTACTATTATATCGCTGAAAAAGTTGCTCAAAAGAAGATTGAGCGAGAGGGTGATGTCAACAATATTTCCAAAGAGCTTTATGCAATGCTTGATGAGTTGGGTATCAAAGGCGATATCAACGGCAGACCAAAGCATTTTTACAGCATATATCGAAAACTGCAAAAAGGTAAGACTTTCGAGCAAATTTATGACCTCATTGCCTTGCGTATTATCGTAGAAGATGTGAGAGATTGCTATGCGATTTTGGGTGCTATACATACCAAATGGAAACCGCTTCCTGGCAGATTTAAGGACTATATATCCGTGCCAAAAGCCAATATGTATCAGTCTTTGCACACAACCGTTTTGACAAGTTATGGTTCTCCTTTCGAGATTCAGATTCGTACAAAAGAGATGCACAAAATTGCCGAATTTGGTATTGCAGCGCATTGGAAATATAAGCAAGGCAATGTAAATGGCGCTCCTAACACTGTCGATGACAACAAACTTGCTTGGATAAAGAATGTTATGGAGCTGCAAAACGAAGTAAGCGACTCCAAAGAGTATCTTGACTCGCTCAAAATCGACTTATATGCCGACCAAGTGTTTGTTTTTACGCCTGCAGGTGATGTTTTCAACTTGCCTAACGGCTCGACAGGCATTGATTTTGCCTATTCTATTCACTCCCAAGTGGGTAACAAATGCGTTGGAATAAAGATAAACTCTCGTATGGTGCCTATCGATACCAAACTTACCAATGGCGATGTGGTGGAAGTGTTGACTTCCAACAACTCCAAAGGTCCATCTCGTGACTGGTTGAAGTTCGTTATCACACCAAGTGCAAAGAGTAAAATCAAGTCTTTCTTCAAGAAAGAAATGAAGGAAGAAAACATCAAAAAAGGCAAGGAATTGTTGGAAAAAGATGCCAAACACAAAGGTTACAATTTGGCTGATTTGATGGCTGGCAACTCTTGGAAAGACGGCATTATGCAAAAGTATAGTGCTACCAATGTAGATGAAATCATTGCTTTGGTGGGTTATGGTGAGATATCAAGCAACCAACTGCTCAACAGAATGATTGAGTTCTACAAAAAAGAACACCCTGAGCTTGTGCAAGAGAGTGCAATCAAGACTAAGCAAGTCGAGTCTAGGAAAAAAGATAATGGCATCATAATCAAGGGCTACACTGGACTGAAAACAAGATTTTCGCATTGTTGTACACCGCTACCTGGCGATAAGATTGTGGGATATGTATCTCGTAGCCGTGGTGTGACAATCCACAGAGCAGATTGTCCAAACTGCAAGTATTTCGAGCCTGAAAGACTGGTGGAAGCCGAATGGCCATCATCGGTAAATACCTATTTTGTGGCATCGCTCGATGTGTTTGCCGAAGATAGGGTGGGGCTTCTCATTGATTGTGCATCGCTTATTACAGCAATGAAGATAGCTATTACCAACATAAGCGGAAAGAAAGAGTCCAACGGAATGGCAAGCGTTTCGTTGTCAATCGAGGTTGAGAATGTCAACTTCCTAGAAAATATTATCAACAAACTCAAACAAATCAAGGGTGTTGTTGATGTAGTGAGGTCAAAGAACTGATGAGAGCAGTTGTACAAAGAGTAAATCATGCAACATTGACAGTAAATGGAGAGTTTGTTTCATCAATCAAGGAAGGATACCTAGTTTTTGTTGGATATACCCAAACCGATGATGAAAAGCTTATCAAATATATAGTGGACAGAATTGTCGGAATGAGAATTTTCCGTGATGAAAATGACAAACTCAACAAAACGCTTATGGATATTGGCGGTGAGGTTATGGTTGTGTCCAACTTTACCTTGTACGGTAATTGTTTTTCCAATCGCAGACCTGACTTCAAGAAGTCTGCTCATTATGAACAAGCTTTGCCATTGTATGAGTTGACTGTTCAAGAGTTCAAAAATCGCCTAGGCAAGGTTGCAACAGGTGTTTTTGGAGAGCATATGCACATTGATATGTCCAACGATGGACCTGTGACTATGATTGTTGAAAAGGAAAACAAGGTTGATGAAAATTAAAGTTTTTCAAACAGGCTATATCTCCACCAATACATACGTTACGTACAACGAAGAGAGCAGAAAAGCATTTGTCGTTGACCCAGCAGGTGATATGGACAAAATTGTTGGATTTTTGAGAGATGAGAACTTGTCGCTAGAAGCCGTTTTGGCAACCCATGGACATTTTGATCATATCGGCGGAGTGGCGGAGTTGCAACAATATGGTGCTAAGGTGTATATGTCAAAGCTAGATGAAGACAAGATTTTGCACCAAAATATCCCAGGATTTGAAAGTTATGGAATAGATATTAAGCCATTTGTCCCTGATGTTTTGTTGGAGGGTGGAGAAGAGTTGGAGCTTGCAGGTTATCCAGTCCGAGTTATTGCGACCCCGGGACACAGCATAGGAGGACTTAGTTATCAATGTGGCAATTTGATTTTTGTGGGTGATACAATCTTTTTTCACAGCTATGGCAGGGTAGATTTTGATGACAGCAACTTTGAAGATATTTGCATTTCTGTCAAAAAATTGCTTGCGATTGATGGTGACAATATCTTGTTGGTAGGTCACGGACAGCCAACTTCAAGCAAAGAAGAAAGGGAGAACAATCCGATACTTTATGTCTAATATATCAATTACATTTTCGACAAACAAAGAAGAATTTTTGAATGACTATATGGATATTGTGCGTGCATTTTATCCATATATTTGTGTGCAAGATGGCGGTGGAGAGATACATTTGCAACTCGATGAGATAGCAGAGAATGAGTACAGTTGTATAATCAATGATTTTAAAAACCGCTATAATACTTCTCAAATAACCATTAAAATAGAACAAAACCTTGATTTTATCAAAAATAGAGCTTTGCTCAAAAGATATTCTAAGGTGGCATTGTATGACTATTTTAGCCATATCACCGGTGTAGAACTTCCTTACGGCTCGTTGACAGGAATAAGACCTACAAAGCTTTTTCATGACACATTGAGAAAGGGTGAAAATGCAAAAGAATATTTCGAGAATGATCTGAGAGTAAGCAATGAAAAAACCAAACTTATTGAGCTTATTTGTCACAACCAACAAAGCGTCTACAAGACCAATCTTGACCAAGTGGATTTGTTTGTCAACATTCCGATTTGTGTAAGTCGTTGCAGTTATTGTTCTTTCTTGTCTGCAGAGCTTGGCAAAATCAAAAAGTCGGTGCAACCATATTGTGATTTGCTTTGCAAAGATATTGTGAGAGCAAAAGAACTCATTGCAAAAATGAACAAAAAAGTGCGTTGCATTTATGTAGGTGGGGGAACGCCAACTTCATTCAATGCTGAGCAACTCGACAGTGTTTTATCGCTACTTGGCGATATTGAGTGCCAAGAGTTTACGGTCGAGGCAGGTAGACCTGATACAATCGATGAACAAAAACTCGATATTATGGCAAAAAACAATGTGGGCAGAATATCTATCAATCCCCAAACTTTTAACCAAGCGACACTTGATGCGATAGGCAGAAAACACAGAGTAGAGGATATTTTCCGTATCTATGATGTGGCTCGCAAATATGATTTTGATATCAATATGGACCTCATTGCGATGCTTCCAGATGAGAGTTTCGAGGACTTTAGAAGGTCAGTCGATACGGCAATCAGCCTAAATCCTGACAATATCACGGTGCATACTTTGGCAATGAAACGTGGCTCCAATCTAAAACTTGAAGGCTATGACAACAAGCAAATAGAGAATTTGCCTGAGCAAATGGTTGATTATTCTTTCAAAGCGTTGATGAGTAGCGGTTATGAGCCATACTATATGTACAAGCAAAAATACATGAGTGGCAATCTCGAAAATATAGGATATTGTAAGCCAAATAAAGAGTGTGTGTACAATATTGATATTATGGAAGAGACTCATTCTATCATTGCTTGCGGTGCAGGTGGAATATCAAAGAGATTGTTCCAAAATGAAGATAGGTTGGAGCGACTTGCCAATCCAAAAGGCATTGATGTTTACCTTGCAAGAGATGATGAAAACTTCGACAAAAGAGATGAGTTTTTATTAAAGAATATTTGACAATTTGCACAAGCAAAATCGTAAAGAGCAATGATTAGTTGGAGTAGTCTACGCCCTCAATAGCATAGCTCAAAGATTGTTGGGCAAATAGCTAAACTTGGAAAAATTTGTTATCAAACTTAGTTCATACATAGCTGGCTCAAATTGAGTTCATTGGCAAAATTTTGCCTACAAATAAGCCGACTCAAATGAAGTTTCTTCATAAACTTTCTCCATAAATGAGCTTAGCCAAATATAGTTTGTTCATAAACTATTTATGTTTAGTAAACTTTGTGCATAAAAGCTAAGCTAACAGTATGCTAATAGATAGTATAACTAAATAGTAGTTAGTTTATATTTATTTTGGATTTTGCCGTTATTTTGCTTGCATTGACTCCAAAATTGTGATAACATACTCGTGTACCTATGGCTAGGTTTGTCAAATCTCCAATGTCATACTTGGTTGTAGGCAAATATATTTCCGAGGAGAATAAAAAATGGAAAAGAATCTTACAAAGCAACAAATCATCGAGCAATATGCTCAACACGAAGGTGACACAGGTTCACCAGAAGTTCAAATCGCACTTTTGACAGCAAGAATTGAACACCTTAACGAACACTTTGCCAACAACGCAAAGGACTTCCACTCTAGACGTGGACTTTTGATGATGGTAGGTAAGAGAAGAAACTTGCTCAAATACCTCAAAGAAACAGACATCGAACGTTATCGTGCAATCGTTGCAAAACTCGGTTTGCGTAAGTAATAAAATCAAGAGCGTATTTGCTACGCTCTTATTTTATGAAAATCAACTTGTTAACAAAAAAATGAGATAAAGAAAAAGCTAAATTGGAGGTTAGTATGAAAGAAAGAAAGATTTTTACTACAACCATTGGCGGAAGAGAAGTATCCGTTGAGACTGGTGCATATTGCGGTCAAGCTAACGGCTCTTGCATTGTTCGTTGTGGTGAAACAGCTGTAATGGTAAATGCTACCATGGCAAAAGCTCCAAGAGATGGAATTGATTTCTTCCCACTTGGATGCGACTTTGAAGAAAAAATGTATTCGGTAGGTAAAATACCGGGGGGATTCAAAAAGAGAGAAGGAAGACCAAGCGATAAGGCTATCTTGACATCAAGACTTATCGACAGACCACTCAGACCTTTGTTCCCAAAGGGATTTTACAATGATGTTTGTGTGACTGCAACTTGCTTGTCAGTTGATCCAAACTTCCCACCTGAAGTATATGCTATGCTCGGTAGCTCTATCGCTTTGAGCATTTCTGATATTCCTTGGGCAGGTCCTACAGGTTCTGTAGTAGTTGGTTATGTTGATGGCAAATACGTTATCAACCCAGACACAGCAGACAGAGATAAAAGCACATTGCAACTCAACCTTAGCGGTACAAAAGAGGCTATCTTGATGGTTGAGGCTGGTGCAAACGAGCTTACTGAAGAAGAAATGATCGGTGCTATTTTGTTCGGTCACGAAGAGATTAAGAAGATTGTTGCTTGGATTGAAGATATCCAAAAACAAATCGGCAAAGAGAAATTCGCTGCCAATCTTTATGCTCCACAAGCTGACATTGCTGAGGCTGTTAAGGCTTATGCTGATGAAAAAATGGACAAAGTTCTCGAGAACTTTGACCGCCAAGACAGAGAAAAGGCAGAAGAAGAGCTTGATGAAGATGTATATTCTCATTTTGAAGAGCAATTCCCAGACGGAAAGAGAGATATCTTCGAGACAATGTACGCTATGAAGAAAGCCAAAGTTAGAGCAAAAATCCTCAACGATGGCGTAAGACCTGACGGACGTGCTTTGACAGAAATCAGACCTATTTGGTGTGAAGTTGGCGTTTTGCCAAGAGTACACGGAACAGGTGTGTTCACTCGTGGACAAACTCAAGTTTTGACAACATGTACACTCGGCACAATCGCTGAAGTACAAAAGCTAGAAGGTTTGGATGATGAAGTTTGCAAGAGATATATCCATCACTACAACTTCCCACCATACAGTGTAGGCGAAGCTAAGCCAGCTAAGAGTCCAGGTAGACGTGAAATCGGTCACGGTGCTTTGGCAGAGAGAGCGCTCGAGCCAATGCTCCCAAGTGAAGATGTATTTCCTTATGCTATCCGTACAGTAAGTGAAGTTTTGAGTTCTAACGGATCTACTTCACAAGCTAGTGTATGCGGCAGCACACTTGCACTTATGGATGCTGGTGTACCTATCAAAAAGCCAGTTGCTGGTGTAGCTATGGGTCTTATCAGCAATGAAGACAAGTCTAAGGTTGCAGTTTTGACCGATATTCAAGGTCTAGAAGACTTCCTTGGCGATATGGACTTCAAGGTAGCTGGTACTGTTGATGGTATCACTGCTATCCAAATGGATATTAAGATAAAAGGTATCAACGAAGAAATTTTGCGTAAGGCTCTTGCTCAAGCTAGATTAGGTAGACTTGAGATTTTGGACAAAATGCTTGCAGTTTTGCCTGAGCCACGCAAAAATCTTTCTAAATACGCTCCAAAGATTGTATCTTTCTCTATCAACCCTGACAAGATTAAAGATGTAATCGGTAGCGGTGGTAAGGTTATCAACCAAATCATTGATGAGACTGGCGTAAAGATTGATATCAATGACTTTGGCGATGTATTCGTATCGAGCGTAGATGATGAGTCTATCCAAAGAGCAAAATCAATCATTGAGCTTATTGCCAATGACCCAGAAGTAGGCACAATCATCGAAGGCACTGTTGTTAGAATTATGAACTTTGGTGCATTCGTTCAAATCGCTCCTGGTAAAGATGCAATGATTCACATTTCTAAACTCAAGAAAGAGAGAGTAGAAAAGGTTGAGGACGTTGTAGCTATCGGCGATAAGGTAAAAGTTCAAGTAATCGACATCAACGAAAAGGGTGTTGCACTCAAACTTTTGGAAGTACTCAAATAATCAAACAAAATTTAGCCCAACTTCGGTTGGGCTTTTTTGTTGCCAAAATTATGTTGTTTTGTAGGTTGTTGAAAACTCAATAGTTGCAAGATATTGCCGAGCAGTCAATCCTGCTCGTTCTGTACATATCACGCCCGACTAAATCATATTATGGAATATGGGAAAGTTGGACAAGTGGACAATAAAACATAGCAGAGTGGTAGTCAACATTGTCATTGTGATGATTTTGGTGGGGCTAGCGCTCATCAGTTTTTCGAGTTACAATTCTATTGTTGTATCAGGTAGTGACAACACCTCGCCTATCTATCACGTAGACACGGCGGCAGGGAAAGTAAGCATTATGTTCAATGTATATTGGGGGACAGAATATATCCCTGCTATACTGGATACTTTGAAACAATATGGTTGTAAGGCGACATTTTTCGTGGGTGGCAGTTGGGCAGATGACAACAACGACTTGCTTACTCGAATGCTTGCCGAGGGACAGGAAATCGGCAATCACGGATATTTTCACAAAGACCACCGCAAGCTGTCATACGAAGGCAATCTAGCAGAAATCAAGGCAACAAATCAGCTCGTGAGTAGCATATGCAACTGTCAAATCAAGCTGTTTGCACCTCCAAGTGGCAGTTTTGGCAACGATACACTCAAAGCCTGCAAAGAACTCGATATGCAAGTGATAATGTGGTCGAAAGATACCATTGATTGGCGTGATAAAGATGAGAATATTGTCTTTACTCGTGCGACAAAAAATGTCAAGGCAGGTGACTTGATTTTGGCTCATCCGACTAAGCATACAATGGAAGCTTTGCCAAAGATACTCGAGCAATACAAAAGCTTAGGACTCGAGCAAGTGACTGTCAGCACTTTGTTGGACAAGGACGTCATATAATTGCAACCAAAACTTTCAAATGCTTGTATAGGTAACAAAACTCAAATTGATATTGGGTGTTTATTTGGTGAGTATAGGGGAATAATAAGCAAATATATAATGTTGACAAACGAACATTTATGGATTAAAATATGCATATGACCGATACAATTTTTACTTTCCCTAGTGGACTTAGACTTGTTTACAAATATATTCCTACCGTGCGTTCGGTGGGTATTGCCGTGATGACTGCTTGCGGAAGTGGCAACGAAACTTTGGATAACAACGGCATTTCGCACTTTATCGAACATATGATGTTCAAGGGTACGACCAATCGCACAGCATTCGAGATTGTCGATTATGTCGATTCTTTGGGCGCTCAAATCAATGCTTTTACATCCAAGCAAACGACTTGCTACTATACCATCAGCCTTGATGATATAGCTCCAAAATGCGTGGAAGTTTTGGCTGATATATTGTTCAATTCTACCTTTTATGAAGAGGAAATGGAAAAAGAGCGTGGCGTTGTTTTGGAAGAAGTTGCGATGAGTGAAGATGACAATGCCGATATAGTGTTCGACTATCTAGCAGATGCGTATTTTGGCGACAATCCGCTCGGTATGACCATTCTTGGCCCAAGAGAGAATATCAAGAAGTTTTCTCGCTCGGATATTTTAGACTATATCAAGACCAATTATGTAGCTCAAAATACGGTGGTTACTATCGTGGGTAACCTCGAATATGCTCAGGCAAAAAACTTGATAGAAGAGCATTTTGAAGGCAAATTCAAGAGCGATGACACTCGTGTTTGGCAAGATAAAAAATGCTTGATTAAGCCTGCTTATGTCAGCAAATTCAAGGATATAGAGCAGTCCAACATTGCGATTGCGATGCCAGCTTATGAGTACAATCACCCAAAGGTAATGGCGATGATGCTCGCTAACAATATTTTGGGCGGTGGTATGAGTAGTAGGCTTTTCCAAGATATCAGAGAAAAGCAAGGGTTGGCATACAACGTTTACAGCTATCCATCAACTTATGTCAACAACGGCGTGATGAGTGTATATATCGGAACTAATCTTGCTTCGGTGGAAAAATCTGTGGTAAGTACCAAACAACTACTTCAAGATATGTGCAAAAATAGTATAAGTCAAAGCGAATTTTCCAAAGCTGTTCAGCAACTTAAAACTGCGTATGTGTTGGGACAAGAGAGTACATCTTCCCAAATGCGTGCATATGCAAAAAATGCAATTTATACAGGCGAATTGTTTGATATTGATAAGCGACTCGATGAAGTCAACCGACTGAGCGTTGATGATGTCAATCAAGTCATCAAAGATTGTTTTGATGTGTCCAAAGCTAGCGTTGGATATGTTGGAAAAGAGATAAAAACCAACTTGCTCGACTTGCTGAAAGACTGATTTTGGCAAGTAGAACAGGGTAGAAAACTATCGAGAATATTTATATTAAAAAAATAGTATCTTGTGGGGTGCTATTTTTTATTTTATATTGTAAAAAATAATATATTATGGTATAATTCATAATGAGTAAAAAGTTTGTTCAGGAGAAAACTGTGAGAAAAAAAGAAAAAACAAGCACATCTCGTTCTAATCAAATTTTCAATGGACTTATCATCGTAGGTTTGTTCGGACTTTTGTTTACAATTTTGGTAGGAGTTTTTGGCAAAGCTGGTGGCTATGTCAAAGATTTTTTTGTGGGAGTATTTGGTTTTTCTATCTATGGCATATGTCTTGCAATGGTGCTTGTCGGCGTGCTTATGCTGTGCGGTTGGTCATCTAAGAATACCAAAATAGGTAAAAAGCTTTGCTATATCGCTATCGCTGCATTGGTCATTGCTATGTCACATCTTGCTCTCACTCGCAATATCAATACACTCGCATATTCTAAGTATCTTGCAGAGTGTTTTAAGAGTGCAGGCACTCCTGCTGGTTGGCTAGGAGGCGTTTTGCTTTTTCCACTGGGCAAACTATATGTATTTTCTATGGTAATTATGGGATTGCTTTTGGCAGGATTTGTTGCACTTGCCATTGTGATGAATATCAATTATGAGATTGTTTTTCCATCTCGTGCAAAAAAAGTCAACTTTTTCGACAAAAAGCAAAACAAACGAGCTGCTCAGAATGTTCAAGATTTTGAAGAAGAGCCAACAAGAGAAATGTACAACGGCACTGTAAGTGGCAGAAGATTGTCTGATAGTTTTTCTAAGGGTCATTCTGGCAAACCGCTCGAATATATACCGCTCGAAAATATGGAGTTGGGCGAAGAGGAAGAACCAACGTATTTCGAGGAAGAGCAATCTTTGCTTGTCAGTCCAAGAGAAGTCGATGAGCGTGTGGACAACAAAAGACAATCCGCACTTGACTTTTTGTACACCCAAGATGAAGTTTATCCAAGGCGCAGAGGTGAAGTTGATGTGTCGCACACTATGAGCCAAATCAAAGGAGTGACTCCCAACACTCTCAATATTCCTTCAATGCCAACTGAGAATGTTCAAGAGCAAGACAATGACACTCAAACACCAAAGACCAACTTTGACATTGATGACAAATTCAAGTCATATTCGACCAATTATCGTTCTAAACAAATGCTAGAAAATATGGCAATCGAGAATGGCGAGCCTGTATTTAGCGACCAAGAGCAAAATGACTTTATGAAAGAAATAGAGAATGCTCTCAACAATTCGCTTGGCGGTATGAATACAAACATTGAGCCAGAGTCAAAGATTGATGAAAAACCAATCGAGCCTATCGCTCACCCAACTGAGACACCTACCAATCCGACCGAGCAAGATCAAGCCAAACTTGACAGAGCGGAAAGATTGAGAATTCTCAAAGAAAAACAAGCTTTGCGTAATGCACAAAAGCAAGCCGAGCAAAATGTTGGCAATGTTGGCAACGAGGGCAATGAAGTGGTGGAAACACCTTACAATATGTCTTACAAGTCACTAGACCCAAGACAAAACACCACACCGCCAACACCAGGCCAACCTGTTCAACCAGTAAGATCAACAACTCCTGTTGTTCCTGTCACTCCGATTGTACCTGCAAAGCCTGTTGAAGCTCCAAAGCCACCACGCAAAATCACTCCATATATTCCACCAAGCATAGATTGCTTGTCGGATTATGATGAAAATATTGAGGTGGACAACAATTATCTCCAAAGTTTAGCAGACATTTTGAAAGATAAAATGGTAGACTATGGTGTAAATATCGAGATTGTGGACATTGTCAAAGGTCCTACATTCTCTCGTATAGAATTCGAGATTGACGGACCTGTCGGCAAAATCACATCAAGATATAGTGACATATCAATGTGGCTTGGTGTTGAAAGTATGCGACTAGAAGCGCCAATCCCCGGCAAGAGATATTGCGGTATCGAAATACCTAACAAAACTCGTGGTACAGTTGGCTTGAAGCCTATCATCAACAGCCCAGAGTTCAATGCTAAGAAAGACGGACTTAGATTTGCTCTCGGTAAAGATATTGATGGCAACTGCTATGTAAGTGATATTTGCTCATTCCCACACGCCCTTGTTGCAGGTGCTTCAGGTGCTGGTAAGAGTGTATGCCTCAATGCAATGATTTGTAGTTTGCTTTACAAATATTCGCCAGAAGAGCTAAGACTTATTTTGGTTGACCCAAAAGTCGTAGAACTCAACATTTATCGTGATATTCCTCACTTGCTCATTCCACAAATCTTGTCGGAAGAGAAAAAAGTTATCAATGCTTTGAAATGGGCAGTCGATGAAATGGAAAAGAGATATTTGTTGATGACCGAGCTATCTGTTGCCAACTTAAAACAATACAATGATGAAGTCAGCGAGAGCAAAACTGCCGAAAAACTACCATATATTTTGATAGTTATCGATGAGGTAGGCGATATTATTTTGTCATCAGTGGGCAAAGAATTCCAACAGCTCATCAAGAAGCTTGCTGCCAAAGCTCGTGCGGCTGGTATTCATATTATTTTGGCAACCCAACGACCATCAGTCGATGTCATCACTGGTACAATCAAATCCAACTTGCCAACTCGTATTGCATTCGCCGTTACTAGCGGTGTAGATAGCAAGACAATACTTGACACAGTGGGAGCTGAGAAACTTTTGCGTTATGGCGATATGCTTTATAAAGAAGCTGCCAAACCTCACGCCGTGCGTGTGCAAGGTGCGTTTATCCACACCAAAGAAGTACGAAAGATTGTCCAAGAAGTCAAAGATAAGAACACAGCTTACTATGATGAAGAGATTTTGAACGTCATCAACAAAGAAGAGGAAGTACCTGCAAGTGATGGTGATGGCGAAAAGAAAGTTAGCACATTCCCAGATGACCTTTGCCCAGAAGCTTTGGACTTTGGACTAGAGAATGGTGAAGTGTCTATATCGGGTATGCAACGCCGTTTTGGTCTAGGATTCAACAGA
Source organism: uncultured Clostridia bacterium (assembly GCA_945992255.1). GTDB lineage: Bacteria > Bacillota > Clostridia > Christensenellales > UBA3700 > HGM11368. Next base: position 64,149 of record CAMFVQ010000027.1, read on the forward strand.
GCAGGCAAAATCTTTGATTGGATGAAGTCTATCGGTGCTATCCGTGTCGAGGGAAAGAAAAATCTATTTACTTTGACCGAAGAGCAAGTAGATGAAATCAAACAAAAAGCAATAAATGGAGATGAAGAATGAAAGTAGGTGTTATCTCACTAGGTTGTGACAAAAATAGAATAGATACCGAAAATATGTTGGCATATCTTGTAGATGATGGCTTTGAGTTGACAGGTGAGCCAAGCGATGCGGACATTATTATTGTCAACACTTGCGGATTTATTGACAGTGCCAAAGCTGAGGCCATTGATACTATCTTGGAAATGGCGGAGTATAAGAATGATAATTGTAAGTATTTGGTCGTAACTGGTTGTTTGTCCCAAAGATATATGGATGAGCTAAAAGATGAAATGCCTGAGATAGATGTTTTCTTGGGTACGACTAGCTATCACAAGTTGCCTGAGATTTTGAAAAACTTGAAAAACAAGCACAAAGGCGAACAAATCTGTGTAAAAAATGATATCAATGACAGATATATTTCATCAAAAAGAGTGCTTACCACACCTGAGCATTTTGCTTATATCAAGATTGCGGAGGGCTGTTCTAACCATTGTACATATTGTGCTATTCCTAGCATAAGGGGCAAATTTACTTCTCGCCCAATCGAAGATATTGTGGCTGAAGCAAGTCAAATCGTGGCTGAAAACAACACTCAAGAGCTTATTTTGGTAGCACAAGATGTCAGCCGTTATGGCCTAGACTTGTATGGCGAAATAAGACTTATCGACTTGCTCGAAGAATTGTCCAAACTCGATGTCAAATGGATTAGACTACTTTATTTGTATCCAGAGCTTATCACCGATGAACTTCTTGATTATATTGCAAAAAATCCAAAAATTTGTAAATATCTTGACATACCTTGTCAACATATAAGTGATATAATATTGAAAAGAATGAATCGCAGGGTTGATAAAAGGTACATTTACAACTTAATTGACAGGATAAGAAGTCGAGGTGATTGGGCAATCAGATCAACATTTATTGTTGGTTTTCCTACCGAAAGTGAAGAAAACTTTGATGAACTTGTAGACTTTATCAAGTTTGCAAGGCTTGATAGATGTGGATTTTTCGCATATTCTTGCGAAGAAGGCACTCCAGCTAGCAGGCTAAATGGACAAATTGATGATGAAACCAAGCAAGAAAGAGTGGAAAAACTCTATTCCATACAACAAAAAATCATGGAAGAAAAGCTCCAAGAGCGTGTTGGGCGTGTGGTAGAAGTAATTTATGAGGGCATTGATTATGACAGACAAATGTTCTTTGGTAGAAGCTCGTTCGATGCACCTGAGATTGATACACTTATCTATTTTACAAGTGATGAGCTTGTTGAAATAGGCAAAATATACAAAGTAAAAATATTATCCGTTGAGAACGGAGATAGCATAGGAGAATTAGTATGAATTTGCCAACAAAAATAACGGTCGCAAGACTTGTACTTATTCCTGTTTTTGTCCTATTCTATTGCTTACAATCAGCATGGGACTATATGTTTATTTTCACTTGGCTAGTGTTCGTGGTGGCATCGGCTACCGATTATCTTGATGGACACCTAGCTCGCAAATACAACCTTATCACCAACCTTGGAAAGTTCCTCGACCCAATCGCTGACAAGGTGCTTGTAGTGGCAGGACTTTTTGTATTGGTGGACGGAAATTATTTGCCTATCCCATATTTTGGTCTTATTTGCGGAGTTATCATTCTTGCTAGAGAGCTTATTATCGGATTGTTTAGACAAATGGCAGCTTTGCAAGATTTTGTACTTGCAGCCGACAATCTAGGCAAAATCAAGACTGCATCTACCATGGTATCAATGGGATTTTTGCTCATAGCTCCTGACTATATGCGCCATTATGGAATTTTCAAATTTCTTGCATGGGTGGGTACAATAGGATTTATTTTTGCAACAGTTATGACTGTGGTGAGTGGTCTAAACTATATTATCAAGAACAAAGCTATTTTGTCAGACCAAAAGAAAAGCGATGATGAAATTGTTATCGAGGGTGTCGTTCGCAACATTGCTGATGAGATAAATTCTACTATTATCAACCAAAATAGCGACCAAGTAGGCGATGAAAATAAAGATGACTTGGACAAAAACAATACGGACAAAACAGAAGATTAAGGAAAAATTATGATAGATATTTACAAAAATTTATGTATAGTCAAAGCTATAAATATTGATAGCGAAGAGATAGACAAAGTTTGTGAGCTAGCTAGTGACAAATTGTTTATCACTTGCTCCAATGAAGGCATTGACTGGAAAATTGTGATAGAGAATGCCAAAGAAAGCCAAGAGAAATTCCAAGTTATAATCGACAACGTAAAGAGTATTTTGGGTGATAAGGTATACAGTGACAATGATGAAGAACTCGAAGATTGTGTGGTAAGACTTGCACTTACCAAAGGCAAGCGAGTTGTGGTGGCGGAGTCTTTGACAGGCGGTATGATTGCCAGCAGAATTGTCAATGTGGCAGGAAGTAGTTGCGTTCTCAACGAAGGTTTGGTGACTTATACCAATGCCTCCAAAGTGCGTAGATTGCATGTCAAGTTGTCCACGCTCCAACGCTATGGTGCGGTCAGCAGACAAACTGCCAAAGAAATGGTTGAGGGACTGCTTACCAATGACAGCGATTTTGGCGTGGCAACCACAGGTTGTGCAGGTCCGTCAAGTGATGAAAATGACACTCCAATAGGACTTGCTTACATAGCAATTGCCGATCACAGCAATATTGATGTACACGACGTCAATTTTGAGGGGGATCGCAACCAAATTAGAAAAAGTGTGACAGATATGGCATTGTATCTGCTGCTTGAAAAAATAAAAAATAATTGATTGAGGAAGGTAAATTATGGCAAAAGAAAAGAAAGAAGAAACCAAAGTAGAGTCAAAAGAAAGCTTGATTGAAGATGCTTTGGCAAAGATAGAAAAGCAATACGGCAAGGGTGCTATTATGAAGCTTGGCGATGAAGTTTTGGAACCAATCGAAGTAATCAGCACTGGCTGTTTGACACTCGATATGGCACTAGGAGTTGGCGGTCTGCCAAAGGGAAGAATTATCGAGATTTATGGACCTGAGTCATCTGGTAAAACCACCGTTGCTTTATCAGCTGTGGCAGAATGCCAAAAAGCTGGCGGTATAGCTGCATTCATCGATGCTGAGCATGCTCTTGACCCAATCTATGCCCAAAAACTTGGTGTAGATGTCAACAATCTTTATGTTTCCCAACCAGATGATGCAGAGCAAGGACTTAACATTGCAGAAACATTGGTCAGAAGTAAATCAGTGGACATCGTAGTCATTGACTCAGTCGCTGCACTCACTCCAAGAGCGGAAATCGAGGGCGAAATGGGACAATCAACCATTGGACTTCAAGCTAGAATTATGTCGCAAGCTTTGCGTAAGCTTACTGCTATCATCAGCAAAACCAACACTTGCTTGATTTTTATCAACCAACTTAGAGAAAAGGTAGGCGTTATGTTCGGCAACCCAGAAGTTACCCCAGGCGGTAAAGCGCTAAAATTCTATTCTAGCGTTCGTATGGAAGTGCGTAAAGGCGATGCTATCAAAGACGGCGTAGAGTTCGTTGGCAACAAGGCAAAAGTGAAAATTGTCAAGAATAAAGTTGCTCCACCATTCAAGACTTGCGAGTTCGATATTTTGTTCGGCAAGGGTATCAGTGCGCTTGGCTGTATTGTTGATGTTGGTGTCAATACAGGTATTTTGACCAAGAGCGGTTCTTGGATAAGCTACAATGATGAAAAAATAGGTCAAGGAAGAGAAAAAACTATCCTATACCTCGAAGATAATCCAGAAGTAGCCGAAGAAATCAAAAATAAAATCATGGAAAATGCAAGAGAAAATAAATAACTATTGACTTTGGTCTATTATTTATATATAATATTTTTGTGCAATAATGCACTATGTAACTTTACAATTGAATATCAGGAGGTTAATATGACAACTACTTTTAGTTGCTTCAACTTACTTCTTGGGGTATCAGCAGGCGGTGTTGTCGGCATTGCAATCGGCATGATTGTAGTTGGTGTGGCAATAGGATTGCTTAGTTATAGATTCGTTGCTCGTCGTATGGTGGGCAGTGTTAAGCAAGAATGTGATCGTATCAGAGAAGAGGGTCGTGAAGACGCCAAATCGTATCTCAAAGAAGCAAAAATAGAAGCAAAAGAAGAACAACAAAGACTTCGTAGCGAATTTGAAAAAGAGTCTAAGGAAAGAAGAGCTGAAATCAGTCGTACCGAACAAAGACTTATTCAAAGAGAAGACTTTTTATCTAAGAAAGAAAATGCTATTGATCGCAAATCAGACATTATTGATGAAAAGAAAAAACAACTCGAAGACAAAGAAAAAAAATTGGATAGCATTGAGGAAGAACTCAACAATGCTCATTCCAGAATGCTAGAGGAACTCGAAAAAGTAGCACAAATGACTCAAGCTGAAGCAAAGGATATTTTGCTCAATGAACTTATCGAAGACGTTAAGCGTGATGCGGCAGTTCAAGTTAAGGAAATCGAACAAAAAGCCAAAGATGAGGCTGACAAAAAGGCAAAAGACATTGTCGGAATGGCTATCCAAAGATGTGCAGCTGACCATGCGTCAGAGTTTGCAGTATCTGTGGTAGAATTGCCAAGCGAGGATATGAAAGGCCGTTTGATTGGTAGAGTGGGTAGAAATATCCGTGCTATCGAGAACGCAACAGGCGTTGACCTAATCATTGATGACACACCAGATGTTGTTACATTGTCAGGTTTCGACCCAGTGAGAAGAGAAATTGCTCGTATCACTATCGAAAGACTCGTGTCCGATGGTCGTATCCACCCAGCTCGTATCGAGGAAACTGTCGAGAAAGTCAAGAAGGAAATCGGCGCTAAAATCAAAGAAGCAGGCGAAAATGCCGCATTTGATGCCAATGTATATGGACTTCACCCAGAGATTATCAAGCTTTTGGGTAGACTAAATTATCGTACAAGTTATGGTCAAAACGTACTCAAACACTCACTTGAAGTGAGCTATCTTGCCGGAATGATGGCATCTGAACTTGGTGCTGATGTCAAGATTGCTAAGCGTGCCGGACTTTTGCACGATATTGGTAAGGCAGTTGACCACGAAGTTGAGGGTACTCACATATCTATCGGTGTAGAAATTGCTAAGAAATTCAAGGAAAACCAAGCGGTTATCCATGCGATTGAAGCTCACCATAACGATGTCGAGCCAAAGACAATCGAAGCAGTCATTGTTCAAGCAGCTGATGCTATATCAGGAGCAAGACCAGGCGCTAGAAGAGAATCACTAGAAAACTATGTCAAGAGACTTGAAAAACTTGAAAATGTTGCCAACTCATTCGATGGAGTTGAACAATCATTTGCAATTCAAGCAGGTCGAGAAATTCGTGTTATGGTCAAACCTGAAAAGGTTGATGACAAGGCAACAACATTCCTAGCAAGAGATATTGCTAAGAAGATTGAAGCAGAACTCGAATATCCTGGACAAATTAAGGTAAATGTTATCCGTGAAATGAGACACGTAGAATACGCAAAATAACCTTGAATTTTTCGCCACCATTTGGTGGCGATTTTTTTTGCGTTTTGAAGATGAAATGAAGCAAAGTTTTCTATGAGTGGAACAATTACATGATGTGTAAACGATATGCATAAATTGCAGTAAAATCATCTGAGAGAAAAGCGGTTGTGTTGTTGCCGAAATGTTATGCAGAAGTTGGAGCAAAGTCAACTGAGTAAAATGGTTGTGTTGCGTAAATATTATGATGAAAAAGTGGCGATATTCTATTGCTAGTAAAACAATATTTTCCAAACAAATGGCAGGATGATAGTGATTGAAAGTACCAAAATCAAAGCTAAAACATACAAAAACATTGCCATTTTTGCACTATTTTTGATAAGTTTTGGGCAGAAATTTATGCAACCTATACAATGATTGAATGTGAGATTGTAGACACTGATTGTGCTTGTCAAACATATAAATATAGCTATATAAGGTAGCCAAAACAATATGATAGACAACACAGCTGTATTGGTCGCAATGGATATGGAGGACATTATATCAAAGCCGATTTTGTAGCCATAATACAGAACTAAAATTGTTGATACAGACATCAGGGCAGGATATGTGATAGAAAATATACTGATGATTGCCAATGGCAGTAGATAGAGTGCATATTTGAAAAAGGTCGAAAAATAGCCGTATTCGCCACTTTTTAGTAAGCCGTACAAGTCGAAACAATCCTCAGAAGATGTGTTGCGAGCAACCAAAATGCCTATAACAATTCCAACAATAGCTGCAATCAAATTGGCAAGATAAATCCACCAATACGACTTGAAGTTGAAGTATAAGTGGATATTGTTTAGATAAAACTTGATTTTCGGCATTTTTTTGTTTGGCATAGTATATTTTATGGAGTATATTTTCGATTATTCTTATCTAGTATTATATTTTAGAACATATACGAATAACAATTCTGAGTTTTATATATTACATTGTTATACAAATAGTGGCTTTTATTCATTTTATAAAATATTAGATAGTTGCCAACGTGTTATTATTTTGAGTATATTTGAGATTATGTTTTTTCTATCTTTTCAAATAGAAGAATATAGTATATAATATGAGTATGAAAGCAATAGTTTTGGTATTAGATAGTTTTGGAATAGGCGGAGCAAGCGATGCGGCTGCTTTTGGTGACGAAGGCAGCAATACTTATTCTGCAATAAGTGGCGGTATAAATGTAACAAATCTTGTCCGAATGGGACTAAATAACATTGACAATGTTTCGGTGTTGCCAAAATGCGACAATCCGATTGCAAGTTTTGGCAGAATGGTTGAAAAATCAGTTGGAAAAGACACCACAACGGGGCATTTTGAGCTTATGGGAATGGTGACTAGCCGACCTTATCCGACCTATCCTGATGGTTTTGATGAAGGCATAATCGCTCAATTGACCAAAGCATGGGGCGTGGGCGGTATTCTTGGCAACAAATCAGCTAGTGGTACTCAAATCATAGAAGAGCTGGGAGATGAGCATTTGAAGAGCGGATATCCAATTGTGTATACTTCAGCCGACAGTGTACTTCAAATTGCTTGCCACGACAGCATTTATCCTATCGAAAAATTGTACGATATGTGCAAGATTGCTCGTCGTATTATGTGTGGTGAAAACAATGTTGCACGCATAATCGCTCGCCCATTTTCGACCAATGCAAAAGGCGAATTTTACCGCACGGCAGATAGAAAAGATTTTGGACTTGTCCCTATCCAAAAGACAACACTCAACAAGTTGCAAGAGAGTGAAGTACAAACAATTGGGGTAGGAAAAATCAACGATATTTTCAGCGGATATGGCATCGATAAGCATGTCGTTGCTCATACCAATGAAGAAGTTATTACCGCAACTATTGACACGATAAAACAAAATGACAATTGTTTTATATTCTCCAACTTAGTTGATTTTGATATGTTGTATGGTCACCGCAATGATGTTGTGGGGTATAGAAAATGTTTGGAACACTTTGATAGAAGACTGCCTGAGATACTGGACGTATTGGAAAATGATGACTTGCTTATCATCACTGCAGACCATGGTTGTGACCCATCGACACCTAGCACTGACCATTCGAGAGAGAATGTTCCTGTGCTTTTTTATCAAAAATCAATGGAAAATGTCGAGAATCTTGGTACAATAATTGGTTTTGATTGGGTAGGTAAAAAGATTGAAGAATTTTTCAAAATACACCAAATATCATAAATATCGATTATAAAAATCTATTTATTATTCCCAAATAAGCAATAAATTAGAATAAAATTCTTGCATAATACTTTTCCACAGGCACACACTAACAAAAATGGTGAGGTGAAAAATGAAGAAGATTTTGTGGAGCATTGCTTTGTTGTCACTTATATGTTTGCTCAGTATATTGCCAACATTTTGTTTGCCTAGCAATATGGAACAAGCAAAAATCGAGCAAGGTATGAGTCAAAAGAGTTTTAGCAAATTTTTATCGGATTTTGATAGCGGACTAGAATTGTACAGCTACAATCCTGATGAAAAACACGAGATTGCAAGTATGGTTAAAATTATGACTGCCAACATTGTTTTGGAAGAAATTGAAAACGGCAATCTAAGACTTGATGAAAAAGTTGTCATCAGCCAAAACTCCCAATCTATGGGTGGAAGTCAAATGTTCCTAGAAGCAGGTGATGAGTATACCGTATCTGACCTACTCAAAGGCATTGTTGTGGTGTCGGCAAATGATGCAAGTGTTGCGATGGCGGAGAGAATATCAGGTTCTCATGAGACTTTTGTTCAAAAGATGAACGACAGAGCAAAAGAGCTTGGTATGCACAATACTTTGTTTTGTTCTTCCACTGGACTTCCAAGCGACAAAGAGCAATATAGCACGGCTCGTGATGTCAATATTATGACAAGGGCTTTGATGAAGCACGACTTGTACTTTAAGTATGCAAGTATCACCCTCGAGGACTATCATCACCCTGATGGCAGAGTGACCCAATTCGTCAACACCAACAAGCTTATGAGGCAATATCCGTATTGCAAAGGTGGTAAGACTGGCTTTACTTCCAAGGCAGGTTTTTGTTTGTCGGCAATGGCGACCAAGGACAATTTATCTGTAGTGTCAACAGCTATTGGTTGCGATGAAAGTGTGACAAGATTCGAGCAAGTCAAAGGTATGTTTGAGTATGCTTTTGCTCATTATTCCAGCCAAATTGTTTGCAAAAGTGGTGAAAAATATAAAGAAATCGAGGTCAAAAACAGCCCAATAAAGAGTGCTCAAATCACACCTAAGTATGATGTTTATATGTTGTGCAAGGACAACAAGCCGCTAGGAAAAGTAAGTGAAAATATCCCTGTGGCTGTCAAAGCGCCGTTTGCAAAAGGCGACAACATAGCTAGTATTGATATTGAGATAGGTGATATCAAGCGTAGCGTACCGCTCGTTGCTATGATAGATGCACCAAAGTCGAAGTTCTGGGATTATTTCAAGGACTTGTCGCAAAGCTGGTAAATGCTGTTCGACAAAAATCTCAAAAAATAGCGATGATTGAATATATAGAATGTTGATATAATAGCGATATTTTATGCAAAATTTTTGTAAGAAGACCACATAATTTTGTGGTCTTTGTCTTATTATATTGACTTTATTATTATAATTTGATAATATTTTATAGACTAATACATAGGAGTATGTTATGAATTTTAGAGATACATTGAACATTGGCAAAAATGGTCACTTGCAAATAGGTGGAGTTGATTGCGTAGATTTGGCTAAAAAATATTCCACACCATTGTTTGTTATGGATGAAGCCTACATAAGAGCAGTTGCTCGTGCTTTTAAGAATACGGTGGAGACAACTTATGGCTATGGTGGTGTTGCGTATGCTTCCAAAGCTTTCAGTTGTAAGGCAATTTATCAAGTGATGAAAGAAGAAGATATGAATATCGATGTTGTATCTGCCGGTGAAATTTATACAGCAATTTGTAGTGGTTTTGATATATCTCGTGCATACTTCCATGGCAACAACAAGCTTGTCAGCGAGCTAGAATTTGCCATATCACATGACATTGGTCATATTGTGGTGGACAATCTTGAAGAAGTGGACCTCATTGATATGATTGCTGCCAAAAATCATGTTGTTCAAAAGGTGCTTATCCGTACCAATCCTGGTGTCGAGGCACATACTCACAGCTTTATACAAACAGCAAAAATTGATAGTAAATTTGGTTTTTCTATCAAAAATGGCGATGCAAAACAGGTTATTGACAAGATTTTAACCAAACAAAATGTCGAGTTCGAGGGTGTGCATTGTCATATCGGTTCGCAGATTTTCGACAAGTCAGCATTTGCTTTGGCAGTCGATGTTATGACTGACTTTATTGCTCAGCTTGCAAAAGAAAATATAAAAGTAGCCGTGCTCAATATGGGCGGTGGTTTTGGCGTTCATTATAGTGGAGATGATCCAAAATTCGATATTGCACAATATTGTGACTATGTTGCAACACTTACTTTCAAGCTCAATGAATGTATAAAATCAAAAGGCATTGACAAGCCTTATCTTATGATTGAGCCGGGTAGAAGTATTGTGGGCGAAGCAGGTATAACTTTGTATAGTGTGGGTGCTATCAAAGAAATCAAGGGCATCAAGAAGTATCTCAGCATTGATGGCGGTATGACAGACAACATTCGCCCAGCTTTGTATGATGCACAATATGATGCAATCATTGCCAACAAAGCCGACCAAAAAGGTGAAGAAGTGGTGACTATCGCAGGTAAGTGTTGTGAAAGTGGCGACATAATTGTCAAAGATATTTGTTTGCCAAAGGCTGAGCGTGGCGATATCGTAGCCGTATTTACCACAGGTGCATATTGTTATTCTATGGCTAGCAACTACAACCGCAACACAATTCCGCCTGTCGTGTTTGTCAAAGACGGCAAGAGCGCTTATGCGGTAAAACCACAAAATTTTGAAGATATTGTCAGAAATGATGTAGAGGTAAAATACGAATAATGTTTAGCATTATATCACAACTAAAAGAATATCCAAGACTTGCTATGTTGGCAGTTATTGCATTTTTGATTGCTATCATTTTTGCAATTGTTTTGCACGAAATGGCGCATGGTTGGGTAGCTTATTGGAATGGTGACAACACTGCCAAAATGCGTGGTAGATTGTCGCTCAATCCGCTCAAACATATTGACCCAATCGGTATGCTTTTGATGTTGCTAGTTGGTTTTGGTTGGGCAAAGCCTGTGCCTATCGACCCAAGGAATTTTAGAGATTACAAAAAAGGTATGATAACCGTATCGCTCGCAGGTGTTATCGCCAATTTTATAATGGCGTTTTTGTCGGCGTGCTTTTTGGCGATTGTTGTGGCTTGCACAAAAAATGTTGATTTGAATATCTACTATGGGCAGGACATAACAGCTGCACAATATGCATACTTTTTCTTCTCGTATTTGTTTAGATTTGGCATAACTTTCAACTTGACTTTGATGGCGTTCAACTTGTTGCCAATCTATCCGCTCGATGGATTTAGAATAGTGGAAACCCTTGCAAAACCTAACAACAGATATGTAGAATTTATGTACAAATATGGCAATTTCGCACTTTTGGGATTTTTGTTGCTGAGCAATGTGCTTGGTATGATATCTCCATATCTAAACATATTCGGTATGTATATCAGTGCGGTGAACAGCGCAGTAAGTAAGCTGTTTAGCTTGATGTTCGGAGTAACAATTTAAGGAGAATAATGGCGAATTTTTTTGAGTATCACGCAAGTGATGTTGTAAAATTTAAGTTGGGTGATTTTGAAGGTCCTATCGACCTTCTGTATACGCTTATTGTCAAAGAGGGCAAGTATGACCTTCTCACTTTTCCGCTTGCCAAAATCACCAATCAATATATGGCTTATATGAGTCAAGTGGACGATTTGGATATTGATATTGCGTCTGACTTTGTGTCGGTTGCAGCGACTTTGCTCGAAATCAAGTCGAGAGATGCGCTTCCTAAGGAAGAAGAGTTTTTCGATGATGACAGTTGGGAAGATGAGGATGACCCCGAAGATTTGCTCAGACGAAGATTGCTTATGTATGCAATGTTCAAAGAGAAAAGCGATATGCTCAAAGAGCGAGAAACTATCAACAAGTTCAGCCGAAAACCAGTCTATACAGATGCCGATGCTATCTATGTTATCAAGGACTTCAATCTCAACAATTTGATAGATGCTTACGGCAGAATGCTTATGAGAATGAGCGAGAAAGAATTGGCTTATGCGACCAAAAAAATTGCAAAAGATCCATATACTGTGGCTGAGAAAATCAGTTATATCACCACAAGGATTTTGAAAGAAAAGAAAGTCAAGTTCAGTGAGTTGTTCGATGAAAATGTCCAACAAAACGAGAAAATCTCTACTTTCCAAGCCTTGCTAGAATTGATGAAAAAACAAGTGGTGAAGGCAAAACAAGAAACATTTTTAGATGATATAGATATCGAGCTAAACGATGAAATTGATGAAAATAGCATTGATTTGCAATCATTGATGCAAACGGAGGAAGATAAGTGAAAAATTTGATAAATGTAGTGGAAGCCATAATTTTTGCGGCAGGCAGTCCAATCGAAAGAAAGGATATTTTGGCATCACTTCCAGAAGACGTGACCAAGAGAAATCTCAACGATGCGATAAGTGAGCTAGAACAAAAATATAGCGGAGAATGCGGCATAAGACTTGAAGTATTTGATGACAAAGTGCAATTTGCGACCAACAGTGAATATGGCGAGATTGTGGCACAAGTTTTGCAACCTGTAAAGGAAAAAGAACTTAGCAAAATCCTTATCGAGGTGTTGTCGATTATAGCTTACAAACAACCTATTACTCGTAGCGAAATCGAAGAAATAAGAGGCGTAAGCCCAGATTATGCTATCAGTGTGCTACTCAAAACCGACCTTATCAAGAGTGTTGGTATCAAGCAAGCGCCGGGTAAACCTATTCTTTATGGTACAACTGATGAATTTTTGAAGAAATTCGAGCTACATACTATCGATGAACTTCCTGATTATGGCGAAGTGCTAAAACACCTTGTAGAATTTGGTAACTACAATGTCCAATCTGAGGGATTGTATAGAGAGGTTGACCTTGCAGATGATTTTGATGACAATGCACCTATGACTTCTAGCCAAATGCAACAAGAAGATGAACTTGATGCTATGATGAAAGATGACTTAGACTTCTTGAAAGGTGAAAAGTTCGAGAGTTATGAATGCGATTTGAGCGATGAAGAACTTGCAAAACTCGATGAGCAATTTACCAACGAAGAGAATGAAAGCATGGAAGATGTGGAAGAAGATGATGATGACAATATTGTAGTTTAGAATTGTGTTATGATTGAAAGAAAACAATTATTTTATACGATTTTTTAATTATTAAAAATATAGAATAAACAACGAAAATTGCACCTAGCAGTAGCTGGGTGTATTTTTTGCATAAAATCTTCAAAAAATCGCAATATATAGGTATGTTTTGGATGTATTGGTTGAGCATAATCGGAATATTTTTGGGAGTTGTTGCGGTGATTTTCATCGCTCTAGCTTTGTTTGGGCGACTTCAAATAATGTATTTTTGGGATAGAGAAAGCAGTTTGGGGTGTGTCGATATATTGCTCAATGGTAAAATATCATTGCTGAAAGTCAAGACACTTGAGTGCGGTGGTGATATTTGGTATCAGGTCGGAGGGCGAGAACTGACTAAAATTGAGCAAAATAACCCCAAAATAGCAACAATTAACAAGAAATTTTGCAATAATAAATATGCAAAAGATGAACAATGCAATTTGAAAAAGAGCAAAAAGCATATAAAAGTAGGCAAGGTTGTACAAGATTGGTTGCCATTTAAGCAGGCTAGCTCGACAATGAATGTATTTTATAACAATATTGATTGTTTAGAATGCGGTATGGTGATAGGATTGAGCGAACTATATAGACAATTGTATGCAAAAATTGCAGGTAAAATATTTGCTGGAGAAAATAGGTTTGAATTGATAAGCAGTTTTGACAATACCAATCAATTGAAAATAAATGGAAGGGTAGATATAAAATACGGCGGTATACAAATAATTTTTCGTGTGTTGCGTATGCTAATATTTAGAAGGAGATATTATGGATAATATAGAGAATATTATGACAACAGCTCTCAGCAATCTAAAAGGTATAGTTGCCGAAGATAGTACAATTGTTAAGCCTATTTATATGGCTGATGGGACAATCATTGTGCCAATGAACAAAATATCTGTCGGTATAGCTAGCATAGGCGGAGAGATGAAAAGTGGTGGTGAAGATAAGAATATAAATATGCCGTTCGGCGGTGGCGGTGGTGGCGGAATAAATATCACACCTATGGGATTTTTGGTATGTACTGATGGCAACTATTGTGTGGTTAGAACTGATGAAAAGGAGAAAATGGACAAATGGAAAGACTTGGTAAACATCGCTTTGAAAAGCATAAAAAAATAGTATCCGACAAATTATACTTCTCAAATAAGTATTATATTGTAACAATATTTACAAATATAACACTATTGATTATGCTATTATCGATTATTGCAAGCATAATGAGATTTTTGCCTAACACACAATCAACTTTCCAATTGTCCAATGTATCACTATGTTCTGAGCAAGATGAATTCCCCAAAGTGATGACATCAAATGACTTTGTAGACGACAAGGGCAAGGTTTTTGCTGGCAATGTTTGGCAATGTGACAGCAGTGATTGGGGATCTGATTGTGTGACTGAAAGCGGAGCAAATAGATTGGCAAATTGTAGTTTATCTCAGCCAAAACATAGCAATATATGTGCAGCAGGTTGCCATTATGATAGAGGTTGTTTTGCCAGTGGTGACAATTCTTCCGTTGTTGTTGAAAGAAAAAGTAGACAAATTTTATATGGACAAAATGTACATTTAGCAATGGGTATGGCAAGCACAACAAAGATTATGACGGCACTTGTTGCGATAGAGAATTGTCCACTTGATAGGCTTGTAAAAATCCCTAAGCAGGCAGTTGGAGTGGAAGGCTCTTCTATTTATCTAAAAGAAAATGAGCTTTGGTCGGTGCAAGATTTGCTGTATGGATTGATGTTACGCAGTGGCAACGATGCTGCTGTTGCACTTGCTGTTGAAATTGGTGGAAGTGTGGACAATTTTGTTGATATGATGAATGACAGAGTTGCCGCAATGGGGCTTGAACATACTCATTTTACCAATCCTCACGGACTGAGTGAATCGGGGCATTTTACGAGTAGTTTTGACCTTGCAATGATTACTTGTGAAGCTCTTGAAAATGTAGATTTTGCAAGGATTGTGAGTGCAAAAAGCTATGAAGTGCAAGGTAACGAAACGCACCCGAAAGTTGTGTTTTGTAACAAAAACAAAATGCTGGGTATGTTCGAGGGGTGCGATGGAGTTAAGACAGGATATACCAAAGCTACCGGCAAGTGTCTAGTCAGCTCTGCAACTCGTGGAAATATGGCGTTGGTATGTGTTACGCTCAACAATCCAAATATGTGGCAAGAAAGTATATTTTCGCTCCAAAAAGCCTTCGATGAATACACGCTTGTCAAAGTTTTGGACAAAAATCAAGACTTGTTCGTGTTGGAAAGCGGTGACAAAAAATATCGATTTAGGGCCGACAATAATATCAATATTCCACTCAAAAAATCTGACAATGTGAATATAGATTATTGTATAGATTGCTCAGATGTTAAAACAATTAGTATTGATAAAATGCAAAATGTTGGTAAAGTCTATCTAAATATAAATAATTGCTTGATTTTTTGCGAAAAAATAAGTAGTATTGATAGTATAAAAGACAAGGCGATAATCAAGTCATTGCCGAATGTTGTTGGCGATGGCTGTTTGGAAAATCAGTATGGAAAGACTTAACAAATTTTTGGCTCAAAGTGGTGTGGCATCTCGCCGTGGTGCAGATGAACTTATTATGCAAGGCGTTGTCAAAGTGAACGGACAAGTGGTTGACAAACCTGGCAAAACTATCAATCCAGAAAAAGACGTTGTGGTATGCAACGGTCAAGTTATCAAGCCAATTTCTAAGTTTATCTATATACTTTTCAACAAGCCAAAGGGCTGTATAACAACTTGCAAAGATGAGCTAGGTCGCAAGACAATTTTTGATTATATCAAGCAAGATTTGCCGGGCGTTGTGCCAGTGGGTAGACTTGACTATGAGACAGAAGGCTTACTCATTTTGACCAATGATGGCAACCTTGCTCATTCGCTCACTCACCCAAGCCACGAAGTGCCAAAGACTTACCAAGTCAAGGTGGAGGGCGAGGTAAAAGAGCATGAGCTTGCCCAACTTAGAAAAGGCGTAGTCATCGATGGCGAAAAGACAAAGCGTTGTAAGGTCAAACTTATTGATTTCGAGGATAATATTTCTAAGTTGGAGATCACAATCACAGAGGGTAAGAACCGACAAGTAAGAAAAATGTTTGAAGCAATCGGAAAAGAGGTATTTTTCCTAAGAAGAATTGCCATTGCCGATCTAAGACTTGGCGGACTATCTCGTGGCGGATATCGCTATCTCAACGATTTCGAGGTCGAGTATCTAAAAAGATTGTAATACATACGGACAAGGTGAAAGCCTTGTCATTTTTTTGCAAATATAATATTGATAATAAATTATGTTTTATCTAAAAGAAGATATGGTTTGGACTTGGCAAGCAGTGTTGGGGAGAGGTCGATTGGCTGACAATTTTTGCCGAATTTTGTCTTTTGACGATGTCGATATTGCCAAAATTTTGCGATAAATTGTTAAAAAGATAACAATAAGATATACAATTTTGTTGTATATTGTAAAATTATAAAAATTTTTATCCATTTTTGCATTTTGCGGTCACTTTTTCTTGCAAAAATTTTGTCAAAAATATATAATGCTAAATGAACAATTATAATTATAAACATATTGGAGGTTAATATGGAGAATAACAATCTCTCTGCGTTCTCAAAAGCACTTGACAATGCAAATTCTAAAATCAAGAAATTTGTGAATGGTATTGTTGATGCTGAGAGCTTTGTTGAGACAGATGCTTTTCTTAGTGGAAAGGGTTTTGACAGTGCGTTGGACGCATTGAGCGAAGGCGTTGTGACTGGTTATGCAACTATTGGTGGTATGCCTGTTCATCTTTTTGCTCAAAACACTGAAGTAATGAAAGGCAGTATGAGTCACGCTCAAGCACAAAAAATTGCAAAAGCTATGCAAAGAGCTGTGACAGCAGGCGTTCCATTCGTATCAATTATTGATAGCTGTGGAGCTAGAGTTGGTGAGGGTGCTAGTATTATGGAAAGCTATGCAGAACTTATCACCAACAGCACAATTTTGGCAGACAATGTGCCACATATCGTTATCATCAAGGGCGTTGCCGTTGGTATGATGGCTACTTATGTTGCAGGTGCTGACTTTGTATTCATGAGCGAAGATGGCATTTTGTCAGTTAATTCTCCAATGTATTTGGCTTCCGACAAACACGGATTCCCAGAAATCAAATCTATCGTTGGTTATGACAACTACAAAGCTACTTCAGATTTGGCTCAATTCTCTTTCAAGAACGAAAAAGACCTTGCTGCAAAACTTGCTAAGCTTTTTGCAGTAGTTATGCCAGCTGATGAAGAAGAAGCAGAAGATGATGCTAACCGCATTGATCCAGCTCTCAACAAGCCTATGGCTGCTGACAAGCGTATTGCTAGCATTTGCGACAAGGGCAGTGTGGTAGAATTCAACAAAGATTTTGCAAGCGAAGTTGTTTGCTCACTCGGCAAAATCAATGGTATCAGTGTTGGTGTACTTGCTACAAGCGGTGACTATATCAGCGAAGAAGGACTCGAGAAAGCTGCTGATTTTGTAGCTAAGCTTGATTCTTTTGACCTTCCACTTGTTACACTTGTTGATACACTTGGCGTCAATCCATCACTCGAACAAGAGCTCAGAGGTTTTGCAAAGAAAACTAACAAGCTTATGACCACTATCGCAACTTCTTCAATCGCGAAGATTGGTGTTGCAGTAGGCAATGCAGTTGGTTTTGGTTATAGCGCTTTGATGAGCAAGGCAGTAGGCTTTGGTTATACATTGGCTTGCGAGAATGCTGTTGTTAGCCCAATCGCTCCAAATACAGCAGTTGCTTCTCTTATGGCTGACCAAATCAAGAAAGCTGACAACCTCGACGAAATCAGAAAACAACTCGAAGAGCAATATGCTAAGATGCAAGCTAGTCCACTAGTTGCTGCTAAGGACGGCTATCTTGACAATGTTATCGAGGCTCAAAATATTAGACCTTATGTTGCATCTGCACTTTTGATGCTTCTTGGTTTGTGAGGTAAAGCATGAAAAAAGCAAAAATTATCATCTCAATAATTTTGCTTGTATGTATGGTTATGGCATTCACCGGCTGTGATCTAAATTATGGCAACCCAGACAAGCTCGAAATCGGCAAGGCTGGTGTAGGCACAAGAATTCTTATTGGTCTACAAGTTGCTTTGATTGGTATCGGCATGGTATTTGTAGTGCTACTTATGCTTATTTTGCTTGTAAAGCTTATGCAACTGTTGTTCCAAATTGACTTCAAGAAGCTATTTGCAAAGAAGCAAAAGAAAGAAGAACCAAAACAAGTGGAGTCACAACCACAACCAGCCCAAGATGCTGACATACAAGCTGAAGAAGAAGTAGTGGCAGTTATTATGGCATCACTCATCGCTTACTATGAGGCAAGCGGAGTAGAATACAAGAGCAACCTACCATTCAAGGTTCGTTCTATCAAACAAATCAAATAATCGGATATAGGAGAAATAATATGCGTAAATTTAATGTTAATGTAAATGGCAAAAATTATGCCGTAGAAGTTGAAGAAGTTGGTGGCGTAGCTACCGCACCAGTAGTTCCAGTAGCTGCTGCCCCAGTACAAGCTGCTGCTCCAGCACCAGCTGCCGCTCCACAAGGTGCAGGCAAGCCAGTCAATGCTCCTATGCCAGGTCTTGTAAAGAAACTTTGCTTTGACAATGGTGCAATCGTTAAGGAAGGCGATACAATCGTAATTTTGGAAGCAATGAAAATGGATACTCCAGTTGTTGCAAGCGTTAGCGGTGTTATCACTTATTCTACAACTGCAGGTTCAAACGTAGACACAGGTGCTGTTCTTTGTACAATAGCATAATTTTGGAGGAATAATGGTCAACTTTTTTACTACACTACCATCGTTTAGTATGTTGGAGTCGCTCAAAAACTTGTGGGAAAGCACTGGTTTTATGACAAGTTTGACACCAATATGGCAAAACCTCATTATGATAGGTATTGCTTGTGTGTTGATTTACTTGGCAGTTGCTAAGGAATTTGAGCCAAACCTCCTTCTTGCTATCGGATTCGGTATGTTTATTATCAATATTCCTGGTGCGTACAGCATATTGTATGGTACTCTCGGATACAAAGTTTCCTTTGTAGGCACTCCAGAACAACTCGAGGCACTCAAATCATTGGGCTTTGTAAATGAGGCAGGACAATATCTTACTGCAAATGGGGAGATTATATCGGGTACAGTAAAAGAACTTGCTAAGCTTTTGGGCGTGACTTTCCAAGAAGGAATGAGCGCAACTGCCCAATACAATGCAGTTCATACAGCAATCGAACAAGTTGTAGCTGGCTACCAAAGCCAAATAGATGGCAACGCACTATTTGAAGGTGTAAATCTTGTAAAAGGTCTCAACCTTACCCACGAAGTTGTTGCTGATCAAGGCTTGTTCTTCTATCTATACAAAGGTGTAGAGTGGGTTATCTATCCACCACTTATATTCTTGGGCATTGGTGCTATGACCGACTTTGGTCCACTTATCGCCAATCCAAAGAGCTTGTTTATGGGTGCAGCTGCCCAACTTGGTATCTTCATCACATTCATCATTGCAATCAACATTGGCTTTACTGGTGAAGAAGCTGCTGCTATCGGTATCATCGGTGGTGCAGACGGACCTACAGCTATCTATGTAACTGTAAAACTTGCTGCTCACTTGTTGCCAGCTATTGCAGTTGCGGCATACTCATACATGGCACTCATCAAGGTTATCCAACCACCTATTATGAAACTTATGACCACCAAGAAAGAGCGTCAAATCGTTATGGAACAACTTCGTCCAGTATCAAAGACAGAGAAAGTTGTATTCCCAATCGCTGTTACTGGTATCGTAGGTATCATTCTTCCATCAGCTATTCCACTACTTGGTATGCTTATGCTTGGTAACCTTATGAAAGAATCAGGCGTTGTTCCTAGACTTGTCAACACCGCAAAGAACGAACTCATCAACATCGTTACAATCTTGCTTGGTGTACTTGTAGGTACTAAGGCTACTGCGGACGTATTCTTGAATCCACAAACACTTCTTATCGTCGTTATTGGTGTATTCGCATTCTCATTCGGTACAGCAGGCGGACTTCTTATCGGTAAGATTATGTGCAAGTTGTCAGGTGGCAAAATCAACCCACTTATCGGTTCTGCTGGTGTATCAGCCGTTCCAATGGCAGCGAGAATTTCGCACAATGTAGGACAAGAAGAAAATCCAAACAACTATTTGCTTATGCACGCTATGGGACCTAACGTAGCAGGTGTTATCGGTTCAGCTGTTGCTGCCGGCGTACTCCTCGCTATCTTCGCATAAGCCACACACAGAGAGGTATTATTATGGTAAAAATTACAGAAACAATATTGCGTGATGCACACCAATCCCAAGCTGCTACCAGAATGAGATTGGACGAAATGTTGCCAATGGCTGCCCAATTGGACAGTGTTGGTTATTACTCAATCGAGTGTTGGGGCGGTGCTACATTCGATGCTTGTCTTAGATTTTTGAATGAAGATCCATGGGAAAGACTTAGAGCATTGAGAAAAGCTATGCCAAAC
Organism: uncultured Clostridia bacterium; assembly: GCA_945992255.1. Lineage (GTDB taxonomy): Bacteria > Bacillota > Clostridia > Christensenellales > UBA3700 > HGM11368. The sequence continues at coordinate 84,693 of CAMFVQ010000027.1, forward strand.
ACCAAACTCCAAATGCTTTTGCGTGGTCAAAACATTTTGGGATATAAGCACTATGCTGACGACGTTGTAGACGAATTCGTAAAGAAATCTATCGAAAATGGTATTGATATTATCCGTATTTTCGACGCTCTCAACGACAAGAGAAATATGGAACAAGCTATCAAGAGCTGTAAAAAATACGGCGGTATCTGCGAGGCTACTATCTCTTACACCACAAGCCCAGTTCATACCAACGAGTACTTTGTACAACTTGCAAAAGACCTCGAAGATATGGGTGCTGACAATATTTGTATCAAAGATATGGCAGGCATTTTGCTTCCATACGTTGCTTACGACCTTGTAAAAGAGATGAAGAAAGTCCTCAAAAAGGATACTCTCATTCACTTGCACACTCACCAAACTGCTGGCACAGGTAACCTTACTTATCTAAAAGCTATCGAGGCTGGAGTAGATATCATCGACACAGCACTCAACGCTCTCGGCAATGGTACATCTCAACCTTCTACAGAGTCTATGGTTGCAGTACTTCAAAACACAGAGTATGATACCAAGCTTGACCTGAAGCTTCTCAACGAAATCTCCAACGAGTTTATTCCTGTTGCAGAAAGACTTAAAAAAGATGGTTGGCTCACAGAAAAATCTATCAAAACCGATGTTAAGGCACTTATTTACCAAGTTCCTGGTGGTATGCTTTCCAACCTTGTTGGACAACTCAAAAAGCTCGGCGCTATGGACAAATTCGACCAAGTGCTTGCTGAAGTTCCAAATGTAAGAAAAGACCTTGGTTATCCACCACTTGTTACTCCTACTAGCCAAATCGTTGGTACTCAAGCAGTGTTCAACGTAGTTAGCGGAGAGAGATACAAGGTTGTATCTGCAGAAACAAAGGGCTTGCTAAAAGGCGAATATGGTCATCTTCCAGCTGAGCCAAGTGCAGAGATTGTTAAGCAAATTTTGGGCGATACAGAGCGTATCACTTGCAGACCTGCTGACCTTCTCGAGCCAGAACTTGCTAAGTATAGAGAAGAAATCAAAGAGTATATCGAACAAGATGAGGACGTTTTGTCTTACGCATTGTTCCCACAAGTTGCTCTCAACTTCTTCAAGTACAGACAAGCCAACAAATATCATGTTGACAGTGCAGTAGCTGACCCAGCAAAGGGCATTCAAATTGTCTAATTGAAACAAATAAAGCTCAACTTCGGTTGAGCTTTTTTGGTAGCGATTTTATTTATTCGGCGATATGTAATATTGATTTTATATATAAAAGCATTGTATTGTCAAAATTTTGCAAAACCTACCAACAAAATACATTATTATATTTACTTATTTACTTTATTTTGTTAGAATAAGTTTATGGATATTTTATTGGTAAATGATGATGGTGTTTATGCAAAGGGTATTCTAACTTTGGCAAAACACTTGTCCCAATCTCACAATGTAGTTGTAGTCGCTCCGCACAGCCAAATGTCAGGCAAGAGCCATTCGATGACTTTCCATGATTATGTCAACGTTATCAAACTTGATATAGTGGAGGGCATCGATTTTTATGCACTCTCAGGCACTCCTGCCGATTGTGTAAAATTCGGTATCGAAATGGTGCTAAAACACAATCCTGACCTTGTAATCAGCGGTATCAACAATGGCTTCAATCTTGGCACTGATGTTGCATATTCTGGCACAGTGGGCGCTTGTATGGAGTCGGGTCTTATGGGCGTTCCGTCTATTGCCATATCCCAAAATTATCACTTGAAAGATTTTGATTTTTCGGCAAATTTTCTTTGCGAAAAGCTTGACCAACTCTTTAGCATTATCAAGGGAAGCAACAAGATTTTATCTATCAACTTGCCTTATGACAATGCACAAGATATCAAAGGTGTTCGTTTTGCAAAGGTTGGCGTTCACCAATACACGGACAATTATGTTGATTGTGGAATCGATGGATATATGCTCACAGGTGAGCCTATCGAAGATATAGAAAACGATGATGATGCCGATGTCAAATATATTCGACAAGGCTATATCACCATAAGCCCAATCAAGCCTGATTTTACCGACAACCAAACATACAATATGCTCAAAGGTGTAAAGCTATGAAAGTTGTTGTAATTGGCGGAGGAGCAAGCGGAATATTTTGTAGCGGACTGGTGGCTAGCTTTGGTCACGAGTGTGTTTTGCTAGAAAAAAACGAGCGAATTGGCAAAAAAATGTACATAACAGGCAAGGGAAGATGTAATGTAACCAATTGTTGCGATGTGAGCGAATTCCTTGAAAATGTTGTGACCAATCGAAAGTTTTTGATGTCATCAATATACAAATTTTCGCCTTTCGACACTATGGATTTCCTAGCAAGCAATGGACTTGATATCAAAGTCGAGCGTGGCAATCGAGTTTTTCCGACTAGCGACAAAGCAAATGACGTCATCAACACTTTCGAGAATTTTGCTCGCAAAAACAATGTGCAAATCAAGTTAAATACCAAAGTCGTGGATATTTTGACACGAGATAATCGAGTAGTTGGAGTAGTGACAGACAAGGGCAAAATCGAGTGCGATGCAGTCGTTGTGGCAACTGGTGGCAAGTCATATACAACCACAGGTTCGACAGGAGATGGCTACACTTGGGCAAAAAGGCTGGGTCACAATATTGTCACTCCAAAGCCGGCACTCTCGGCACTCAAAACAAGCGGAGTTGATGGATTGGCAGGATTGTCGCTCAAAAATGTGAGAGCAACTATTTTCGATGGTGACAATGAGCTAGATAGTGATTTTGGAGAAATGTTGTTTACTCATACTGGGGTGAGCGGTCCGATCATTTTGTCACTTTCGAGCAAAATTGCCAAATTCTATCAAAATGGCAAATTCAGCAAAAAATTGGCTGTTGGCATTGATCTAAAACCAGCACTTGATATGGACACTTTAGAGAGTAGAATACTCAGAGAATTGTCGGACAATATCAATTGTACAATCAAGAATATTTTGCCTTCACTTATGCCAAAATCGCTGATTCCGTTGGTGCTATCACAAGCCAAAATATCACAAACAACGGTGGCAAATTCTATCACCAAAGAACAGCGAAAGAGCCTAGAGAGGGTGATCAAATGTATCAAATTGGATATTTTGGATATGGAAAAGCTAGAGTTTGCCATTGTGACAAGTGGCGGAGTAGATGTCAAACAAATTGACCCAAAGGATATGCAAAGTAAGCTTGTAAAAGGCTTGTATTTTGTCGGTGAAGTGCTTGATGTCGATGCTTTGACTGGCGGATATAACCTACAAATAGCTTTTTCGACAGCTTATGCGATGGCGAGCAGTATCAAGTAAATATCACTTGAAAATAATTATATGTTGGGATATAATAAAGAAGATAATTTAGTTAAGGGGAGAAAATATGATAAATATAGCAATTGATGGACCATGCGGTGCAGGTAAAAGCACCATAAGCAAACTTGTTGCAAGCAAGCTAGGTATCACTTATCTTGACACAGGGGCAATGTACAGAGCCGTTGCTTTGTATGTTCATCGCCAAGGCGTTGATGTCAACGATGTAGAAAAAGTTGTGCCAATGCTTGCCAATATCAAGATAGGATATGCCGATGTTGAGGGGGAAAAACATATTTTGCTCAATGGTGAAGATGTGTCAAGTGCAATCAGAGAACACCACATGTCCAAACTTGCATCAGACGTGTCCAAAATTCCTGCAGTGAGATTGTTCTTGGTAGAAATGCAAAGAGGGATTGCAAATGAAAATGACGTTGTTTTGGACGGCAGAGATATCACAAGCTATGTTTTGCCTAATGCAAAATTCAAGTTTTATTTGACAGCTGACTCAGAGGAGAGGGCAACTCGCAGATATAAAGAACTCATTGCCAAAGGTCAAGAAGTTGATTTTGAACAAATTCAAAATGACATCGTTGACCGTGACTACAATGATATGCACAGAGATTTTGCACCACTTACCCAAACTCAAGACTCAATGCTTATTGACAGCACACATATGTCTATTGATGACGTTGCAGAGCTTATTGTAACAACTGTAAAAGGAAGTAACTGATCGTGGAAGAAACCAAACAACCACAACCAACAAAAATCGAAAAAATCAAGAATAGAAAATTGCCAGAAGAGCGTTGGTATTATAAACTCATCGGTCATATTGGCAGATTTGTTATAAGATTTTTGTGGCCTGCCAAGATTTATTATAAAGAAAAAGCAATTCTTGATAGAAGGGCAATTTTTATATGCAATCATTGCAGTTCTTTTGATGCCAATCCGATTATATCCCAAGTTTTTGGCAAAAATTCTAATGTTGTGTTGAAATCAGAGGCAGCAAAATCAAAGTTTTTTGCAAGATGTCTAAAACAAGTTGGCGGTATTCCTATTCGCAGAGGTGCAAGTGATATTGATGCGGTAAAGAAAGTGCTCGGTGTGCTCAACAACGACCAACAAATTTTGATTTTCCCAGAAGGCACTCGCAACAGAAAGAATGACAATGAAATGTTGCCGTTCAAGGATGGTGTAGCTACTTTTGCACTCAAAACAAAGTGCGAGATTGTTCCAATGATGTATTATCGCAAATCTCGCCCATTCAGACGCAACCGCATTTTGGTTGGCGAGCCGTTTGACCTAAGCCAATTCTATGGTGTAAAAGGTAGTGAAGTCCGCAAAGATGCGACAGATTATATATACAGCAAAATGCAAGAATTGAGAGAAGATATCAATTATTTTGTAGAAGTTTTGCATTGCGACCAAAAGAAATTCGATGTTTATCTTCAAGAAAAGAAAGCAAAACAACTCGAAGCTGAGCAAAATATTGAGCAAAACAATAAGCAAAATGATGATATTGTTGTCCAATCTTGACAAATAACAGGTGGTAGCATACTGAATGACCAAAGAAAATGATAGCAATCAATCTACTTCCAAGTCCAAAAATCCAAAGATTTATCGCACGGACAAGTGGTATTCTAAGGCAATTAGAGTTGTCGGCAAAAGCTTGATGAAATTGTTTTGGCCGACCAAAATCTATTTTCAAGACAATGCTATCATTGACAAAAAAGCCATTTTTATTTGCAATCACTATTCTGTTTTTGATTCCAATCCTATCATATCAAGGATTTTTCCGCCCAAAGCCAATGTGCTTTTCAAGGCGGATATTTGCGAAGTGATGAATTTTCTCATCCAACAAGTTGGCGGTATTCCAATCAATCGTGATGCAAGCGACATCTCGGCGGTCAAGAAAGTTCTCAATGTTCTCAACAATGATGAACAAATTTTGATTTTTCCAGAAGGCTCGGTCAATCCTCATGATGTCAAACAACTTCTTCCGTTCAAAGAGGGCGTTTCGTCTTTTGCAATCAAGACTCATTGTGCCATTGTTCCAATGATGTATTATCGCAAGCCAAAATTGTTCAGGCGTAACAAACTTATGGTGGGCGAGCCATTCTATTTGGAGGAGTTTTACGGCACAAAGTCACCAGAGGAACGCAAGAGGGCGACTGACTATATTTATTATAAAATGCTCCAACTAAGACACGACTTGGACTATTTTGTCGAAGAACTAAATTGTGATGAAGAGCAATTCAAAATTTATCTAGAAAACAAAGGTGAAGTATGCAAATAATTGTTGCCAAAAGTAGCGGTTTTTGCCGCGGTGTAAAGAATGCAATCGAGGTTGCAAAAAAATGTGGTAAGTGTCAAACTTATGGCGAGCTTTTGCACAACGAATATGCTATAAAAACGTTGGAACAACATGGTGTTTTTGCCATCAATTCTTTGGACGAATACAACGGCGGAAAGTTGGTTATCCGTTCGCACGGAGTAGGGAAAGCGGTATATGAAGAACTCGAAAAAAAGGGTATAGATTATATCGATGCGACATGTGTTTTTGTCAAAAAAATTCATCAAATTGTAGCTGATTTTTATGCCAAAGGATACAAGATTATCATCGTTGGAAATAGCAATCACCCTGAGGTCATAGGTATAAATGGTTGGTGTGAAAACTCAGCTATAATTGTAGATAATACCGAAAATTTAACCCTTGATAATACTTATAACTACTGTGTTGTATCGCAGACAACTTTTGACAAAAATAAGTACGAAAATATTGCAAAATTTCTAGAAAAATGCCTCAAAACAGTTGTCATACATAATACAATTTGTTATACTACTTATAGTAGGCAAGTAGAAGCCGAAAAGCTCTCGAAAGAATGTGATATTATGCTCGTGATTGGCAGTCAATCTAGCTCCAACACTCGAAAACTTTTCGATATATCATCATCGCATTGTGAGCAAACTTATTTCATATCGACAGTACCCGATCTTAGATCGGTCAATGTAGCAAAAAATATTAAAAAGCTGGGCATAATAGCCGGCGCATCAACTCCGGAAGAGTTGATTAAGGAGGTAATAACACAAATGAACGATTCTCAAAAAACTAACAATGAGAAAGATTTGTTCGGAGCAATGCTTGAACAATCAGACGCCAAGACAGCAGAGGTTAAGGCAGGAAAATTATTCAAGGAGTGCAAAGTAATTTCAGCTAATGAAAATGGTATCGCTATCAACTTTGGTGGAAAGAAAGATGGTTTTATCGACAAAAGCGAAGTTGAAGTTGATGGTGTAGAATACAACCCAGACAACTACAAGTCTGGCGATATTATTGCAGCTATCGTAGTAGAAAAGAGCGGCAAGTCAAAAGACAATGACTGTATCTCTTTCTCAAAGAAAGCTTATGATATGAAAACTATCGTAGCAAAAGAAAGCGAAGAAAAGCTTAGAAGTTCTGAATTCAAAGCAACTGTTGAGACAGTAGTTAAGAATGGTTTGAAACTTCACGTTGGTCCTTACGAAGTATTCGTACCTGCTTCCCAAATTAGAATGGGTTATGTAACCGAAGAAGATTTGAAGAAGTATGTAGGCAAAACTCTTAGACTTAGAGTTATCAAGGGCAAGAACGAGGGCGAAGATTCCGAAATCGTTATCAAACGCAACAAGACAGTTATCGCTTCTCAAAGAGTTATTCTCGAAGAAGAGAAAGAAGCTCGTGACAACGCACTTTGGGAAGTTCTCCAAACTGGCAATATCGTAACTGGTAAAGTTAGAAGATTTGCAGACTTTGGTGCTTTCGTAAATGTAAACGGCTTTGATTGCTTGGTTCACATTTCTGATATCTCTCACTACAAAATCGCTCACCCAAGCGAGGTATTCGAGATTGGTAAGTCTTACGAATTCGTAATTCTTAAAGCTGACAGAGAGAGCCAAAAGGTTTCACTCGGTTACAAACAACTCCAAAAGAAGCCTTACGAAATCGCTGCTGAGAAATATCCAGTAGGTAGCGTTATCACTGGCAAGGTAAGAACAGTATTGCCATACGGCGCATTCGTACTTATTGAAAGAGATGTTGATGGTCTTATCCCAGTATCCGAAATTGCTCACACATTCACAAAGAGCGCACAAGATGTTTACAAAGAGGGCGATGAAGTAACAGCTCAAGTTATCAAGTTCGAGGGCAACAAAATCACTTTGAGTGTAAAAGCACTTCTTGATAAGCCAGAAGTTGTTGAAGAAGAAATCTCTGAAGAAGAGCTTCAAGCTGCTAAGGAAAAGAGAGCAAGCAAACTTTCTAAGAAGTTTGATACAGCTGCTCCTGCTCCACGCAAACCAAGAGCTAAGAAAGAAGAGAAAGAAGAAGAGCCAACATCTTGGACGTCTGATGATGCTGCAACAGCAACACTCGGCGACTTGTTCAAGGGCTTCAAATTCGACGAAGAAGACAAGTAAAATAGGGTATTTTAGCAATTTTTGGGGCTACCAAAAATAGCCCCAAAAAAAATTGCAAAAAATTAAAAAAAGTCATCAAAAAGTCTTGACAAATTCGGCATACTATTGTATAGTTGAGTAGTCATCGGATGATGATAACTTAGATGATATCGGGGTGTAGCGCAGTTTGGTAGCGCACGTGGTTTGGGACCATGGGGCCGGGAGTTCGAGTCTCTTCACCCCGACCATTCATCCAAAGTGATGTGGGCCATTAGCTCAGCTGGTTAGAGCAATCGGCTCATAACCGATCGGTCCAAGGTTCGAGTCCTTGATGGCCCACCAAAACTTAATAATAACAATGTGGTTCGGTAGTTCAGCTGGTTAGAACGCTAGCCTGTCACGCTAGAGGTCGTGGGTTCGAGTCCCATCCGAATCGCCAAATAGATTGGCGACATTGTCGCAAAGACAAAGTCGCTTAATTTATGCCTCGGTAGCTCAGTCGGTAGAGCAGGGGACTGAAAATCCCCGTGTCGGTGGTTCGATTCCGCCCCGAGGCACCATCAAATGGGAATATATGCTGGTGTAGCTCAATTGGCAGAGCAGCTGATTTGTAATCAGCAGGTTGTTGGTTCGATTCCGATCACCAGCTCCATGTATGGGCAGATTCCCGAGCGGCCAAAGGGAGCAGACTGTAAATCTGCCGACTCTGTCTACGATGGTTCGAATCCATCTCTGCCCACCAAACACACTCGTAAAGGGTGTGTTTTTTATTTATAAATTATTATCTCACCATCTCTGTCTACGATGTGCACGTTCGCGAGCTCA
>CAMFVQ010000028.1 GCA_945992255.1 uncultured Clostridia bacterium
ATTATCTAAAGTGTTGCACTTCGCTTGACAATTTACTTAAACAAAAAAGATGCCCCAAAGAGCATCTTTTTGTTGTTTTTTGAATGATTACTTAATAATCTTAGAAACTACACCAGAACCAACTGTTCTACCACCCTCACGGATAGCGAAACGAAGTCCTTCTTCGATAGCGATAGGAGTGATAAGTGTAATATCCATCTTAACGTTATCACCAGGCATTACCATTTCTACGCCTTCTTCAAGAGCGATAGTACCAGTAACGTCGGTTGTTCTGAAGTAGAATTGTGGACGGTAACCATTGAAGAATGGAGTATGACGACCACCCTCATCTTTGGTCAATACGTATACTTGAGAAGAGAACTCTGTATGTGGATTGATAGAACCTGGCTTACAGATAACTTGTCCTCTTTCGATACCCTTACGATCGATACCACGAAGCAAAGCACCTACGTTGTCGCCTGCGAATGCTTCATCAAGAAGTTTACGGAACATTTCAAGACCAGTAACTGTTGTATCAACAGTATCTTTGATACCAACGATTTGAACCTTATCTTGAACCTTAACCATACCTCTTTCTACTCTACCAGTAGCAACAGTACCACGACCAGTGATGGTGAATACGTCTTCTACAGGCATCAAGAATGGCTTATCTGTATCTCTTTCTGGAGCTGGGATATAGGTATCAACAGCATCAAGAAGTTCTTTGATGCAGTTGCAAGCTGGATCATCAGCATTGCCAGCAGAAGCAGCTTCCAAAGCCAAAAGAGCAGAACCCTTAATGATTGGAGTGTCATCTCCAGGGAAACCATACTCAGAAAGAAGTTCTCTGATTTCCATTTCTACCAAGTCAAGAAGTTCTGGATCGTCAACTTGGTCAGTTTTGTTCATAAATACAACGATGTATGGAACGCCTACCTGACGAGCGAGCAAGATGTGCTCACGAGTTTGTGGCATTGGACCATCAGTAGATGCAACTACGAGGATAGCGCCGTCCATTTGTGCAGCACCAGTAATCATGTTCTTTACATAGTCTGCGTGTCCTGGGCAGTCAACGTGAGCGTAGTGACGAGTCTCTGTTTGGTACTCTACGTGAGAAGTATTGATTGTGATACCTCTAGCTCTTTCTTCTGGTGCCTTATCAATTTGGTCATATCTCATTTGCTCTGCAAATCCCTTAGCAGCTGAATACATTGTGATAGCAGCAGTAAGAGTTGTCTTACCATGGTCTACGTGACCAATGGTACCAATGTTTACGTGTGGTTTACTTCTTTCGAATTTAGCCTTTGCCATTGTTTAATTCCTCCTAAAATTTTGCGTTACGCATTTACTTTTTTATTTTATTATTTTTTTTAGTTTTTGTCAATACCTTTTGTTAAAGTACTGATTAGTCCTTCTTTGCTCTCTCGCCGATAATTTTCTCAGCTACAGTCTTTGGAACTTCTGCATAGTGATCAGGTTGCATAGAGAAGTTACCACGACCTTGAGTACAAGAACGAAGTGTTGTTGCATATCCGAACATTTCTGCAAGTGGGATTTCGCAATCAACTGTTTGAACACCATGGTTGGCGTCAATATTTTTGATGTTACCACGGCGACCATTGATTGTACCCATAACATCACCAAGGTAATCATCTGGGGTCTCAACGTTTACTGCCATGATAGGTTCGAGAAGAACAGCTTTTGCCTTAGAACAAGCATCTTTGAATGCCATAGAACCAGCAATCTTAAATGCCATTTCTGAAGAGTCAACTTCGTGGTAGCTACCGTCCATGAGGTCTACGTTGAAGTCTACCATTTCATAACCAGCAAGATAACCGCCCAAAGCAGCCTCTTTGATACCAGCTTCTACTGCAGGGATATATTCCTTTGGAATAGAACCACCAACTGTCTTGTCGTTGAATGTAAAGCCTTTTCCTGGTTCGTTTGGTCCCATAACGATCTTACAGTGACCATATTGTCCCTTACCACCAGATTGACGCTTGAACATACCCTCAGCGTTAACTGTTTGGCGGATAGTTTCTTTGTAAGCAACTTGTGGGCTACCTACGGTTGCATCAACTTTGAATTCTCTGAGCAAACGGTCAACGATGATGTCAAGGTGCAACTCACCCATACCAGAGATGATTGTTTGTCCAGTTTCTTTGTTGGTGTAAGTCTTGAATGTTGGGTCTTCTTCTGCAAGTTTTACAAGAGCCATACCCATTTTTTCTTGACCAGCTTTTGACTTTGGCTCGATAGCTACGCTGATAACTGGCTCTGGGAATTCCATACTTTCCAAAACGATTGGGTTCTTTTCATCACAAAGTGTATCACCAGTTGTAGTATCTTTCAAACCTACGATAGCTATAATGTCGCCTGCGTAAGCTTCATCAATATCGTTACGGCTGTTGGAGTGCATTCTTACAAGACGACCAACTCTTTCTCTCTTACCCTTAGAAGAGTTCAATACATAAGAGCCAGCAGCAATCTTACCAGAATATACACGGAAGAACGCAAGTTTACCAATGAATGGGTCAACTGCAATCTTGAATGCAAGACCACTGAATGCCTCGTCATCGCTTGTCTTACGAGTCAACTTGCTGTCCTTGTTTCCTACCTCACTGCCTTCAACATCAGGAATATCAAGTGGTGATGGCAAGTAATCTACGATAGCATCAAGCAATAGTTGGACACCCTTGTTTCTGTAAGCTGAGCCACAGAGAACTGGGGTAAGTTGCATTGACAAAACGCCTTTACGAATAGCTGCACGAATCTCATCAGGAGTAATTTCTTCTCCCTCGAGATATTTCATCATCAATTCATCATCAAAACCTGCAACAGCATCGAGCATTGCATCTCTTGCCTCAGCAGCCTTTTCTTTCAAATCCTCAGGGATTTCTCTTCTTTCGAATTGTTTACCTTCTTTGTCGAGATATACTACTGCATTGTTCTCAACAAGGTCAACCATTCCAACAAAGTCAGCTTCTTTACCGATTGGTACAACTACTGGCACTGCATTAGCTTTAAGACGAGTTCTCATCATCTCAACAGTATGATCAAAGTCAGCCCCATCTCTGTCCATCTTGTTTACGAAAGCAATTCTTGGAACGTGATACTTTGTAGCTTGTCTCCAAACTGTCTCAGATTGTGGTTGAACACCACCACGAGCACAGAATACTGCGACAGCACCATCAAGTACACGCAAGCTTCTCTCAACTTCTACTGTGAAGTCAACGTGTCCTGGGGTATCGATAAGGTTGATTCGCTTACCTTTCCATTGGGTAGATGTAGCAGCAGATGTGATTGTGATACCACGCTCTTGCTCTTGTACCATCCAGTCCATTGTTGCACCACCATCATGCACTTCACCGATTTTGTGAGTTAGACCTGTATAGTAAAGAATTCTTTCTGAAGTTGTTGTTTTACCAGCATCGATGTGAGCCATGATACCGATATTTCTAGTATTTTCAAGTGAAAATTCTCTAGCCATTGTTTTTCTCCTATAATAAATGTCGGTTGATTACCAACGATAATGTGCAAAAGCCTTATTAGCTTCAGCCATTCTATGCATATCTTCTTTCTTCTTTACAGCATTACCTGTATTGTTGTATGCATCCATCAATTCAGCACTTACTCTTTCAACCATGGTCTTTTCGCCTCTGTTACGAGCATACATAACCAACCATCTGATTGCCAATGTTTGACGACGAGCTGGTCTGATCTCCATTGGTACTTGATATGTTGAACCACCTACACGACGAGCTTTAACTTCCAATACTGGCATAACGTTCTCGAGCGCTTTTGTGAATACTTCCATTGGATCTACACCCAACTTAGCTTGAATGTTGTCGAATGCACCATATACGATTTCTTGAGCAATACCTTTCTTACCATCTACCATGATTTGGTTGGTGAACTTGGTCACTACCTTGCTGTTGTAGACTGGATCTGGCAATACATCTCTTGCTGGGATACCACTTCTTCTTGGCATATTTTTTACCTCCTTTTAATTTTGTGAATTCATCTAAAATATAGCGATTTATTTAGGTCTCTTTGCGCCATATTTAGATCTAGCTTGCATACGTTTTGCAACGCCTGCTGTGTCAAGTGTACCACGGATAATATGATATCTTACACCTGGCAAGTCTCTTACTCTACCACCTCTTATCAAAACCACGCTGTGCTCTTGTAGGTTGTGTCCGATACCTGGAATATAAACTGTACCTTCCATACCATTTACAAGACGAACTCTGGCAATCTTACGCAACGCTGAGTTAGGCTTCTTTGGTGATGTTGTTGTAACAGAAAGACAAACGCCTCTCTTTTGTGGACACTTGTCCATAATTGGTGCACCACTCTTAACAACCTTGCTCTCACGTCCTTGTTTGATCAATTGATTGATTGTTGGCATACTGCGTACCTCCTATATTTATTGATGATTCCAAAACTAAAAGTCGGGGAATCTGTCTGTATAAAATACATAACAAGAGTATTTTACACATAATAAATAATTAAGTCAAACAAAATTGGGCAAAAATCGCTTTTATTTTATTCTTTTTAAAGTATTTTCGCACTTTGATGTTTTCTTGCAACTTTTGGGGCAAAATCTTGCCTGTAAACTTAACTTTTCCTTAACTATTTTTATTAAACTAACAAAAAATTTCTAAAATTGACCACATTCTTAAAATTTTGACTACCAAATCATTTCACTACCGCCTACATATGCCGTCAGTATATTATATACTATATCAATATATTGCAATCTTGCTATTTGTAAAATAGAAGATTGATAAGGGGCAGTCTTTTATAGTGATATTGCTTCGCTAGTAAAATTATCAAAAAAAACGGAGCTTTCTGCTCCGCCTTGGTGGCTCTCTTCAAGTCCAAATATTGATTTTGTTGCCAAAAACTCAATACATATTGCATTTTTGTTTTGCTTGTCGTTCTTCTACACGCATTGCAACTCATTGTCGTTTTGACTGCAAATCAATTTTATATTCAGCATTGTTGGCACTTTATTCGCCCTGCACCAATCCATCGGTGATTTTTAGATTGGCATTGCCATCGAGTGATATATCGCTCGCCTTGCAGCCATCACGCACCATATTGAATGCTCGAGATGCAATCATTGCAGCATTGTCTGTGCAAAGTTTGAGCGATGGATAATACACCTCGATACCCTTTGCACTTGCATGCTCTTTCATCTTTTCCCTAAGTCTAGCATTTGCACCCACTCCGCCTGCAATAACAAGTGTCTTAACGCCTTTGTCCACTGCACACGCTATGGCATTGTTCACCATAAGGTCGGTTGCTTTTTCTTGGAATGAGCAAGCAAGGTCTGCCTTGTTGTACTCCTCACCTTTTTGCTCTTTGTTGTGTACATAGTTGATGACCGCTGTCTTGATACCGCTGTACGAAAAATCGTAAGTATGCTTGTCTTTGAGCGGTGTTGGCATCTCGATATTTGGCTCGCCCTCTTTGGCAAGTCGCTCTATCTGTGGACCGCCAGGATATGGAAGTCCCAATACTCTTGCAACCTTGTCGAATGCTTCCCCGCAAGCGTCGTCCTGCGTCGAACCCAAAATCTCTATCTTTTCATCGCTCTCGATATATGCGATAGCGGTATGTCCTCCGCTGGCAATCATACAAATATAAGGTGGTTCAAGATCAGGTTTTGCAAGATAATTGGCTGAGATGTGACCTAGGATATGATTGACTGCGATGAGCGGTTTGTCGAGTGCATAGGCAAGTGCTTTGGCATAGCTCACTCCCACGAGCAAAGCTCCCAAAAGTCCTGCTCCATAAGTCACTGCAATGCAATCAATGTCCGCAAAAGTCATATCCGCATCTTGCAACGCTTGTTTTACCACGTTGTCGATTGCCAAAATATGGTTGCGTGATGCAATCTCCGGCACAACACCACCAAAACGCTTGTGTATCTCTATCTGCGATGCAATCACATTGGACAAAATCTCTCTTCCCTTGGTGATAGCGCAAGCTGTTTCGTCACATGATGACTCGATAGCTAGCACAATAAGGTCAGACTTTGTCCTCAGTTGGTCAAGTTTTTGATTGGCACGAGCATAATAATTCATTATTTTCTATTCTCCACACTGTCTTCTTGTGTAATTTCTATGAGCATTTTAGTTGCTCTTTTTCAAATAGTCGATGATAAAGTCTTCGATTTCGCCATCCATAACTGCTGATATATTGCCTGTTTCGTATCCTGTGCGGTGGTCTTTGACCATTGTGTATGGACAGAATACATAGCTGCGAATTTGGCTACCCCATTCGATTTTCTTGATTTCGCCTTTGAATTCTTGCTCTTTTTCTTGCAATTCTCTCTCTTGCTTTTCGATGAGCTTGGACATAAGCATATTCATAGCTTGTTCTCTGTTCTGGATTTGGCTACGCTCATTTTGGCATTGGACAACGATACCTGTTGGAATATGGGTTATACGCACCGCACTGTCGGTTTTGTTGACGTGCTGTCCGCCTGCACCACCGCTTCGGTAAGTGTCAATTTTTAAGTCATCTGGATTGATTTTGATATTGGTATCATTCTCGACCTCTGGCATAACTTCGAGCGATGCAAAAGATGTGTGTCTTCTTGCACTAGAATCAAATGGAGATATTCTGACAAGTCTATGCACACCCTTTTCGGCTTTGAGATAGCCATAAGCATTTTCGCCTTGCACCACAAAAGTAACACTTTTGATACCTGCCTCATCGCCGTCAAGCTTGTCTAGCACTTTGACTTTGTAGCCCACACGCTCGGCATAACGAGTGTACATACGATAAAGCATACTTGCCCAATCTTGTGCCTCAGTGCCGCCTGCACCTGCATGCAAAGTCAAGATTGCATTGTTGGCATCATACTTGCCTTTTAGCAAAGTTTCCAACTTCAAGCTCTCTATATCTGCTTCTAAAGCTGTCATTTCTTGCTCTATCTCATCGGCATCATCATTGCTGTCGCTTTCGATACAAAGCATAATAAGCACCTCTATGTCTTCTACTCTTGACAAAAGCTTTTTGTAGCGATTGAGCTTGCTGTCTATGCGAGCAAGTTGTTGATTGACCTCTTGGGCAAGCTCTAGATTTGACCAAAAATCATCCTTTTCTTGCTTGGTTTGAAGCTCTTTTTTGTCTGCCTCTAGTTTGTCAATATTGAGTGCATTTCCCACTTCGAGAAGTTCTTTTTTGATGAGTGCTATGTCTTGTTTTGCGTTTTCTAATACTAACATATTTTCCTTATTTTACTTATTTCTTCCACAACAATTCTTATATTTTTTGCCACTTCCGCATGGGCAAGGGTCGTTGCGGTTGATTTTTTCGCCTTCTCTGACCATTGTCTTTGGTCTAGGTCCGACTTGGATATTCTTTTGTTCTTTGCTGGCTGTTTCGGTATCTCTCTCGAAGTGCGCTTTGAACAAAATCTTTACTACATCGCTTTGGATAGCTTCGACCATTTCATCGAACATATCAAAGCTCTCTTGTTTGTACACAATGACTGGATCTCTTTGGGCATAAGCTACCAATCCGATGCCCTGTTTGAGTTCATCCATTGCATCAATGTGGTCTGTCCACTTGGTATCGACATTGTACAACAAGCAATCTCTCTCGAATTTTTCAAAGTCCACACCGAATTCTTCGGTTGTTTCTTTGATTTTTGCTTCGTATTGGGCAAGAGCCTCATCATAAATGCCTTGTGCAAGGTCTTCTGCGCTGTCGTGTTCTACCACATATTCTGGAGATACGAGGTCTGTTCCTGCATTGAGGAGGCTGTTTTCTAGCTCTTTGTTGAAGCCTTCATAATCCCATTCTCTGTGGTCTACATTGTAGTCGATAAATCCGCCAACCATTTTATCAACAACCGCCCTCATCATCGCAAGGATTTGTTCATGCACTCTCATTCCGTCGAGTACCAAACGGCGTTGTTCATAAATGATTTCTCTTTGGCGAGTCATAACATCATCATAGCCAATCAAGTGTTTACGCACTGAGAAGTTGCGGTCTTCCACTCTTGCCTGAGCCATTTCGATTTGGCGAGTGATAATCTTGGCAGTGATTGGAGTATCTTCATCCAAAGACAATCTATTCGCAATTGCCTGCATTTGCTCTCCACCAAAAGCCTTCATAATCTCATCTTCCATAGATAAGTAGAAAACTGAAGAACCTACATCGCCTTGACGACCGCTACGACCTCTGAGCTGATTGTCGATACGGCGTGACTCGTGTCTTTCTGTGCCGACAATTCTAAGTCCGCCTGCTGCAATAACTTGCTCTTTTTCTTTCTTACAATCTTGGTCAAACAACTCATAATACTTGTTGTATTCTTTCTTTGCTTTCAAGATTTCTTCATCTTCGGTAGGTGCAAATGACAAAGCGCTTTCGATGATATCGTGTGGGTATCCAAGGTTGTTGAGCTTTTCTTTCGCCAAAAATTCTGGATTGCCACCGAGCAAAATATCTGTACCACGGCCAGCCATATTGGTAGCAACGGTTACCGCACCACTTCTACCTGCTTGGGCAACGATTTGTGCTTCCATTTCATGGTTCTTGGCATTGAGTACATTGTGTGGTATGCCTGCTTTTTTGAGCAAGCTAGACAAATATTCGCTTCGCTCTACGCTCACTGTACCTACAAGCACTGGTTGTTTGCGTTCATAACACTCTTTGACATCGTTGACAACAGCTTTATACTTGCCTGCCAATGTGGTATACAATTGGTCTTCTTCATCAACTCTTGCGATAGGTAAGTTGGTAGGAATCACCACAACATCAAGTCTGTAGATTGACTCGAATTCGGTTTCTTCTGTCTTGGCAGTACCTGTCATACCTGACAACTTCTTGTACAAGCGGAAAAAGTTCTGGAATGTGATAGTCGCAAGTGTCTTGTCCTCTGTCTTGATTTGGACATTTTCCTTAGCCTCGATAGCTTGGTGCAAGCCGTTGGAATATCTTCTACCAATCATCTTACGACCTGTAAATTCATCAATGATGATAACCTCGTTGTCCACAACAAGATAGTTGATGTCTTTTTGCATGATGACATGTGCTTTGAGGGCATTGTCGATATAATGTTTTAGTTCTTGGTTTTCATAATCGGCAAGGTTGTCAATCTTGAAGTACTTCTCTGCCTCTTCTGCACCTAGCTCGTTCAAGAAAACTGACTTGTCTTTTAGGTTGACTTCAAAGTAAGCATTGGCGAGTGACTCATACTCTTCGCCATTCTCTTCGGCTTCTGCTTTGTTGATTTCATCTTGCTCTTCTGCACGCTTACGCTTCTTGATAAGTTCTTTGACAAAGCGGTTGGCTGTCACATAATTGTCTGAGCTTTTGCCACCTCTGCCACTGATGATAAGCGGTGTACGAGCCTCATCAATCAAAATGCTGTCCACCTCATCGATAAGCACATAGTTGAGTTCTCTTTGGACAAGGCTGTCCTTACTGCGAGCCATGTTATCTCTCAGATAGTCAAAGCCAAGTTCGCTGTTGGTGGTATACATAATATCGCAAGCATAAGCAGCTTTCTTTTCTTCGATGCTCATGCCATTCATATTTACGCTGACAGTCAAGCCCAAGAATTTGAAAATCTTGCCCATCCACTCAGCATCACGCTTAGCCAAATATTCGTTGACAGTCACGATGTGAGTACCCTTGCCAGTCAAAGCATTGAGGTATGCAGGCAATGTAGCTACCAAAGTTTTACCTTCACCTGTACGCATCTCAGCAATTCTGCCTTGGTGCAATACCACACCACCAATGAGCTGTACTCTAAAATGACGCATATTAAGCACACGACTACTTGCCTCTCTCACTACGGCAAATGCCTCTGGGAGAATATTGTCAAGCTCTTCACCATCTGCAACACGTTGCTTAAAGTCTTCTGTGCAAGCTTTTAGTTGGTCGTTGGTCATAGCTTTGTAAGTGTCTTCCAAAGCCTCGATGCGGTCAACTATCTTGGATATCTTTTTGAGTTCCCTGTCATTGTGACTAGGAAATAATTTGCTAAATAGTCCCATTGTAACTCCTAATTTAGTAATTTTTTCTATATAATTTTAGCATTTTTACTTATTTTAGTCAATAAATATATTATTTTATATAGAGTTTTTATGCTCTTATTTGGCGGATTTTGCCAAGTTTTTACAAACGGCAAGTGCTTGTCCATATCATTTTTTGGTTAAAATATGACAAAAAAATAACCCGCAAAATACATTTTGCAGGTCAAAAACTCGATACATATCGACTATTTTCTATTTTTCGGATACTATTCTGTCGTACTGACTGGTGATGAATTCTACTAGCCTTGTATGGCGTTTGGCGGTATAGTTGTTGCGTACCATTTTTTCTACGCTTTCGCTACTGCCCACAATGACAGCCATTCTTTTGGCACGAGTGAGTGCCGTATACAACAAGTTGCGAGTGTTGATTTTATAATTGCCACCACTCAGCACAATGAGTGCTATGTCGAATTCGCTACCTTGCGACTTGTGAATGGATATTGCATAGGCAAGGCTGAGTTCATCAAAATCACCTTGGCTATACTTGGCATGCTTGCCATCATCGAATTCTACAATCATAGAAGGCTCGGCAGGATTTAGCTCCACCACCACTCCAATTTCGCCATTGAACACCCCTACTCCAACCGTATTGTCAGTAGGATTTTGCCATTCCAACTGATAGTCGTTGACAGTGTGAATGACCTTGTCGCCCACCCTATAATCTGTCATACCTACTTTGATTTGGCTCTTGATGTCCTTGACTGGATTGAGTGCATTCTGGAGTTCTTTGTTGACATTTTCCACACCTGCAATACCCTTTTTCATAGGACAAAGCACTTGAATATCCATAGGTGTAACGCCTGCAAACTTTGGAAGTCTGGTAGTCACCATTGATATTGTATTTGCCAAAATTGTGACTGGTGATGACTGATTGTCAAAGAAAAAGTCACTGCTTTTGTTGTCAAAGAGTGGCATTTGTCCTTTGTTGATGCGGTGTGCATTGGTGACAATTTTGCTGTTCTCATCTTGGCGATAGATAAAGCTTAGATAGTTGACAGGCACGACTTTGCTGGCGATAATATCCGCCAAAACATTGCCTGCACCCACGCTAGGTAATTGGTCTTTGTCACCCACCATAACAAGCCTACCGCCTATTTTGATAGCTTTGATGAGCGAGTTGAACACGTACTCATCGCACATACTCACCTCATCGACAATCACCACATCATATTCGAGCTGAGTTTGGTCGTTGTAAGTAAAAAAGCCCTTGCCGTCCTTAAAATCAAGATCAAGCATTCGATGAATTGTCTTGGCTTCTTGACCTGTGGCTTGGGACAATCGCTTGGACGCTCTGCCTGTTGGCGCACACAAACCTACCGCCAAATGTTGACTTTTGAGGATTTCCACGATACATTTGACGATTGTTGTTTTGCCAGTACCCGGACCGCCTGTGATGACATTGACACCGCTGTTTAGACAGTTGATGATTGCTTTGACTTGGTCGGCGTGGAATTGGATATGATTGATTTGCTGATACTTTTCCACCAATTCTTCGGCTCTCAGAGTATGGGCAAAGTCCACTTTTAGCATTTGGGCAATCTTGCTGGCGATAGAGAGTTCTGTCAAATAATTGCGAGTGATCATCACCCCCTCGCCCTCTTCTGTATCGAAAACAACTACCTTGCCCATTATGACATTGTCATCGATAGTCGTATTGACAAGGCTTTGGTCTTGTATATCGAGCAAACTTGCTACTTCTTCCACCACCTTTTGGCGAGGCAAATATGTGTCGCCGTTCTTGCCTACAACTTCTTGAAGTATGTGATTTATGCCGGCTGATATACGAAAACGGCTCTCTTTTTCAAAGCCCATTTTCATAGCGATTTTGTCCGCTGTCACGAATCCTACGCCGTCAATATCTTCCACCATTTTGTATGGATTTTCGGTGATAATATTCTTGGTTGCATCTTGGTATGTCTTATAAATTTTGATAGCAAGATTGAGCGTTACATCATAGCCTTGCAAATACAAAATCACTTGTTGCATACTCTTCAGAGAATTGTATTTTTCGTGGAGTGTCATTGCCTTTTTGAGCGAAACACCCTTGACATTGGCAAGGCGAGTTGGCTCTTGCTCGATGACAGACAATGTATCTTCGCCGAACTCACTCACGATAGCATGAGCAGTCACACCGCCTATTCCTACAAAAAGTCCGCTGGATAAGTATTTTTCGATAGCTTCTTTGGTCGTTGGCTGAGTTATTTTTACATTGGTGACAGAAAACTGCTCTCCAAAGCGTTTGTTTTCTACCCATTCGCCATTCATTTCCACATTCTCGCCCACGCTGACAGGTGGAAAAATGCCGACAGCTGTCACTAGGACATTTTTGCTGTCGACAAGTATTACGCTGTATCCGTTTTCAGCGTTCGAGTAAACTATTTCAAATACACTTCCCTTGATTGTCAAATTACAATTCCTGTGCGATTTCTAGAATTTGTGCTACCTTGTCGGTCTCTTCCCACTTGAAGCCCATATCCTCTCTACCAAAGTGTCCATAGTTGGAAGTCTTGGCAAATTGTGGCTTGCGAAGGTCGAGTTGTTCGATGATAGCTGTTGGTCTGAGGTCGAATACCTTGTCAATAATATAAGCTATTTGCTCGTTGGTATATTTGCTTGTGCCGAATGTATTGACTTGGGTTGCGACTGGTTTTGCCACGCCGATTGCATAAGCAATATCGAGTTGGCATCTGTCAGCAATACCGCTGGCAACAATGTTTTTGCACACATATCTTGCCATATAGCAAGCACTTCTGTCTACTTTTGTTGGGTCTTTTCCACTGAAAGCTCCACCACCGTGTGGACAATATCCACCATAGCTGTCTACAATAATTTTTCTACCTGTAAGTCCGCTGTCGCCGTGTGGTCCACCGATAACAAATCTGCCTGTTGGATTGATAAAATACTTGGTATTCTCGTCTACAAGTTCGCTTGGAATAACCTCATCGATGACATATTTTCTTACATCTTGGCGGAGCGTTTCGATATCTACATCTTCGCTGTGTTGGGTAGATACAACGATAGCCTCGATACGACTAACTTTGTCATCATGATATTCTACACTCACCTGAGCTTTGCCGTCTGGTCTGAGGTAGCTGAGAGTGCCACTCTTTCTAACTTCTGCTAGCTTAGCAGTTAGTTTGTGAGCAAGTGAGATTGGTATTGGCATAAGCTCTTTTGTTTCGTTGCACGCATAGCCGAATACCATACCTTGGTCACCTGCACCAATTAGGTCATATTTATCTTTGTTTTGTTGATTATTCTTGTTTTCCAAACTGCTGTCAACGCCCATAGCAATATCAGCAGATTGTTTGTCTAGGCGTACAAAAACTTCACAATTGTTGCCATCAAAGCCTTTGGCTTCATCATCATAACCAATTTCCAAAATTGCCTTACGAGCAATCTTTTCAAAGTCAACCTTTGCATTGGAAGTAATTTCGCCCATCAACAAAGCAAAACCGGTATTGCAACAAGTTTCTGCTGCAACTCTGCTCATTGGGTCTTGTTCGAGCAACGCATCCAACACGCTGTCTGAGATTTTGTCACAGACTTTGTCTGGATGTCCTTCTGTAACGCTTTCGCTAGTAAATAATCTTTTGTTCATTGTTTTCTCCTATTAAGAGAGCCACTATCGACATAATAGTGGCTCTGTGTTATGTCTTCTATCTTTCAAGTATTCTTGCGGAATTTAGCACCTTAAAGCTAGGTTGCTGTGTCTTCATAGAGTCCGTCTCTCCGACACTCTTTATAGAATGATATTTAGTTGTGATTAGTCTTCGATATCGTCTTCGATTGAGAATTTCTCTTCGATTTTGTCCTCAACGATTTCGTTGCCTTGACTGCTAGCAGGAAGTGCAACGATATTGCGATATCTCTTCATACCAGTACCAGCTGGAATGAGCTTACCAAGAATAACGTTTTCTTTGAGTCCTCTTAGGCTGTCAACCTTGTTGCGGATAGCAGCTTCGGTCAATACACGAGCGGTCTCTTGGAATGATGCAGCTGACAAGAATGATTCTGTTGCCAAAGATGCCTTGGTGATACCAAGCAATACTCTCTTAGAAACAGCAGGCTCGCCACCAGCTTCGAGTACTCTTTGGTTCTCATCTTCGAATGTGTGCAAATCAACAAGCTCACCAGGAATCATATTGGTATCACCTTGCTTCTCAATTCTAACCTTGCGGAGCATTTGTCTTACGATGATTTCAATATGTTTTTCGTTGATTTCTACACCGGCTTTTTGGTAAGTAGCCTTTACTTCTTGAATGATATAATCAAGTACACCAGTTACACCCTTAGTTTGCAAGATATCTGGTGGGTAAATTCTACCTGCGGTCAATGGATCGCCTGCTTGAACTACATCGCCAGTCTTGACAATAAGTTTATGGTTGAACGCATACTTGAATTCGATTGCTTCACCAACTTCTGGGCTAACAGTGATGATGTGCTTGTCTTCGTTGACATCAACCTTACCAGTGATAGCAGATACAACTGCCATACCCTTTGGCTTTCTAGCTTCGAACAACTCTTGTACACGAGGCAAACCTTCAGTAATATCTGAGTCAAGTGCGACACCACCGGTGTGGAAGGTTCTCATTGTAAGCTGTGTACCAGGCTCACCGATTGATTGAGCTGCGATGATACCAACTGCTTCGCCGAGCTTAACTGGGTTGTTAGATGCCATATTCTTGCCGTAACATTTTGCACATACGCCGTGCTTAGACTTACAAGTCATAACACTTCTTACGTGTACACTCTCTACGCCATAATTCTTTATAGCTTGAGCCATGTCACCGCTAATCATCTCATCTTTGTGACAGATAACTTCGCCTGTTGCTGGGTTGATGATATCTTCCATAGCGAACTTACCATCAATTCTACCAACAAAGTTGTTGAGCTTAGATTCATCTTCTTTGTTCATCTCAGCAGAAACTACTGGACGTTTTACGATGATACCCTTCACATCACCACAATCTTCTTCAGATACGATAACTTCTTGGGCAACGTCAACAAGACGACGAGTCAAATATCCTGATTCAGCTGTCTTCAACGCTGTATCTGCCATACCTTTACGGCCACCGTGTGAAGAAATGAAGTATTCGAGTACTGACAAACCTTCACGGAATGATGACTTAACAGGAAGCTCGATGACTTTACCGGATGGGTCTTGTACCAAGCCTTTCATAGAACACAACTGCGAAATTTGTGACATGTTACCACGGGCACCAGATTGAGCCATCATCCAAATTGGGTTGAGTCTATCAAGAACAGTTGTCATTTGTTTGTCAACTTCTTCCTTAGCAGCTTTCCAAATATCAACGATTGCTCTATATCTGCCATCAGCAGACAACAAACCACGTTTGTAGTGCTTTTCTACATCAAGCACTTTCTTTTCTGCCTCGGCAATGATTTCTTTCTTAGCCTTTGGCACGTGCATATCGAATACACTGGTTGTGATAGCGCCGATAGTAGAATACTTGTAACCTTGGGACTTGATTTTGTCCAAAATTACTGATGTTTCGGTGGCACCCTTATACTTGAAGCAAGCCTCTACAATCTTAGACAAAACTTTCTTGTCTACAGTCTTATCAAGTTCGAGATCAAGCATTTGTTCAGGAGTATTTCTAGGAACAAAGTGCAAGTCTTGTGGGATAGACTCATTGAAGATAATTCTACCCAAGGTAGTCTTCAAAATCTTAGAATAGTGCTTGCCGTCAATATCTTTTTCCACTCTAACATTGATCTTAGATTGGAGTTCGATTTGCTTGTCTTGGTATGCCATCTTAGCTTCGTTGGCATTGCGGAAGTATCTTCCCTCGCCAAGTCCGCCGTCTTTGTCGATTGTCAAATAGTAAGAACCAATAACCATATCTTGTGTTGGAGATACGACAGCTTTACCATCAGACAACTTCAAAATGTTGTTGGTAGATAGCATCAAGAATCTTGCTTCTGCTCTTGCCTCTACGCTGAGTGGAACGTGAACAGCCATTTGGTCACCGTCGAAGTCTGCGTTGAACGCACCACAAGCGAGTGGGTGAAGTTTGATTGCTCTACCTTCTACAAGCACTGGTTCAAAGGCTTGGATAGAAAGTCTGTGCAATGATGGCGCACGGTTGAGAAGTACTGGGTGATCCTTGATTACTTCTTCCAAAATATCCCAAATTGCTACATCTTGAGCCTTTTCGATGACTCTCTTTGCAGCCTTGATATTCAAGCATTTGCCATAATCAACAAGCTTCTTCATAACGAATGGCTTGAAGAGTTCGAGTGCCATTTCCTTTGGAATACCGCATTGGTACATCTTAAGTTCTGGACCTACTACGATAACTGAACGACCAGAATAGTCTACACGCTTACCGAGAAGGTTTTGACGGAAACGACCTTGTTTACCTTTGAGCATACCTGTCAAAGATTTCAACTCTCTGTTGCCTGCACCTGTCACTGGTTTGCCACGACGACCATTGTCAATCAAAGCATCGACAGCTTCTTGCAACATTCTCTTTTCGTTGATGATAATAATCTCAGGAGAACCCATTTCGATGAGCTTTTTGAGACGATTGTTTCTGTTGATAACACGACGATACAAATCGTTGAGGTCAGATGCAGCATATCTACCACCATCAAGTGGAACCATTGGTCTGAGATCAGGTGGAAGTACTGGAAGCACATCGAGAATCATCCATTCTGGACGGTTGTTGCTGATACGGAATGACTCGATAACTTCAAGTCTTTTTACTGCCTTAACTCTTCTTTGTCCTTGAGTTGTAGCAACGATTTCTTTGAGTTCTTTTGACTCTTTCTCGAGATCAATCGCCATGAGCAATTCTTTGATTGCCTCAGCACCACGACCAGCCTTGAAAGAATCAGCGCCGAATTTGTCTTTTGCTTCATAGAATTCGTTGTTGTCGATAACTTGTTTGATCAAGAAATCACTGCGACCCGGGTCGGTAACAACGTATTTGTTGTAGTACAATACACTTTCTACATCCTTTGGTGACATATCAAGTGCAATGCTGATGCGTGAAGGAACACCCTTGAAGTACCAGATATGAGATACTGGACAAGCAAGTTCGATATGACCCATTCTTTCACGACGTACTTTCTTCTTTGTTACTTCTACGCCGCACTTGTCACATACAACGCCTTTATATCTTACACGTTTATATTTACCACAATTACATTCCCAATCTTTGGTAGGTCCAAAAATTCTTTCACAGAACAAACCATCTTTTTCTGGTTTTTGTGTTCTATAATTGATTGTTTCAGGCTTGGTCACCTCGCCGTGTGACCAAGATCTGATTTTTTCAGGAGATGCAATACCTATTTGGATTGAATCAAAATTGTTTACTTCTGACATTTCCAGCCTCCTTATTCTTCATCGCTATTTTCGAACATATTGCCGAAAATATCATCTTCTTGGTCATCTGCACTGTCGCCAAGCAAATCACCAAAGCTAATTCCGTCATCTTCAGAGCCAAGGCCGAATACATCGCTGCTGTCTTCGAGGTTGAATACATCGATTTCTTCTTTCTCTTGCTCCTTCTCTGGCAACAAGTCTACATTGTCCTCGATCATTTCTCTTAGTCCGATTTCTTCCTTGTTCTCGTTGAGGACCTTGATATCCAATCCGAGAGCTTGGAATTCTTTGATAAGAACCTTGAATGATTCTGGAGTGCCAGGTTCAGCTATTTGACTGCCCTTGACAATAGACTCATAGACTTTTTGTCTACCATTGATATCATCTGACTTGACTGTCAAGATTTCTTGCAAAATGTGAGCTGCGCCGTATGCTTCGAGCGCCCAAACTTCCATTTCACCAAATCTTTGTCCACCGAATTGTGCCTTACCACCGAGAGGTTGTTGTGTTACCAAGCTGTATGGTCCGATAGAACGTGCGTGAATCTTATCATCAACCAAGTGACAAAGTTTGAGCATATACATATATCCCACTGTTACTGGGTTTTCGAATTTTTCACCTGTTCTACCATCGAACAATTCGAGTTTGCCGTGTGCTGGCAAGTCATTTTCGATAAGTAGTTGTTTGATGTCAGCATCGTTTGCGCCGTCGAATACTGGAGTCTCTATCTTCCAATCAAGCATCTTAGCAATCAAGCCAAGGTGTACTTCAAGCACCTGTCCAATGTTCATACGAGAAGGTACGCCCAATGGGTTGAGTACGATTTGGAGTGGAGTTCCGTCAGCCATGAATGGCATATCCTCACGAGGCAATACTCTAGATACAACACCCTTGTTACCGTGACGACCAGACATCTTGTCGCCGACACCAATCTTACGCTTTTGAGCAATATAAACTCTTACAAGTTTGTTTACTCCTGGTGGCAACTCATCTTTGTTTTCTCTCTTGAACACTTTGACATCAACTACGATACCGTATTGTCCGTGTGGAAGTTTCAAAGATGTATCTCTTACTTCTCTAGACTTTTGTCCAAAGATAGCACGAAGAAGTCTTTCTTCTGGAGATGGCTCTGTCTCACCCTTTGGAGTAACACGACCTACAAGGTAGTCACCGCTGTGAACTTCTGCACCAACCATAATAATACCGTCTTCATCGAGATATTTTAGTGCATCTTCACTTACGTTTGGAATATCACGAGTGATTTGCTCTTCACCTAGACGAGTATCACGGCATTCGATTTCGTGTTTTTCGATATGAATAGAAGTGAATACATCATCCTTTACGAGGTCTTCATTGATCAAAATAGCATCTTCGTAGTTGTAACCTTCCCAAGACATGTAGCCGATGAGAATGTTTCTACCAAGTGCAAGTTCTCCGTTTTGGGTAGAAGGTCCGTCAGCGAGTACCATACCCTTGATAACCTTTTGTCCTTTGGTAACAATAGGCTTTTGGATAATACATGTACCTGCGTTGCTCTTCTCGAATTTTTGGAGATTGTATACGTCTTTTTCACCTGTTTCAGTCTCTACGACAATCTTTTCTGCACTTACATAATCGATGATACCATTTGTTCTTGCAAGTACCATAACTCCACTATCTCTTGCAATCTTTGCTTCGATACCTGTCGCAATAACTGGAGCTTCTGGTCTAAGTAGTGGCACTGCTTGACGTTGCATGTTAGAACCCATGAGCGCACGAGCAGCGTCATCGTTTTCCAAGAATGGAATAAGTGATGCAGCAACTGAGATAACTTGCTTTGGAGATACGTCCATGAAGTCAACTTCGTTACGACCGAACTCTGCGATTTCATCTTTGAAACGGCAGTTTACACGCTCTCTTACGAATACGCCGTTCTCGTCCAAATCTTCATTGGCTTGGGCAACAATGTAAGCGTCTTCATCATCAGCTTGCAAATAAACTACTTCATCAGTAACTCTGCCTTCACCCTTGATAACCTTGCGGTAAGGAGTCTCGATAAGTCCATACTTGTTTACTTTTGCGTAAGTAGCAAGTGAAGAAATCAAACCAATGTTTTGACCTTCTGGAGTCTCGATAGGACAAAGTCTACCATAGTGTGTATAGTGTACGTCACGTACATCAAAGCCTGCTCTTTCTCTGTTCAAACCACCAGGTCCAAGAGCTGACAACTTACGCTTGTGAGTAAGCTCAGAAATTGGGTTGTAGTGATCCATGAATTGAGAAAGTTGGGAAGAACCAAAGAATTCTTTGATGACAGCGGTCACTGGCTTGATGTTGATGAAGCTTTGAGCTTTACAATCTTCATCTTGAGTGATGCTCATCTTTTCTTTGATACCCTTATCAAGTCTGGTAATACCTGTTCTGAATTGGGCATACAACAACTCGCCCACAGCTCTTACACGTCTGTTGGCAAGGTGGTCGATATTGTCAGCTTGTCCAAGACCATGAGCAATACCGAGGTTGTAAGATACACCTGCAACGATATCATCGAATGTTACGTGTTTTACGAACAAATCGCCAAGATTCTCGAAAATAGTGTCGAGAAGTGAATCTTTGTTGATAACTCCGTCTTTGGTGTTCTCTTCGATAAAATGACAAAGCACTGGATAGTAAACATCTTCCAAAATGCCAGCGTTCTCAGCAGTCATTCCAAAGAACTCTTCAAAATTCTTTCCGTCGAATGAGATTGCGTTGATATCAACTGTCTTGTTGCCGATAACCTTGAATGTTTCGCCATCTTTTGCAACAACGAATGCTTCGTTCACACCCATATTTTGGAGCTTTCTTGCATCTTCTCTAGACAAAACTTCGCCCTTAGATGCCAAGATTTCGCCTGTTGAGGTATCTACGATATCTTCTGCAAGGGTAAGTCCTGCAATACGATTGGCAAGTGACAATACTTTGTTGAGTTTGTATCTACCAACTCTGAGAAGTTCGTATTTCTTTGGATCGAAAAGTAGGGATTTGATATGTTGATCAATGCCGTCTTGGTTAGGAATTTCACCTGGTTTCAACTTCTTATAAAGCTCGATTTTTGCATCTTCGCTTGTCTTTGTAGAGTCTTTCTTGATAGTCTCAACGAGCATTTTCTCTTCGCCGAACATAGCATAGATATCTTCATCTGTAGCAAGTCCCAAAGCTCTCAAAAGCACAGTAGAAGGCACTTTGCGGTTACGGTCTACATATACCCACAAAATATCGCTTGCATCTTGTTTGAATTCGAGTCTAGCGCCACGGTTTGGCATGATGAGAGTAGAAAATCTTTCGACACCATTTCTGTCCTTGCCGTCGGTTGTAGTATAAACACCTGGACATCTAACAAGTTGGCTTACGATAACTCTCTCTGAGCCATTGATGATGAATGAGCCGTTGTCAGTGATGAGTGGAATATCACCCATGAACACTTCTTCTTCGGTCATCTCGCCAGTTTCTTTGCGAATAAGTCTAACCTTAACTTTGAGTGGTAGTGCGTAAGTTGCATCTCTGTCCTTACACTCTTTGATGGAATACTTTGGTTCGCCTTCCAAAGAATATCCCAAATAATGCAATTCGAATCTTCCCGCTCTGTCGACTACTGGAGAAAACTCTTTGAGAATGTCACCAATACCTTGCTCGATAAAAGACTTGTAAGACTCTTTTTGCAATTCAATCAAATATGGAATTTCGAGAGTTTCTTTGATCTTGGAGAAAGAGTGTCTCTCATTGTTGCCACGTTTGACCATATGAATTTTTTGAGGCATATCATACCCTCCTTAAAATATTTTCTAAATAAAGTGCGTAAAATATAAAAGATTTTAGCGCATTATACAAGACAAAAGTTTACCACACAAATAACCCAATGTCAATATATAAAATAATTATTTTTAGAAATTTTAATTTTTTTGTTTAACTTATTTTAAGGTTGGGCTACAC
>CAMFVQ010000029.1 GCA_945992255.1 uncultured Clostridia bacterium
ACGTTCCCTCTCTGCGAAAATCTGAAAGGAGGATTTTGCGGCAAATGGAGAGAGTACATAGTATCCACCGGGAAAGAGCACATCGTATCCGCGCAATAAAGATGATGTTCGTTGAAGCGGATACAAGACAATACCGTTGAAGTGGATCTTTCAACGGGACAAACAGAAAAAGGCAGACTCAATCTGCCGAAAGAAAGATTAGAGGCAAGTGCTAAAATTTTAGCAAATATTTTACTCGATTACGCCAGAAACGGCGGGAATATGGATGATTTGACGCCGGACAAGGTTTTTGGCAGGAGGAAACCATGAAAAAACGCACCGTAATATATGCAAGATTCAGTTCGCACAGTCAGACGGAACAGTCAATTGAAGGACAACTGCGGGAATGCTACGATTATGCAAAAAAGCACGACCTGCTCGTCGTGTCTGAGTATATCGACCGAGCGCTTACGGGAACGACGGACAAGCGACCGAGCTTTTTACAGATGATTGAGGACAGTAAGAAGAAAACTTTCGATTATGTTCTCGTCTATCAGTTGGACAGATTTGCCCGTAACCGTTATGATAGTGCAAACTACAAGGCAAAGCTAAAGAAGAACGGCGTGCGCGTTTTATCTGCCAAAGAGAATATATCCGAAGACGCAAGCGGAATTTTAATCGAAGGCGTATTGGAAAGTATGGCGGAGTATTACTCTGCCGAGCTTTCCCAAAAAGTAAAACGCGGAATACGCGAAAGCTACGAGAAAGGATATTTTATCGGCGGTTTCGGGTTATTCGGCTACGATATCATAGACAAGCATTGGGTAATCAACGAGACGGAAGCGGCTGTCGTGCGGGAAATTTTCGAGAGATACCGTTACGGAGAAAAAGCAAAAAGCATTGTAAGTTGGCTGGATAGTATCGGCGTGCGAAACAAAAGCGGCAAACCGTTTACGGTAAACGCACTTGCAAAACTCATTCGCAACACGAAATACAAAGGCATCGTGGAATACGATGAGAGAATTCTGACCAACGTTACGCCCGCTATTGTGGACGAAAAGACGTGGGACGATTGCAACCGTATTTTAGACAATCAACGGCACAAGCAGAAATGTATTCAAAAACATTCCGAATATATTTTAAGCGGAAAATTGTTTTGCGGTAACTGCGGAACGTTGATGACTGCCGAAGGCGGTACGAGCCAGACGGGCAGACAATATCATTATTATAAATGTTTTACCCGCAAGAGAAATAAGGGACAATGCAAAAAGAACAGCGTAAGCAAGCAATACATAGAAGATTTAGTCTTTGAGAAGACGGTAGAATACATTTTAAGCCCGGACGTAATCGATACGATTGCGCGCAGAGTAACCGACAATTTCAATCAAGGATTAGAAAAGTCCAACACTTTGATTCTGCTTGAAAAAGAACTTGCCAATGTGGAACAGGCTCTGAACGGCTTTTTGTCTGCTATCGCCGCAGGTATCGTAACGAAGTCTACGAAAGAGCGTATGCTCTCACTGGAAGCGCAGAAAGAAGAATTGGAAAACAAAATCGAGTTGGAAAAG
This sequence comes from uncultured Clostridia bacterium, assembly GCA_945992255.1. Classification (GTDB taxonomy): domain Bacteria; phylum Bacillota; class Clostridia; order Christensenellales; family UBA3700; genus HGM11368. The sequence continues at coordinate 1,548 of CAMFVQ010000029.1, forward strand.
CAACGGAATATACCGCCGTTAAAATACGAAACTGTCCGCTCCTTCCTTATCTATTTTGCAAATAAAGAGTACAAGTCGGACGAAGAAAAGAACGAGTTTTTCAATTCGTTTATCTATCGTGTGGTTTTGTTTGACGATTATATCTACATTTTCTACAACACTTCGCCCGAATATCCGACAAAAGTAAAGTTGGAAAAAGAAGAATTACAATCTTTTCGCGATTTAAGTTACCCAAAAGCCGAAAAAGATGCGAAAAATAAAGAAAGCACCCAATTTGAACCGTTAAAGTTCAAATTGGGTGCTCTTGGCGGAGGAATAGGGATTCGAACCCCAGGATGCTCTCACATCAACGGTTTTCAAGACCGCCGCTTTCGACCGCTCAGCCATTCCTCCATAGCAATATTTATATTTGCTATGTGATTATAACAAAAATTGAGTGTCAAGTCAATGATTTTAACAAAAAAAAGAATGTTGGCGTTCAACATTCTTCTTTTTTGGGTTGTTGGTGTTGCAAACTTTGTTCTTGGCAGCCATTTCCCGTTCGCAAGAAGTGGTTGGTTGGGGTGTTGTGTGCTGTATAGTAGACAGCAGGGTACAAAATACGGCTACCAACACATGGCGGCATCAAGTAAGGCTTGCAGGGTGCGACTTGTAGGTAGGGTGCCAACGAGCAAATGTTGCTCTTGACCTGCCAAAAGTCGATACATATTGCTCAAAGGCAATCTGATAGACTAGATATCATCGTCCTCGTCTTCTACTTCTTCTTCCTCTTCCTCATCGAAAGAAAGGTCGTCTGGGTCAACTTCTTCAAAGTCATCGACAACACGAGTTGGCTCTAATTCTTCTTCCTCTTCATCAAGGTCCAATTCATCAAGACCTAGCTCATCATCGGCAGTGAAATCCGAGAAGTTCTCTTCATCAAAGTGAACGTCGTTGTCAGACCATTCTTCTTCCTCTTCCTCTTCGTTTTCTACATCGCTGAAAGAAACAGCAATTCCATCATCGAGGCTGTCATCATCGTGGCGTTTACTGCGACTATGGTCGTCATCATCTTCTTCAAGCATACGTTTAGCTTGCTTTTTGGACTTACATTCTGCGCACAATTTTTCGCCTGGTTCGAGGTAGTTGACTCCGCAATAAGGGCAAAGATTGTCATCGTCATCATCTTCTAGCAAGATTATACCGCCAGCGAGTTTGAGTTCTGCTTTGCACACATCGCACAATTCTTGGTCTTCGAGCATCCAATTCAGGTCACATCTAGGGCATTTTACATATTTAGGCATAGGTAAATCTCCTTTTGTAGGGCAAATATAATATATCCCTATTTGCATAGTATTATATTCATATTTTTGCAGTTTGTAAATACTTTTGAAGAAATTTTTTTGCATATTTGTAAAATTTTCCTATCTACAAGTATTTTCTCGCCATTTTTATATAAAATATGCCAACTCTAGTCTTATTAAACTACCCCCTCCATAATCATTTTGTCGGCAAGCAAGGCAATAAATTCGCCGTTAGTTGGCTTGTCGTGCGAAGAGTAAATCTTGATGCCAAAAAGGCTGTTGATATTCTCGATTTTTCCCCTATTCCACGCCACTTCAATAGCATGTCTGATAGCTCTCTCGACCTTAGATGGAGAGGTGTCAAATCGATTGGCAATCGCAGGGTAAAGCTTTTTGGTGATGCTGTTGATGATGTCAGGAGTATCGATAGCCAACTTAATAGCCTCTCTCAGGAATTGGTAGCCTTTGATATGGGCAGGAATACCTACCGAAATAAATATATTGGCTAGTTTTTCATCCAAGTTGTGTTGCGACTTTTTGATGAGCATATCTATGCGTGAGTCGTCCAACTTGCTCTCGACAGAGGGTGTCACGTGGCAAAATTCCTTGATGCGTTCACACAAAGTGCTGGCATTGAAAGGTTTGAGCATATAATAACTTGCGCCGGAGCTGATTGCTTTGCTTACAAAAGCATCGCCATTGAGCGAGCTGGTTACGATAAAAATCGGAGCGTGAGCTTTGTCCACATTTGTCATAATTCCAAAGCCATCTAGCCTTGGCAAAACAAGGTCAAGAACGACAATATCTGGCAAAATATTATTGATTTTGTCAAGGGCATTTATACCATCGCATTCACAACCAACGACTTCAAGTCCGTCCTCTTGCAAAATGCAATTTTTCAACATTTTCAAATGGTTCATATCGTTGTCAACCAACAATATTCTTGTTTTTTTCATACTAATCTCCTACAGTGTGTTGATATTCGCGAACAAATACATTTTACACCAATCTTCATTGTCGGACAAACATAAAAAATGTCGTAAAGCGTGGAAAGAGTCAGCTTTTGTCGAAACAATCACAACAATGATAATGACATCTATCAAAAATTATGTTTACAATAATGCCGTGTTGTGCTATAATCTAAACATTATGGATATAAGCAAAAAATTGATAAAACTTAGAAAAGAAAACGAATTGTCACAGGCTGCTCTTGCCCAAAAATTGGGCATTGGACAAGCCACTATTTGCCAATGGGAAAAGGGAATAGCAATGCCTTCTTGCGAGTATTTGTGCAAGATTGCCAAAGAGTTCGAGGTGTCTACCGACTACCTGTTGGGACTCAAAGATGATTCAATCAAGCAATTGGCAATGTATCGCAACACCACCACATCCCAAAACCAACTGCTCAATATGTTCAAGCAACTCAATTTGTCGCAAAAAGAGTGCGTGTTCAAAGTCATAGATGAGTTCATAAGAAGTAATGGTTGGTGTAAAATTTAGGGGACTAAGCAGGTAGTCCCCACTTTTTTAATAAAATACAACAAAGATATGAGACTACCTGCGTCATCTTCTCTCAA
>CAMFVQ010000030.1 GCA_945992255.1 uncultured Clostridia bacterium
GTTGCAAGGAGTAGCTTGTAGACAATCCCTATCGTCTAGTTTCCGCCCAAGGGCTACAACTAGCCACTTCCCCTTGCTAAGGGGCAGTCGTCCATAAGGATAGTTGCTTCGCAAATGAACTTAGTCCCCTCAGTCTAGCAGTCGTTCCACTTTGTGCTAGACAGCTCCCCTTACCATAAGGGGCGCTCACAACAAGGCTACGGCAGTCCTCCACAAGGCTAAGTCACAGGCGCTCACAATAAGGATAAGTCAAACAACAAGGGCATTCAACCCAAAAACTCAATATCAAAAGCTGTCTTGTCAGACGGTAACAAATTTAGGACATCTAATTTGTGACAAGGGCTTTAATATAAAAACAACAAAAAGGAGAAAAAAATATGAAAAAAAGTATGTTACTTACTACAATCGCAATGATAGTAGTTGTGGTAATCGCACTCAGCACAGCAACCTTCGCATGGTTCTCTGCTTCTTCTCAAACAGCTGTTGAGGGTACCATGACTATCCAAGCAGGTAGAGAATTTATGCTTAACGTTGTGGATGCGACAACTCCTACACAATGGACTTCAGCAACGGGAAAAATTGATATTGCCAATGACATGGGCACAGCAGAAAATGGTATTTCGCCTGTATCTCCAACTCATAGCCTATCAGCGGCATATGGTAATCCTAGTTCTTCTGGATCTTATTATTCTGACCCTGCTACTATGGACAAAGTGCCTACCAAAAATGAGGCAGGTCTATGGTATACTGTAAAAGGTCAATCTGGGGCGTATGATGCTCTTGCCAACGTGAATACAGGTTTCGCTGTTACTTCTTTCCAAGTAGGCATTGGTGATGGCAAGGCACAAACCGTATATCTCCAAACCACTATTAAGACTAGCGATTCTGCAGACAGACTTCAAGCACTCAAGGGCGTTAGAGTAGTATATCAAGTAACTTCATTTGATACCACAGGCAATAGAACGGGAACCGCTTGGTACGGAACCAAATATACTTGGGGTGGAGCCGGACTTCTTCAAGCTAACGGTACCATCGTAACCGGCGATACTTACAAGACCACCGCTACCGGCGCAGGAAGCGAAGCAGCTGAGAAGGATACTTTGACCGCTATTATATCTAATGGTGCTTATGGTACATTTCTTCCTGAACCTACTCTTGCAGCAGGTAAGAGCAAATATGCAACTGCTGATATCTTTAGATGCAGTGAAGAGGCAAATTCAAATAAAGGTCTCTATAGATTTATGCAAACCCCACTTACGTTTGAAGCAGCAGAATTTAAGACCATCACTGTGTACGTATGGGTTGACGGACACGCCGTTGATGACCAATCTGCAAAGAAAGATATCTCTGTAATGGTTGGCTTCAGCAAGACTTCCGCAGCAGCATAATCTATCTAATCTAAATAACTAAGTTATACCGTCTTAACGGCTACTTCTCCCGCGGGAGAAGTAGCGTTTTGCAGAGGAGGAGCGCATGAGCTCTGACTTTGCAGTCATACAAGGAAACATACAATGGAAAAGAAAAGCAAACTCAACCCAAAACAAAAAAGAATACTCAACATAACTATCATTACACTCCAAGTGATTTTCATCTTGGCGTGTATTGTTTTCTCTATATTCATAGCAGCGTCATCGACAGGCAACAAGAAAGGTGAACTCAATGATGTCATCAATCTGATGCCGGTACTATCGGACTCTATGAAGGGCGATGCCAAAGATTCGTTCGACATCAATGACCTCATCATTGTCAAAAAGTTGGACGACGAGGGTCGCAAAAACTTGAAAGTGGGCGATATCGTGACCTTCAAGACCTATGAACCTGCTGTCAAAGCTGTGATATATGTGTCACACAGAATAATAGAAATAGATGAATATGGCAGAATTGTCACCCAAGGTGACTATGCCAAAGTCATCTCGCCAAATAGCAAAGAAATACACATGGCAAAAGATATCGAGGGTATCTATACAGGCAAAATCGCCAAGCTTGGCGGAGTGATAACATTCCTCAAAAAGCCTGGTCCATTCTTTGGACTCATTGTCACACCATTGGCATTGCTACTTTTGTACAATATCTACCTCGTAGTCAAAGCTGTGTTGGACAACAAGTTCAGCAAGTTGGAAGAAGACAAGGAAGAGGCTATCAAACAAGCCACAATCGCAGCTCTGCAAGCAGCAGGTATCAGTGTCAATAACAATATGACCGCTGATATGACTACCGCTCCAACTCAATCGGCAGAGAGTGCAACTGAGCCAATCGAAGAGAGCGAAGAGGACAAGAAAAAGCGTATCATCGCCGAGTACCTCGCCGAAGAAAAAAGAAAGGCAGAAGAGGAAGCGAAAAAACAAGCCGAAGAAGAACAAAAAAGAAAAATCATAGAAGAATACCTCGCCGAGCAAAAGAAAGAGGAGAAGTAAAAAAGGATAGTTGCTGTCGCAAATAGGTGGACAATCCCTCAGTCTGCCAGTCGCTCCGCTTTGTGTCAGCCAGCTCCCTTTACACAAGGCAGCCTTTCTATACGGATTTTATTTATCCGTTATAAGAGCGCCCCTTATGGTAAGGGGAGCTTAGCGACACAAAGCTGAGCGGTTGTCGCT
>CAMFVQ010000031.1 GCA_945992255.1 uncultured Clostridia bacterium
CGCAAGCCACTTCCCCTTACTAAGGGGCAGCCGTTTTATAAGGATTTTGCTGTCGCAAATGGTGGCAATGAGTTGGGAAGTCTTTTGTAGGGGGTGTTGTGAAAGGGGAGTGCTGAAAAACAAAAGTTTTGCAAACAAAAAAGACTCCAAAATGGAGTTCCAAAATGGAGTCTTATATTGGAGCTGCTAACCGGATTTGAACCGGTGACCTCGTCCTTACCAAGGACGTGCTCTACCTGCTGAGCCATAGCAGCAACTCAATTACTCAATCATTATAGTAGAAAAAAACCTTATTGTCAATGTTTTGAGTGATAATTGTTGAGATTGTCCAAACAACACTTGTCGAACTGATTGCTAGGCATGTTTTGCTAGGAAAATTACACATTGTATGAGTGTTTCCCCTGCAACTTTGTGCCAAATAGCACGACTTGGTGACCGTTGACAAGTGGTGCTTTGTTCTATCCAATAGTTGCGGCAACATTCCAAAGTGTAGATTGCAAGTGTGACGGACAAGTGATTAGTTGTTTATTTTGCGTAAGTCATCGCCTTGGATATAGTCGGATAGGGAAGTTGACTTGTTGCAAATACGAGAGAAAGCACGCTCGCCGTACTTTTCGATAAATTGGCTAGGGGTGAGATTGGTGGACAAGATGATTGCCTTGTGGTGAGAGAGTCGCCAATCCACGATTGACAAGAAGTATTCGAGAGAAATGTTCTTGTAAATCGGCTCTGTGCCTAGGTCATCGATGATGAGCAAATCGCACTCAAACAACGTGGAATATAGCTCGGTTATTGCGCCCACCTCCCCAAAATGTTTGGCGTGAATGATACGGCTAAAATCAAAAGCCGAAATGTAGATGACGCTTTTGCCTTGCGCTAGAAGTTCGCTGGCAATACAGCTGAGCAGTGTTGTTTTGCCAATGCCCACGCTACCAGACAGATAAATCGAACGGATAGGGGTGGTGTCGAACTTGTCGCACCATTTTTGAGCCACTTCAAACCACTTTTGCATACGTTCGTTTTTGCCAAGCTCGCCTAGCTTGTTTTGGCTGAACGAAAACTTTGGAAGTGGGGAAATGGTGGAGTTTTGTTGGAGAAGTTGGAAATATGCCTGCTTGAAACACGAACAAGCTTCTCCATTCACCATACCTGTGTCTTTGCAGGCAGGGCAGTCATAATGCAAGTCGAGGTCATAGCCTTTGTCGGCTATGTATTGGTCATATTGGGCAGTCACTTGTGATAATTCTTGCTCTAGTGCTGCGTATTCCAACTTGTATGCCTTGCGGCGAGAAATCTCACATTCGAGCTTGCGTTTTGCGGAATAAAGCTCAGCAAAAACAGGGTCGCAACTAGCTTGGCTAAGGCGGTTGTCACGCTCGGCTTGGTGTTGTCTGCGTTTGGAGTCAAAGTAGTGATTGAGCTTGGATAAAATTTGTTTGTTGGTCATCATAGTTTATCTCCAATATCATCTAGGCTGGTCATAAATCCTGCGATTTCTTCTTCGCTGTATTTTCTGTCGCCCATGTTGAAGTCCTTGGACTTGTCGTTGGAAGCTTTGGTAGAAGATGACAACTTCTTTACCGCTGCTAGTTCAAAAGCACCTGCTTGCTTGTAGTTGGAAAGTAGGTTATGTACATTGCCCATAGGGTAAGATTTACCTTGGCTTTGACTGCAAGCATATTCAATAATCTCATCTTCAAAGCCCCAATCTTTCCACAAAGCATATTGCTCTCTGTCAGACTTGATAACAGCACGAGTGATACCGCATAGCTCGAGCAAATGCAAAATTTTCTTGTCGATGTCGGCTTTGCGTGACAAGAATTGGTGGATAGCAGTAGGGGTAAGCAAACCTTGTTTGATGAATTTTTGAGCGGCAAAGTCCATACCTTCTAGTGTGCGAATACTTGATGTAAAACAATATTCTGCAATGAGGTAAATTGCTTCTTCTGCCAATCCCTTAGCAAGCCATGGCGAGATATATTTTTCGATCTCGAAGTCCACACTTTCGTAATAGACTCCCAACTTTTTGTTGACCTGTATCGAGATATCTCTAAGTTTTTGCTTGTTGGATAGGTATGTGTCAATCTCTACTTGGCTGAAACAATTGCTCCTAAAACACTCATCAAGCAGATTGTCAAGCTTGGTCATAGAAGTCTTGATTTTGCCTTTTTTGATAGCTGTCAAAATGCTGTCCAAACCAAAACCCCAAGTCTTGGTCCACTTCAAGTACAAGTTCTTGTCATCAATGGTGTTGTCAGACTTTTTGCCAAGCGCACGAGTGATAGCACGCAAGCCATCGCTTGTCAATTCCATCTCAGATATACGCTCTTCGACATCTTTGAGAGTGCGAACGCCCTCGTTGAGCCAATTTTTGGCAACAGCAATGACATAATTCGGACGGATTTTTTCGCCCTTTGTACCCACGCAATACTTGGCAATCATGATGAGCGCATCTGGAGAAAACTTGGTCTCTTCCATAAACTCATAGTATGGCAAATATTGGCTAGGTAGGGTAAGTGTACTGCCAAATACCCCCTCGAGTTGGGTGTTGAAATCAGCATATTTTTCGGCTTTGAAATGCTTTTTGAAAGCAATAGAGCCAATAGAATTGTACTTTACTTCGAGTGGGCTTGTGCCAACAATGGTCACGAGTCCCAATGATGACAAGAAGTCGTATGCTTCATAGATTTGGTCATCACTCAATTCTAACACGGCTTTCATATTGTCGATAGAGTTGTCGAGAGAAAATTGTATAGATGCCAAATACAAGCCATATAAGTAAACTTTTAGCTGAGTTTCGTTGCACACAGGCATATAGTCGGTCAAAAAACGACTTCTGAGAAGGACAATTCCGTTGTCATCTATGTTGGTATGTGGCGAACAAAAACTCATTTTTACTCCTTGTCAACATTTATCTAATATGATAAAATTATTATAGGTATATAATATATCATAAAAGTGGGAAATATCAAAGTGTTTTCCCAAAACTATTTTGTGACCACCAAATATGGTGGGGGTTGTCCTAAACGACAACAAGGAAGGATATATGTCAATTATCGAAATCAAAAATGTGACCAAAACATATTGTCCAACGCTTTTCAAAAAGTCCAAATCGGCACAAACGAGCAAACGCATTGTGGCGGTGGACAACGTTTCGCTCACTGTGCAAGAGGGCGAGATTTTTGGACTGGTTGGTAGCAATGGAGCAGGCAAAACAACACTCATCAAGACTATGCTCAACCTTGCCAAAGTGGACAGTGGAAGTATCTCGATATGTGGCTATGACAGCCAAAAAGAGAGCAAAAAAATGCTACAAAATGTGGGCGCAATCGTAGAAGAACCAACGCTGTTCAAAGAGATGACTGGTATGCAAAACCTAAAAATGTTGGCGGAATATCACTCAAATGTGAGCCAAGAGAGAATAGAGCAAGTGGTGGATATTGTGGGACTCAGAGAGCGTATCAACTCACCATTTTCGACCTATTCGTTGGGTATGCGACAAAGATTGGGCATTGCTCAAGCCATATTGCACTCGCCAAAAGTGTTGATACTTGATGAGCCTATCAACGGCTTTGACCCACAAGGTATACTCCAAATGCGAGAGCTTTTCAAGCGTCTATCGAGAGAGTACGGCACGACCATACTCATATCTTCACATATCCTGAGCGAAATGGAAGAGCTGTGCGACAGAGTGGGCATTATGAAGAATGGACAAATCGTGGTGGTGGACACTATCGAAAACTTGCGTGACAATATGGGAAGCGAATTGTTGGTGTGCATAGAATGTTCGGACAGTGTGACAGCTTGCGGACTGGTGAACAATATGTTAGGGTATCCTACCAAAATTGTGGGCGGAAAGCTGTATGTAAAATGTGCAAAACAAGAGGATGTGAACGAAGTCATCAAGGCACTCTTAGGTGGCAATCTGGAAATCTTTGCGGTCAATACAATCAAGAAAAACTTGGAGCAAATTTATTTGGAGGTGGTAAAATGAGAGAGTTTTTTGCTGCATATAAGAATGAATGCTACAAGATAAACAAAAAGGGCAAAATCTTCATCGTAATGGCGGTGATTGTGGGACTTATGCTCATTATGACACTGGGATTTGGCTTGATAAATGATATGATTGGCGACTATTCGAGCAGTATTGTCGATATGAGCAGAGAGGAAATGCAAGCTGTCATCGACACCCAAAAAGCTATCATAGAAAACTATAAACCCAACAAGAAGGTAGGTTTGGTAGACAATACTATCTACAAAGCAAAAGCTGAAATAGTCTTTTATCAATATTTGCTAGACAACAATCTCAATATGTCCAATATCATAGTGCCTAACACTTTGTCTATGAACAGTGCTGGATATATCGAAACGGTAATATCTTTGGCAATGGGGGTCATCACTATTTTTGCAGTTGTTATGGCATGCAAAAATTTAGGCGGCGAAAAGGCTAATGGTACGCTGAAAATGCAAGCTTTGCGACCTGTGACACGAAAGCAAATGCTGTCGGCTAAGTGGCTGTCGGTGTGGTCAATATCTTCACTTATGTTGATTGTGATTGTGGTGGTTGCACAAATAGTTGCTGCAATAAAATTCGGTATCGAAACTAAGCCCGTGGTAGGTGTACTCAATGCAAAAGTAGCAGTCAAAATGCCATATCTAACATATCTTACTTTGCAAATGCTTAGCAACCTTATAAAGCTGTTCTGCATAATTCAATTGTCGCATTTTGCGTGCAGTATCTTTTGGAAAAAGGGAAGTGGCTTGGCAATAGTTATGCTGTTGTACTTCTTGGGAAGTGGCGTGGAACAGTTGTTGGGATTTATATATGTTGGATATATAGGATTTTGGGGCAATCTCAACTTTTTGTCAGCGTTCGGAGTGGGCGAAGCTCCAATACTCAAAGGTATGAATTTGTTCTCTATGATTGCAATCACATTGCTTTGGCAAGTGGCAATGATGACTTACAACTATTTGCATTTTGATAAGTGCGATATTGCATAAAATGGATATGTATCGAGTTTTTGGGTATTTTGTAGAAAAATTTTGATAAAAAATTGCCCAAAAGCAATGGAAAACAAACAAAAAGTGGCACAGCTAAAACTGTGCCACAATTTTATTCTTTGCAATCTTCGACAATCATTATGTCGTACCCAAGTTCCTCTACAAAATCATCAGGACGGAACTTGGCATTGTGGAATCTGATAAAGTTGAGAAAGTGCGTATCAAGCACTACTGGAGTGGCAAGGTCAAGCTCGTGGCAAACATCACGAAGCACTTCTTCCATTTTTTCGGTAGAATTGATTGTGTCACAATGGTATATTTTGTCTTTGACAAGTTTGTTGTCGGTGAGAAGTCTAATCCAAATTTTCATAACATTATTGTACGCAAAAATGCCATAATATGTCAAGAATCGAGCAAAAAAATTTCTTGAAAGAATGCGGTGGGGGTAATTGTCAAAAAAATAACTTGACAAAAAAGTGTTTTGCTATTAAAATATATATATTATTTTAGAAGGGCAGAAAAATGGGAAAAAAGATTATTTCGGAAGCAGTTGTTAAAAGACTGCCAAAATATTATCGAGCAGTCAAACATCTCAGTGAACAAAATGTAGAAAAAATTTCTTCCAAACATTTGGCAGAGCTTCTTGGCATCACCGCTTCACAAGTTAGACAAGATTTTTGCAATTTTGGTGGCTTTGGTCAACAAGGCTATGGCTATGATGTAGAAAAACTCAAGTCAGAGCTTGCAACAATCATCGGTTTGGACGAACAATACAATGTAGTCATTGTGGGTGCTGGTAATATCGGAAGAGCATTGGGTGGCTATCAAGGATTCGAAAAATATGGCTTCAAAGTGCAAGCTATGTTCGACACCAATCCAATCGTAGACAATGTCAACGGAATCAAAGTTTACAATATGTCCCAATTTGGCGAGTATGTTCAAACTCACAAAACTGATATGGCAGTTATTGCTACCCCTAAGGCTGCAGCCCAAAGCGTAGCTGATACTATTATTGCAAACGGAATCAAGAGCATTTGGAACTTTGCTCCAATTGATTTGCGTATTCCTGATGATATAGCAATCGAAAACATTTCAATGAGTGAAAGCTTGTTGGTGCTTAGTTATAGAGCAAAAATAAAAAATAAGTGAGGAAAGTATGGAAAAGGAAATAATTTTTACACAAGAAGGTTATGACAATCTTGTAAAGAAGCTAGAGTACTACAAGTCCACCAAGTCATTGGAAGCAAGCGAAAGAATTGCTGCCGCTCGTGAATATGGCGACTTGTCTGAGAATGCCGAATACAGCTCGGCAAAAGATGCACAAGCATTGCTTGAAGCAGAGATAAGCGAAATGGAAGAGCAAATTGCTCATGCGAAAATCATATCTAATGATGAGTTGGAAGCAGATGTCGTTTATCTTGGCAACACAGTCAAGATCTATGACTTTGATATGGAAGAAGAGAGCGTTTACAAAATTGTAGGTCAATCAGAGGCTTCTATCATAGAAGGAAAGATAAGCAACGATTCTCCACTTGCACAAGCTATCGTTGGTCACAAAGTGGGCGAAAGTGTGGAAGTAAATGCAAACGACTTCAAGTATACTGTCAAAATTTTGGAAATTATAAAGTAAAAAGGATAAAAAATGGAACAAACTCAAGAAAACTTAAATGATATTTTGAAGGCAAGAAGAGAAAAACTTGATACCTTGATTGAAAATGGTCACAATCCTTACGAGATTGTAAAATTCGACAAAGATGCTTATGCGAGCATCATCAAAGAACAATATGCTGACTATGAAGGCAAAACTGTAAAAGTTGCAGGTAGACTTATATCCAAACGTGTAATGGGCAAAGCTAGCTTTGGTCATATCCTTGATTGCACCGGTAGCATCCAACTTTATGTTAGCCGTGATTCTTTGGGCGAAGAAAACTATGTCGAATTCAAAAAGTATGATGTGGGCGATATTGTAGGTATCCAAGGTGTAATATTCACCACCAAAATGGGCGAAATCTCTATCCATGCAGAGAAAGCTACACTTTTGTCAAAGTCTTTGTTGCCACTTCCTGAAAAGTTCCACGGATTGACCAATACAGACCTTAGATATCGTCAAAGATATGTTGACCTTATCGCCAATCCAGAAGTAAAAGAGACTTTTATTATGCGTTCTCGCATCATCAGAGCTATCCGCAGTTTTCTTGATGGCGAAGGCTTTGTAGAAGTGGAAACACCTATCCTAAACACTATTGCAGGCGGTGCAAGTGCTAGACCATTCATCACCCACCACAATACTTTGGATATTGATATGTATATGAGAATTGCTCCTGAGCTTTATCTCAAAAGACTTATCGTAGGTGGATTCGAGAAAGTTTACGAAATGGGTAGACTTTTCCGTAATGAAGGTATGGACCCAAAACACAATCCAGAATTTACAACTGTAGAGCTTTACCAAGCATATACTGATTATTATGGAATGATGGACATCACTGAAAGACTTTTTGAGCATATCGCAATGACAGTCAAAGGCACAACCGAGATAGAATATCAAGGCGAAAAAATCAGCCTTGCTAGACCTTGGAAGAAGCTCACCATGGCAGACGCTGTCAAAGAATATACAGGCATTGACTTTATGGCAACCGATGATGTGGAAGCTCTCAAAAAACAAGCAGAGGCTCAAGGCGTGGGATTGTCTGATGATATGAGTTGGGGCAAGCTTTTGTACGAAGTGTTCGACCAAAAGGTAGAAGAACACCTTGTTCAACCAGTGTTCATACTCGATTATCCAGTAGAAGTATCTCCACTTGCTAAGCGTAAAGCAAGCGACCCAAGACTTACTGAGAGATTCGAGTTCTTCATGACAGCAAGAGAAATGGGTAATGCTTTCTCTGAGCTAAACGACCCAATCGACCAAAAAGCTAGATTTATGTCACAAGTGGCAGAGAGAGAAAAGGGCGATGACGAAGCTCAAATGATGGATGAAGATTATGTCAATGCATTGATGTATGGTCTTCCACCAACAGGTGGACTTGGTATCGGCGTGGATAGATTGGTAATGTTGTTTACCGACCAATTCAGTATCCGTGACGTGTTGTTGTTCCCAACAATGAAACCAATCAAATAATGCAAGGCAGTCAGTTGACTGCCTTTTTGGAATATGAAAGACAAGTGTATTTTTGAAGCAATTCTCGAACATAACAAGCAAAGTAAAATGCGTTTTCACATGCCAAGCCACAATGCAAATATTGGGGGCGAGCTTTGGGCTAGCTCCAAGTTTGACCTCACCGAGCTAGACGGATTGGACAACTTGCTTGTGTGCGACGGCGTCATCAAAAATACCCAAAACAAGATTGCCAAAATCTACCAAGCAAATGACAGTTTGATATTCACCACAGGCTCTACAACCGCAATGCTTGCTGCTGTGGGAGTGGTAAAAAATCGTGGAAATCGGGTTTTTTGTGTGGGCGATATGCACAAGTCATTTTGGAATGGCGTGTTGTTGTTTGGAGTGCAAGCAAGCAGTGTAAATGACATAGCCAAATTGGATAAATATTTGGCGAAAAGTCGAAACATATCGGCAATTTTCACCACATCGCCCAATTATTTTGGTGAGTGCAAAGACTTGAAAAAGCTGAGAGAGATTGCCGACAAATATGGTTGTTTGTTGGTGGTCGATTCGGCTCACGGCGCACATTTTGCTTTCAGTCCGCTTTTGCCAGATATGGCAAGCAGATATGCACATCTCAGCGTGTGTAGCCTGCACAAAACAATGGCTTGTTATGGTGGGGCTAGCTTGATGAATGTGTGTGATGAAGAGCTTGTGAACACGGCATACTATTTTCGCAACTTGTTGCATACAACATCACCTAGTTATCTCACAATGGCGAGCATTGATTGGGCGATTGATGATATGGTGCAGAATGGTGAAAAATACTATCAGCATATCAAAGAGGTTGTGGATAGCTTAGGCGGTAATGTTGGCGAGTGGAGAGTGGTTGGCACTGATGATTTTAGCAGATTGGTACTCCAAAGCGAGGGCAAAGACGCTAGATATACTGCTGACTATTTGCAAAGCAAGGGCGTGTGGATAGAGATGACATACCAAGATAAAATGGTGTTTATACTTACTCCTTACAATATCCAATGGCTTGAGGAAGCTATGGAGATTGTAAAAGAAGCTCCAACCAAAGTGGGAGACAAAATCTCAGTATGCCAGTTGGAATTGGAGCGTGGAAGCGGTCAAGGTGAGGTTGCTTTCGTGGAGATTGACCAAGCGCTCGGCAAGACAAGTGCGGCTGAGATTGGAGTTTATCCACCGGGTGTGCCTGTCATCAAAGCAGGTGACAAAATTGATGAAACTGCTATAAAATTTATTAAAGATAACAAATACTTTGTGTTTGGTCTTGTAAATGGATTGGTGGCTGTGTTACAATAGATGAAGTGGAGATTATATGAAAGGCAAGTTTATTACATTTGAAGGCTGTGAAGGGGTAGGCAAAACTACACAAGTAGAACTGCTCAAAAAATATCTAAAAGATACCAATCAATCTGCTATATTCTTGAGAGAACCAGGCGGTAGCAAGATTTCGGAAAAAATCCGTGAGCTTATTTTATCGACCGAAAATGCTGAGATGACTGATGAGTGCGAAGCATTTTTGTACAGCTCAGCAAGAGCGCAATTGGTGGGCGAGATTATTCGACCTGCACTCGATAGGGGCGAACTGGTTGTGTGTGATAGATTTATTGATTCGACTTTTGCATACCAAGGCGTGGCAAGAGAGCTTGGTGAAGATTATGTGGACAACCTCAATCGCCTAGCTTGCAAAGATGTTATGCCTGAGGTTACGATTTTCTTAGATCTCGAGCCAGCCAAAGGTTTTGCACGCAAGGGCGGAGCGGACAAAAACGACAGAATAGAACAACAAAAAGCCGATTTTCACCAAAAAGTGTATGAGGGATACAAGCTTGCTAGTCGCAAATATGCGGACAGAATAGTGTGTATCGACTCATCTAACAGCATAGAAAAAATTCATTCGGACATACTCGAAGTGTTGAGAGATAGGGGCATTATCAAATGATTGATTATCAAGGATTACTTGCCAATACCAAGCCATACCAAGCTTTGCTTGCCGACAAACGCAACAACAGGTTGGGGCATTGTTATATGATTATCAGCGAAGATGAACTTGCTTGCGATAGTCTTTGTATGATGTTCGCCAGAGCGATTTTGTGCGACAATGATGGCTGTGGGGATTGTTTGAGTTGTACAAGAGTGGAAAATAAAAGCCATGCCGAACTCAAAATACTCACCGACTACAAGATGCAAGATGTGCAGGACTTTATTGACCTTGCATACTACAAGGTGACAGAAGGCAAATATAAGGTAATGCTCATTCCTGCATTCGACAACATAGCCGAAGCTGCCCAAAATGTACTGCTCAAAACTTTGGAAGAGCCTTGCGAAAATGTGGTGTTCGTGTTGGGGGTACACAGACAATCTCGTGTCATCGACACTATCAAGTCAAGGGCAGAAAAGCTGTTCTTAGAGAGATTGGACAACGAACAAATAGCATCGATTTTGGTCGAAGAAGGCAATGATGAAGAGAGAGTTGACAGGGCGGTTGCATGCGCTTTTGGCAATTTGACCAAGGCAAAACAGCTGGTGTCCGACAACGATTTTGTGACTGATTATGCGACTATGATAAGCATATTGAAAGATATGAAAACAAGCAAAGATGTGGTCAATATGCTCGAAAGATTGTCGCTCAGCAAAGATAACAAATTGGACAAATACCTAGATGTGTTGGAGATAATTCTCAAAGCAATGCTAGGTTGGAAAAACAAAACAATGACCAGAGGCTTTGAAGAACTCAGAGAGCTGGAAGAAAACTTTAACAACGCAATGCTTGTCAACATTTTTGAGTTGACTCAAGAGTGTAGGCGTAGATTGGAGAGCAACTGCAAGCAAGAAAACTTGGCTGATATGTTGCTTATGGGCATTTTGGAGGTAAAATATTTATGCCGATGATAGTAGGTGTCAAGTTTGGCACAACAAGTAAAATATACTATTTCGACCCAAAGAATATCGAGTTCGAAGTAGATGACAATGTTATTGTAGAGACCGTGAGAGGCTTGGAATTTGCCAAAATTGGGCAATCCAACACTATGGTCGAAGATGACAAAATTGTGGGTGAGTTGAAGCCTGTGGTACGCAAAGCTACCAAGGAAGATGAAAAACGCCACAAAGAAAATTTGGAAAAGAAAGCATCAGCTTTCGAGCTTTGCTCTAAGAAAATCCAAGACCACAACCTAAAAATGAAACTTGTAGATGCCGAATATACTTTCGACAGAAGCAAGGTTATTTTTAGTTTTACAGCCGATGGCAGAGTGGATTTTAGAGAGCTTGTCAAAGACCTTGCCAGCGAGATGCACATGCGTATAGAGCTGAGACAAATATACGAGAGAGATGACGTCAAACTCAAGGGCGCAATGGGTATGTGCGGCAGAGAATGTTGCTGTTTGTCACACCTAACTCAGAACGAAAAAGCAACCGTAAAAATGGCAAAAACTCAAAACATATCGCTCAATCCGACAAAAGTCAGTGGTATGTGCGGCAAGCTTATGTGTTGTCTAAAATACGAAAATGAGTACTATACCAACGTGTCTAGATTTATGCCAAAAGTGGGTGCTGTGGTCAAAGTTCAAAAGGGCGAAGGCAAAGTCATAGAAGTTGATTTGCTCAGAGAGCGTATCAAAGTTGCTATCCAACACGAAGACGGCATTGTGCAAGAGTTCGCCAAGATTGGGGAGTTTGAAGTGTTGGATCACAATCGCAAACACGAAAAAGCCAAAGAAGAAAATGATGATGATGACAACATCGAACAACTAAAAAATATGGAATAATCAAATAAGTTGTTTACAAGCACAATTTTTTGTGCTAGAATAATTATATCAAAACTATTAAGGAGATTTATACTATGGCATACGTTATCAGTGATTCTTGCATCAAATGTGGTGCTTGTGCAGAAGGCTGCCCTGTTGGAGCAATTACAGAAGGAGATACCCAATTCGTTATTGATGCAGATACTTGCATCAGCTGTGGATCTTGTGCTGCTGGTTGCCCAGTTGACGCAATTTCTGAGGAATAATTCCTAACAAAATTGAGCTATACGATTGTATAGCTCTTTTTTTATGCGGTGAATTATACTATCAAGTGCAACA
>CAMFVQ010000032.1 GCA_945992255.1 uncultured Clostridia bacterium
TTGTTTAAAGTAGTTGTTTACAAATTTGGTTTTTGCTTACTTCTACTCAACCTTCTCTGTTTAGTTTTTAAGGTGCATTCGCGTCACTCTCCGTGACAGCTTCACCATAATAACACAAGCATTTCGTATTGTCAAACAATTTTCACAACTTTTTTAGAAAATTTTTGACTATTTTTATTTTTCGGTTTTTCACCTAGAAAATCGCTTGTTTTCTTATGGGTGGACTTATATATTAACACACTTTTTTCGACACTTCAAGCCTTTTTTCATAGATTTTACATAAAAATCAGTCATTTTTACAAAATTTTCTTATTTACAGTATTTTAGCTATATTTTTAGGCAAAAATCTTATTTTCTACACTTTTCCAAAAAAAATATCCGAAATTTTTTCAAAAAAAAGTTTTCTACTTTCTTCTTGCTCTTCCTGCCAAATCCATTTTGGCAAAATCATATTTCAAACCAACATGTCGTTTACACTTAGAAAATTCTCTACACTGGCAACTACCCACGTATTTGGCTGTATGTTGAATTGTATATTGATTGATATTATAATGTATTTGTTAATATTTACTATAATATTATAATTATATTATTTATCCATATTATCACAAATTAAACTTTTCACAATCATATTTACCAACACCGCAAGACAAACAAAAAAGCAACACCCGAAAGTGTTGCTTGATTTTGATACAATATTTAGTTCATTTCAAAAAAGTTCCTAAGTTCTAGGTCGGTATACATACCAGTCTTGACCACGCTCTTGCCATTGCTGTCAATGATGCCATAAGTCGCACCACGCTTGACAAGCGCATAACCTTGTTTGAAGTTGGACACTTGTTCATACTCCAAATCGGCTATCACATTGCCGTTCTCATCAACAAATCCCCACAAATTGTTTCTGCTCACTGCAGCTCTGCCCTCGCTAAAATCTCTTGCATCAGAGAAAATCTCACCCACACGTTTGCCAGACTTGTTGATAAAATATGTTTGGGCGCCCATTCTCACACGAGCAATCTTGAAGTCAAAGTTGCCCACATCATCGAACATACCTTCGATTGTAATCTTGCCCTTGGTGTTGACAAAGCAATATTTACCACCGACAAGGACAGGGGCCAGCTTATGCTTGTTGCCGAATTGTCCAACCGGCACGATATAGTCGTTAGTTTGAAGCACTTCAACATTGCCCACACGCTTGCCTGCCGTATTGATCAAATACCAATAGTTTTTCGTATATCCATTCTCATCTTTATCGACACTGTTCACCCAAGCCACGCCATACTTAAAACGCATAGCATTGTCATACTTGCACTCAATTTTGGTTTTGCCGTCAGAATTGGCATATCCATACTTGTAGACAGGTCTGCCCTCGTGGCTTGCCACTTGTTTTTGCACAACGGTCAATCCGTTGGAATATATTTCCAATTTTTCTACTTCATTGACAGTGATATTGAAAGGAGCAGCGATGATGAACACACACAGCAGAATAAGCAAAAACGAAATCACAGCTTTGATATACTTCAGCGGTGCTTCCTTACGGAACACGAACTTGATTCCCTTGTTGATATAAATGGATATAGTATTGACAAACGCACAAATGCCAGCCCAAATTTTCACCCAAAAGATATCGAACTTATTGAGAGTTTTGGCTGTTTTTTGATTGTCGCCAATCTTGATAATATTGTCATTTGCAGGAGCAATCACTTCCTCAGCAGCTACTTCTTGTTGCACTTCAACAACTTCTTCGGCGGACTCCTGAGTCAATATTGGTTGCTCTTCCAAATCATTATTCTTTCGTTGGAGATCTTTTTTACCCATACACTTTTCCTTTATTTTCTATATTATATCTTATAACAAAAATTACAAATAATCAAGGTTTAGAAGCATTATTGATAAGATTTTACGCATTTTAATGTATTTTTTACCAAATATATGCCATATTTTTCCAATTTTAGCATTGTCCAATCGTTTAGTTTTACTTTCTCGGCTTTTACAAATTGTGGACATGTTTCGACTTTTCGCTCTAAAATCGCACTTTTTTTACAGCTAATTTTTCGTTGATTTTTCACCGAAAATCATAGCTTTTTTGATGATTTTTCGCATACTTTCACCAATATTTATCACGCTATATCAGCTTTGATGATTTTCGCTTTATCTCACTTTTTGCTCTTTCCACGCCTACACTTATTGCCTGCCAAAGCAAAAAATCAATACGTATATAATTCTTGATATTTTCCGCAAAGCTTTACCGCTTTGTGCGTTGTCCCCTTGACACCTTGCAACTTTGTTTTGTATCAAAATGCAAACTTGGCTTATTTTCATTGCAGTTTTTGCAAGATTTCCACATACTGATAATTATATTATTCTTATAATGTAAAATTTATCTATAATTTTACCATTTAGGTATTTACACTTTATAGATTGTATGATATTATAATTAAAGTAATAATATAATACTATGGAGGAAAACATGGACAAAAAAGTCGTTTTTATCACAGGTGCTTCTGGCTCTATGGGAAGCCAAGTACTTGAGTGCGTTATGGGCACACACAAATTCAAAGGTCTTATCCTTCTAAGAGATAAACCATCCAACCAAAAGCTTGCTAAGAAGCTTTCTAAAAAATGGGGAGAGGATTTGGAAATTGTTTTCGGTGACCTTTCTGTTAAGGAAGATTGCGTAAAGACAGTTGCAAAGTCTGATTATGTATTCCACTGTGCAGCAATCATTCCACCTATTTCTGACCACAATCCAAAGGGTGCAGAAAAAGCTAACTACTGGGGTACTGTAAACCTCGTTGACGCTATCAAGGAATCTCCAAGAGCTAACGAAATCAAATATGTACATATCGGTACCGTTGCAGAATACGGCAACAGAGATTGGCACCATCCATGGGGCCGTGTAGGTGACCCACTTGTGCCAAGTGTATACGACTTTTATGCCATCACCAAACTTCGTGCTGAGAGATATGTTCTCGAAGCTGATCTACCAAACTGGGTAGTTCTTCGTCAATCTGGTGTACTCCACCACAACCTATTCAAGAACAACATGTCTGACGGTCTTATGTTCCACACATGTTGGAACGTACCTATCGAATGGGCAACCGCTCATGACAGTGGTATTCTTCTCCAACACATTGCAGAATATGACAGCGAAGGCACAATGAAAGAAGGATTCTGGAACAGAGTTTTCAATATCGGTAACGGTGAAACTTGCCGTGTAACTGGTTATGACACAATGAACACAGGTTTTGGACTTATGGGTGCAAAGGCTGAAGACTTCTTCAAACCACACTGGTGCGCAGCTCGTAACTTCCACTGCTTCTGGTACTATGACTCTGACGAACTCAATGATTACACCAACTTCCGTACAGAGACTTGGGATGATTATTGGGCACAAATGAAGAGACTCAACTGGTACTTTGCTCTTGGCAGACTTGCTCCAAAGAGCCTTATCAGCAAACTTGCTATCCAAAGATTGTTCAACGATACCAACGCTCCAATGTACTGGGTAAACCACAACATCGAGGGTCGTATCAACGCATTCTTCGGCAGCCGTGAAAAATTTGAAGCTATTCCAAGAGAATGGAAAGATTATCAACTCTTCCGCAAAAATCAAATTATTGATGAGGAAGGCAATGTAGTTGATTATGAATACAGACGTGATATCAAGAATGCAAAACAATTCTTGCTCGACCATGGTTATGATGAGTCTAAGCCAGATAGCGAATTGGATATCGAAGATATGCGTAAAGCTGCTGAATTCCGTGGCGGTAAGTGCCTAAGCGAAACTATGGTTAAGGGCGACCTATACACCAAACTAAAATGGCAATGTCATGATGGTCACGTATTCGAGTCTTCTCCATACACCATTTTGAAAGCTGGTCACTGGTGCCCAGAGTGCTGTATGCCATCTCCTTGGAACTTTGATGCTTTGGCTAAGAAGATTCCATTCTTTGCACAAGTATGGTATGACACACACGACAAGGATGAGGACAAGTTCTACGAGAAGGACTGCTACAAAGACATCCTTACAGACGAACAAAAATAAGTCAATTCCCCTGCTATTGCAAGATAGCAGGGCTTTTATTACAACAATAATTTAGAGGTGAATATATGGAACAAAAACTAGATGTTAAAAGCGTATTTATTTGCGGTGGTACAGGCTTCCTTGGCTACTACTCTGCAAAGAAATTCTTGAAGCAAGGCGTTAAGGTTGGCGTTATGGCTCTTCCTAACGAAATCACTTTGGACCAAGGTTGGTGGCCAAAGGAAATCGATGTTAAGCTTGGATACTTGTTCAACTTCAGAAAGATGAACAACCAACTTACAGACGATGAGAGAGCTGCCCTCGTTACACACGAGCAAAAGGTAGAAATGTTCAAAGGATATGACTGCTTGGTTTATGCAGTTGGTCCAGATGACCGTGTACACTCTCCAGCAGGCGTAACAGCTTATGACTACTTCCACGAGAAACTCGTTACAGAAGTTGTTGACACATTCGAAGCTGCTAAAGAAGCAGGTGTTAAGAAAGCAATCGTACTCAACTCTTACTTTGCTTACTTCGACAGAATTTGGCCAGAAAAGCACTATGCTGAGAACCACCCATACATCAGAGTTCGTGTAGAGCAAGCTGATGCACTTATCAAAGTTGGTGATGGCGGTGTTGCTAATGGCGGAATGGACGTTGTAGTTCTCGAACTCCCATACATCTTCGGAAGTATGCCAGAGAGAACTCCACTTTGGAAAGAAGTATTCCTTGACAGATTTGCATCATTCCCTGCAGTATTCTTCCCAAAGGGTGGTACAAATATGATTCACGTAGAAGGTATTGCTGAAGCTGTTGTAGCTGCTGCTTACTATGGACAACACGGCGACAAGCTCCCAGTTGGTAACGAGGATCGTAAGTTCAAAGATATGATCAACACCATCATGGAAACTGTTGGTTGCACCAAGAGATATTGTGGCGTTCCATGTTGGATGGCTACCCTTGGCGGTATCAAAGTTGCCAACGACATCAAGAAGATGAATTGTGAACCAGGTCTAAACTACAAGAGACTTATGAAAGATATCCAATCTATCGACCTCTTCAATGCTGAAGATTGTGCTAAGACAAGAGAACATCTACACTTCGATGAGTTCGGATTCAATGGTGGCGGCAATGTTGATGATGGTATCAGAGAAACAGCTAAGGCTTGCTACCCACACAGATTTGATGAGAACGGAAATCTTATCGACAAGTGGAAGGGCGTTAACCCAATCAAGAACGAAACTGCTACAAACAACATTTTCGTAAACAAGAAATAATCAAAATTACATAAAAATAGTGGTAGCGATACCACTATTTTTTTATGCTTGTTCGCACTATATCATTGTAAAAATAAGAAAATGCATACTTGCGAAGCAACTATCCATATAAAACGGCTGCCACTTCAATCTATACAAATTAAAAACCCTCCAAAGTGTTATTGAAGCGAAGCGAAATCCATATAAAACGGCCGCCTTGTGTAAAGGGGGCCGGCTGACACAAAGCGGAGCGACTGTCCGGCTGAGGGATTGTCATCTAAATGAAACCTTATAAATGAGCGCCCCTTATGGTAAGGGGAGCTGAGCGACACAAAGCAACACGGCTGTCGCTCTGAGGGGACTAAGTTAAAGCATTGCGAAAACAATACTGAGGGATTCCCCTATTTTCACACCACCTATCCACAAAAAAACGACCACCCACAGGCGGTCGCTACAACGAATTTTATCTATTTTTCTCTATTCTCAACGCAAGTCTAAGTATTGCCGTTACGGTCTTTGCATCACGGATAATGCCCACTTCCACCATTTCCACAGCTCTATCAATGCTGACTTTCCTTACATTAAGGAATTCATTTTCATCGAGTTTGCTCTCTCCACACTCGAACTTGTCAGTATAGAAAATATGTAACGGCTCATCAGTATAAGCAGGGGTTGGATAAATCATACCCCAGTCCTCCATATCCAAAGCGGTAAGTCCTACCTCTTCTTTTAGCTCACGCACAGCACACTCTTTTGCATCTTCTCCCTTGTTGAGCTTGCCCGCAGGGATTTCTAGCGTCATAGTATGGTAAGGATAGCGATATTGCGCCACCAAATATATATTGTTGTCCTCATCTTTTGCAAGCACGCTCGCACCACCGCTGTGGTGAATATACTCTCTGTCCGATGTTTCCCCATTGGGAAGTAACACTTGATCTTTGTACAAATCCAAAATTCTACCCTTGTACAACAGCTCGCTCGATATTGTTTTTTCTTCGCAATCCATAATTCTCCTTACAAAAAAGGGCTCTATGTGAGCCCTTTCAATCATTGTTATTCAGCTGTAACTTCTTTTACAATTTTCTTGTACAACTTTTCATTTTTCACAATCAAGCTTTCATTTGAGAACAACTCAACTTGTTGTTTTGTAAGCTCATCGCTCTTGTAAGCCTCTTTGATTGTTTCTTTGATATACTCTCTCAAAGTCTTAATTTCTACCTCAATCTTTTCGATTTCTTTGGTGTCGTTGCCGTTTTCATCTTTGACATATTTTACAGTAACTTCTTGGCTGTAAATGTAGTCAAGACCTAGTTTGTAACCCACAACTTTGCCATCTTTCTCTACTTTCTCGACATTGGCGTCACTCTCAGTGATTGGCTCAGATACAACCATAACAAGGTGAATACCATAATCATTGACAATGTAAGAAATCTCGTTGCCTGCTTCTGTCTTCAATGTATAGATATCGGTGTTGATATCCTTATCATTGGCAAGCTTGCTTGCTGCGTTGTTCTTAGAGATTGATGCTACTTTTCCGTTTGCACCTTTCAAAATCTCAGTTTCGCCAGTGTAAGCAACACTTGGATTAAGCTCTTGGCTACCAGCGTTTGCCACCTTAGTAGCTCCCACGCCGCTCTT
Source organism: uncultured Clostridia bacterium (assembly GCA_945992255.1). Lineage (GTDB taxonomy): Bacteria > Bacillota > Clostridia > Christensenellales > UBA3700 > HGM11368. Next base: position 6,922 of record CAMFVQ010000032.1, read on the forward strand.
GTACAATTCTCTTGCCAAGATAGTGAACTCTTCCACATAAGAAGAATCTCTGCCTTCTCTTGTGATTGCGTAAGACTCATTCTTGAACATACCTGGGTCATCATTTACAAGGTAAGTCCAATCAACGAATGCCTCTTTTTTCGCATAGTTGGCAACAGCTGCAAGCTTAGCCTCATCAGTGATACCAAGCGCTTTTGCTCTCTCTACGGTAGCGTTGACTTTATTTGCGATGTCATCAGCCATTGCATAAAGCACTGCATTGAGGTCTACGTTCTTGTCGGTGTAAGCATCTTTCAACTCATCTTTGTCAGCATCATAGTTAGGATTGGATACGTTAATTTTGATACCCTTGGTGTTGTCCTTACCTTCCTCTTTTGCCTCTTTGAACAAAGAATAGTATTTGTCAGACTCTTCAAGTGTGCCGAAAGCGATTTTGTTGCGATATACTTTGTAAACTTCTTCGCCATCAAGACTCTTGATATAGTTCAAAACTTTAGTTTGATCATCACTGAATTTAAGCAAAATGCTCTTTACATTGAAGTAACCTTTGCTTACGTGATATGTGGAGAATGTTCCGCCAGTAACAGCTGACTCATAAGCGTCTTCATCGATATACTTAGCCATATCGGTATCAACGATCTTGTTGTATCTGCCTTGGATCATCTCATCAGTAATTTCGATAGTTTTGCCGATTGCCTCTTTGTACTTCTCAACAATACGAGCATCGATTTGTTGATTGAGGAAGTAATCGTAATCGTTGAAATTCTCAGACAATGTTTTCTTCAAGTCATTGAGTGCAGACTTCATATTAGCTTTTTTGTCATCATCTTTTTCTGCTTTGATTTTGTCAGAAACATAATCATAGAATTGGCTAGGAAGCTTAGATGCGTCAGTCAAGCCTTGATCTTCATACTTGTCAGAAGCAGTTTTCTTTTCTCTTACAGCCCTTGCTTCAAGCTCATTCTTATCCTTATCATCGCCCTTGTTAGCTTCTTTATCATCGCCCTTGTTAGCTTCTTGCTCTTTTTCGAGAGAAGAGATGTTCTTTTCCCAAAGTTCCTCGAATTCTTTGTTGGTCAACTCGATACAATGTCTAAGCTCATCTACGGACAAGAATTCTTTATTCTTCATTTTGCCGATAGTTGCATCATCAGTCACAGCATCAATGCCGATGCCGTTTTTCGCAACATAGTCTTTAGCATAAAGCAACAACAATTTTTGTTTAGAAAGATTGTTGTAGAAGTATTCTACTACTTGTTCTACACTCATACCATAGTTTTGGATATAAGATGGACCATAACTAGCTACATAGGTAAGCAAATCGCCTCTATAAATTTCTGCTGTCATTTGGTTGTATTTTACTGTTGCAACCACTTGGTGATAATTGCGGTCGTTGTTGATCTCGAACATGCTGCAACCTGCAAACAATGTAGTCATCACAACAATCATTATCACTAAAGCTACTAGCTTCTTTTTCATATTTGCTCCTTATTTATATAAATATTAATATCTATTTAATTATACACGAGAGACCAAAGATTGTAAATAGTTTTTGACAATCTTTTATACTCTTTTGCTACAATTTACCAAAAACTCTTTGAGCATTCTCAGTTTTTGCACATTCATCAAAAATCTGCAATCAAAAATCAAGTTAGGATTGGTGTCATTGGTGAGCAAAACTTTGTCGCCCATGCTTGCGATGCCCTTGATAGCTTCTTCGTTGCGATAGACAGAAGCATCTCTAAAAATCACACCCATTCCCTTTGGTGCAAGGTTGATTTTGACAATTCCAATTCTTTTTGCTAGGTTTTTGATAAGCCCAATATCCAACAAATTGACCATACTATCAGGGGCTGTGCCATAGCTCTCTTCCAATCTTGCGAGCAGCTCATCACGCTCTTCCTCGCTCGCTAGATCACCTATCTGCCTATATAGTTTTAGCCTTGCATTCTCGCTTTCAATATAGTCGCTGCTGATATAGGCATCGACAGCAAGATTGAGTTGAATATCGTTGTCATCTTCGAGTTTTTCGCCCTGCAACTCAGCTACACTCTCTTTGAGCAATTTACAATACAAGTCATAGCCGATTTTTTGGATATGACCAGACTGCTCTTTGCCCAAAATATTGCCCGCACCTCTTATTTCTAGGTCACGCATCGCAATCTTAAATCCGCTGCCAAGCTCGGTATAATCCATAATCGCACTCAGCCTTTTGTACGAGTCGCTTGTCAAAACTTTGCCTTGTTTGACCGTAAAATAAGCATAGGCAATGCGGTTGCTTCTGCCCACTCTTCCCCTGAGCTGATAGAGCTGCGCCAAGCCCAACTTGTCCGCCTCGCACACAATGAGCGTGTTAGCAAGTGGCACATCAATACCATTTTCGATGATTGTCGTACACACCAACACATTGGCTTCTTGATTGTAAAACTTGTTGATAGCCTCTTCGAGAGTCTTTGCGTCCATTTGTCCGTGTCCCACCACAACATTGGCTTGTGGCACGACCTCTCTTATCCAATCGGCAAGCTTGTCTATATCGTTTACTCGATTGTACAGCACATAGACTTGTCCGCCACGATTGAGTTCTCTGCCTATCGCATCTTGGAGAAGTCCTGTCGTCAACTCAGTCACGCTAGTTTGCACAGGAATTCTGTTGGAAGGTGGCGTTTCCAGCACGCTCATATCACGGATACCACTCATTGCCATATTGAGTGTACGAGGTATAGGAGTTGCCGACAAAGTAAGCACATTGACGTTATTTTTTAGTGTTTTGAGCTTTTCTTTATGCTCCACGCCAAATCTTTGTTCTTCATCCAACACCAACAATCCTAGGTCATGGAATTGGACGTCAGATGACAAAATTCGATGAGTTGCCACCGCAACGAGCGATTTACCTGTCGCCAAATTGTCCAAACTCTTTCTTATCTCAGCAGGAGATTGGAGTCTTGTAAGCAATTCTACTTTGATTTTGAAGTCATTGAACCTTGCCATTGCTGTGTTGTAGTGTTGCTTGGCAAGAATGGTTGTAGGTGCAAGAATGACGGCTTGTTTGTTCTCCATAATAGTTTTGAATACCACTCTCAGTGCAACCTCAGTTTTGCCATAACCTACATCACCGCACAACAATCTATCCATCACCACGCCACGTTCCATATCCGACTTGGCTTCTCTGATTGCTTCCAACTGATCCGGCGTTTCTTGGAACTCGAAACTATCCTCGAACTCTCTTTGCCACTCGGTATCTTCAGGATATTTATATCCGATTTTTTGGCTTCTTTTGCTGTACAAATCAAGCAAATTGATTGCCATTTCTTTGACGGATTTTTTGACATTTTCCTTGATTTTGGCGAAGTCTTTACCGCCGATAGCCGACAACTTTGGCACTTGGTCAGAGCCACTATAACGGCTCAACCTATCCAACTGATCAACTGGCACATAGAGCAACGCTCCCGCCTTGTACTCGACCATAACATAATCTTGTTCGATATTGCCTGTCTTTACTCTTTGGATACCTAGACACTTGCCTATACCATGCACTTCATGCACGACATAGTCACCCACTTGTGGCATAGTGAAAGCCTTAGTTTTTTTGGCTTTCTGCACTTCTCTTGTACGGCTAAGGTCAGCCCTGCCGATGACAGCAATCCTACTTTTTGGATAGACAAAACCATACTCGAGGTCAATCGGAGTCACACAAATTCCATTGCGGAATCCTTGCACGCTGTCCATATATGTGCTGTACAATTCTTCTTCTTTGAGGTTGTCGATTATGGAGTTTGCCTTGTGTTTATCTCCACAACACATCACCACCATAAAGCCTGAAAGATTGAAATTCCTAAGGTCATCATACAGTGCATTATAGTGCAAGTGATAACTGCTCAGATTGGAAGTTTTGATGTCGAAAATCTCGCTCGGTGAAAAGAGCAAATTGGAAGCGCTAATACTCGAAAATCCCAACACGGTTCGAGTTTTTAGCATTTCTTTGATATTTTCCGCCCCCACAAACACCCCTGCATGCTTACGCAAAACAGAGCCATCTTCAACCAACACTTTGACACGTGATAGGTTCTCTTGTTCGAGTATTTTTATTTGGTCCTCTATCGCACTTGGCTCATCAAGAACCACCACACTATCCGTTGGCAAATAGTCAAAAATGGTCGCCATGTGTTGGGTCATATAAGGCAAAAGCCATTGGACTTCTTGTCCAAACGAGTCCCTAAAAGCAAAGCTATCCACAATCTCACTTGCATGATAATAGCTCTCGCCTGCCAATCTGTCGATGTCTTTGCGAGCTTTTTTTACGCCCTCATCTACCTCTTCTTTTGTCCACAAAAAGTCGTTGTTTGGCGGTATTGCCACGTCTAGCACTTCGCCCAAAGTAATCAAACTGTCAGGGTCAAAAGTCTTGATATATTCTATCTCATCACCCCAGAATGATATACGAATAGGCATATCCATATCCGAACAAAATACTGTCAAAATATCGCCTTTGAGTGCAAAAGTATTCTTTTCTTCGACACTCTCTTCCCTAGTATAGCCCAGCTTAGACAGCTTTTGAGCCAACTCGAACGGCTCTATATTGTCACCCTTGTGCAAAGACACAAAAGCATTCTCCAGTCTACTTGGTTTGGCGAAATATTGAAGCAACTCTTGAGGTGACACGATACAGCAATCAATCTCTCGCTTTTGTATCTTGTGGAGTATCTTAGCCCTTGCCCCCACGCTACTCTTTGATGATGTTTTGCGATGAATCAACAAGTCATCATTGCCTCTCAGCATAGCCACTCTGTCGCCGAAATAACTTTGAAGATAGCTGAAAGACTTGGACATATCAATCATATCTTTCGCCACATACAGCACGAACTTGTCCAGACTGCCCGTTATATGCGCCCTATGCGCCTTAGACAAAGAAAAGGCAAGGCTACTCTTACCGGAAGATATAGCCTTATATAGCTTTTCGAGTGACTCGTCCATATTGCTTAGGGCGAGTAATTTTCTAAGTCCGCTGTCAATCAATCTTTACAACTCCGTTATATTTTCTCATCACGAGGTCAAAATCTTTCGTGTTAAGCCAGTCCTCCAAAGCTTCTACCACCTTGGCAAGTACCTTATCCAGCACTTGTTTTTTCTCGCCCACGATATTGGACAAAACATAATCTCTAAGTGCCATTCTGCCACGCTCATCGCCCACACCAACCCTAATTCTCTTAAAGTTGGTAGTGCCCAGCTCCTGCACAATGTTACGCATGCCATTGTGAGTGCCAGCCGAGCCTTCCTTGCGAATGCGGATAGTACCCATCGGCAAATCAATATCATCATACACCACGATAATATCTTCCACATTGATTTTGTTTGCACTGGCCAGTTGCTTTACGCTTTCGCCTGACAAATTCATATATGTTTGAGGTTTGGCAACAATCAGCTTTTCGCCTTTTACAAAACTAGCCGAATAAACAGCCTGACAGCCCTTTTCCTTGGCTTTCAAGTCCAGCTTGTCCATCAGCAAATCCACCGCCATAAATCCTACATTATGTACGGTTTTTTCATATTGTTTTCCGGGGTTACCTAGTCCTACTATCAACATTTTTCTTTCTTTTCTCCTTGAAGTATGTACTCAACAATTCACCGCATTCTTGCTCCAAAATGCCACCTTGCACATTGGGGCGGTGATTAAATCTTTTATCTTGTGGCAGATTGTAAAGCGTTCCGCAACAACCAGCCTTAGGGTCATACGCTCCAAAATAAATATTGTCAATCCTTGCATTGATGAGCGCTCCACTGCACATAGCGCACGGCTCGAGTGTCACATAAATATCACACCCCACGAGTCGCCAGTCGCCCAGCTTTTTGCAAGCTCTTTCAATCGCCACCATTTCTGCATGATAATTGGCACACCCTTTCTTTTCTTTGAGGTTGTGCGCCCTAGCGATTATCTCGTCATTTTTTACCACCACAGCACCGATTGGAACTTCATCAATTTTCCAACCAAGTTTGGCTTGAGCTATGGCTTTTTTCATGTATTTTTCTTGTTCTGTATATCCCATGCTATATCTTCCAAAAGCTTCAACAAACCCTTGTTTTGTCCTAGTATTTCTTCATAGTGTTCATCAAGTCGCCTTATATCCCACTCATCTTTACCTATTTCGATTGTCACGCCCAGCTTGTGCGTTGTCGCCACGAACCAATCTTTATATCCGCCCACACTGCCACGGCTTTCTCTCAGCTCATACCCCAAAAAATCTGCAATTTTTTGTGCTTTACTCTCATACGGACAAAAGCCTTGCCAGCCGTGATAAACGACTTCACCTTTAGCGTGCAAGCTCACCGTAAGTAGAGGCATAACTCGCTTGGTCAGCTTTACCAATGCTTGCGTCTCAACTTCACTCTCAGGAAAAAGCCCCACATAGTTTTCGCCTGCAGGCTCGAACACATTATGCACTCCACTGCCCCAATTGGCATTGAAGTTGACGTTGATATCCACGCCACGAGCGTTGGCTTTCCACATATCGAATTTTCCGTTTGGATTGAGCCTCACGAGCAATTCTCTAATATGCCTATCGGCTACGCTATCCAGCCCTTTCATCGCCAGCATACAGCCATCAGGATTGGACATTGGCACACACCACACGCCCATATCACCGTCATATTCTTTCAGCAAGTCCACCGCCAGTCTACTTGTCAACCACTCTCTGCCATGTACAGCAGCTTGGAGCAAAATTTGTTCTCCCTGCATATCACCCTTGTGCACTGCAACAATATCTCGTCCAAGCACTGACCGCCCTATTTTTTCGACAATCACGCCTTGGCTTTTTAGTTCATTTATATCTTTGACCAAAACTTGCCATTCGTACATACTTATAGTATGAGTGGCATATCATTTGTGATACACGCTACCCTCATTTATCATGAATGCACGATAGATTTGTTCTGCCAAAATCACTCTCATAAGTTGGTGCGGATATGTCATTTTCCCAAAACATATCGACATTTTTGCATAACTTAGCACTTCACTGCTCAGTCCATACGAACCGCCAATCACGAAAGAAATTTGCGATACACCGCTTGTCATATTGGAGGCAATGCACTCAGCGAACTCTTCGGAAGATAGTTGTTTTCCGTGCAAGTCAAGTACAACTATCATACCCTTGCACTTCTCCAAAATTCTTTTTCCTTCCTTGGTTTTGACAATCTCTATTTGTTTATCATTGTCGCCGCTCAGCATTTCTTCCGCCACTTCAATGACCGAAAACTTGCAAAATCTGCCCAGTCTTTTGGCATATTCCTCCACTGCGGCACGATAAAAGTTTTCCTTAATTTTTCCTACGCAAACAATATTTATATTCATTTGACATAATTTAGCACTGTGTTCATCACCCACACGCCTATTCCTAGAATGAGCGCATAGATAAGTGCAAGTCTTCCTTTTTTGTTGAGTTTTGCTTGGTCCTCTCTGATAGTCGACATCATCACTTCACGCATTTCTTGGCTGTCGCATTGGTCGAGTTGGTTTTGAATAGTTGCTCTCTCTAGCTCAATCACAGCCTTTTCATCTTGGGTATAAAAATGTTCTTTCACACTGCCCACGATCTCTTTTGCAGGCACTTTTTCACGATTGACACTCAGCTTATAGAACAGCACTGCCAACCCTGCAAGTATACCCAATCCTACCACCATTGATATTGCCGATGCCCACTCAGGGAATTGCATATCCGCTTTGCCTGTCTTGGTAAGAATAAAGTTGCCAGTCACAGCAATGGCATTATTGACAAAGTGAATGATAACGCTCGACCAAATACTTCTTGTCATATAGTACACCACAACACACACTGCACCCAAGAAAAATTGGTGAACAAGTTGGATAGGACTGCCGTGCATAAGTGCAAAAAGTGTTGCAGTCATCAGCACGCCGAACACCATTCCCTTGTCGCCCAAAGCTCTAGCAATCATACCTCTATACAAAAATTCTTCACATATCGCAGGCAACACGCACATAAAGAGCAATCCGAGGATATAATTTCCCCAAGAAGTCATCTCCAGTGAAGCCAGCGAGCTTGTATCATAGCCTGTCCAAATAATAAATCTTACGAACCAGTTGGCAAGTGGTGCAAAAGCAAGCACTGTTGCCACTGCAATGCCAACCAAAGTGAAAATCTGTCCTACACTCAACTTAGTTTTCCAACCTACCGATCCAAACAAATTCTCGCCCTTGATTTTAGAATAAACAAACGGAGTAATCAGCATAGCCGACTCATTGAGCGAAACGAGCAAGCAAATACCGACTGTAGATTCAGTAAATTCTTTTGCCACGCCAGTTGCAACCAACAGCATGCTGAACGCAAATTGGAGCAAAATCTGCAAAATATAACTAGCTATGAACATTGCAAAGCCGTCATAACTTTCCATCAAACATACTGACTTGTTGTTTAGATTATATTTTATCATATTTCTATCACCTTTGTTGGATGGAATTGACTTGCCACTTCCAAATCCAAATCTTTACCTTCAATTATTCCGCTCTCTTCCAGCGTTTGCTTTGCACACTCGAAAGCCAACTCAGGAGTGTTGTTATCTTGGCTCAAATGTGCCAGCACTACACGACTTGTACCACTTCTCACCAGCTTTACAAGTGTTTTGGCACACTCATCATTGCTCAGATGTCCGTTGTTGCTCGCAATCCGAGCTTTGAGATAGGCAGGATAGCTACCATATTTTAGCATTTTGACATCGTGATTGGACTCGAGCATAACCGCCTCACACCCCACAAGCTTTGACAAAGTATTTTCACTCACCCACCCAAGGTCGGTTGCAAGTGCAAAATTATTCTTTCCATCACTCATTTTGTATCCAAGATTGTACGCCGAATCATGAGGCAATCGGAACGGCTCTATGGCAATATCGCCAATCTCGAACGGCATATCCATATCCACCTCAGCCAAGTTTTTCAGCTCTTCTCTATCCCAAAAATTGTTTACACTTTGCCAGTGCATATACACAGGTATGTGATATTGATTGGACAATTTTGTCAGCCCTTTGGTGTGGTCGCTATGCTCGTGGGTTATAATTATACCGGCAATATTTTTAATATCCACATTCAAAAGTCCGTCCAATCTCTTATTCAGTTCACGAGTTGACAAGCCGTTGTCCACCAACACATTGGTTTTTCCACTTGATATCAAGGTAGCGTTTCCACGGCTTCCACTTGCTAGATTGCATACTTTCATAGCATTATTTTAGCATAATCGTGCATTTTATACAACCTATACACTCTATTAGTATGTAAATATTTATATAAAAAAGCAAGCCAACAGAGATGTTTTCTATCGGCTTGCGTATTTGAATTGCTTATTTGAAGCTATCTTTTAGACCTGTGATAAGGTTGAATCCGTATTTTCCATTGTCGCCATAACCTTTGACAGCACTAAAATATCCCATTCTCATGAATTGGAAAGAGTCATATTCTTTGTTGTTTCTAAGGTCAGCTTCGCCCTTTGCGTTAGGGAAAACTTTATGGCTATCTGGTGTCAAGCGGTCATTGAAGTCGCCTTCGCCATCGAGGAGCAAGTAGTCATATTCGTGCAACACGAGGTCTACACAGTCTTTTGCGTTCACCCATTGGATTACGCCCTTGACTTTGATGCCGGCATTTACACCACCGCTGATACTATCAGGGATATAGTTGCACACAACTTGAGTAACATTGCCTTGTTCATCACATTCGTGAGATACATATTCGAGGATATAAGAGCCTTTTAGTCTTACCTTTCCACCTACTACAAGTCGCTTGTATTTTGGTGGAGGATTGACAGCAAAGTCCTCTCTGTCTATATAAAGCTCACGACTAAATGTTACCTTGTGAGTAGTCATTTCTTGAGCGTTTGGATTGTTCTCAATATCATATACTTCATCTTCTGTCGCATTTGCCACGATGAGTTTGATAGGGTCCTTGACAACCATTCTTCTGTCAGCATTTTGATTGAGATAATCTCTTACAAAGTGTTCGAGCATCGCAACATCAACTTCGCTGTTGGACTTGGACACACCTATTGCCTCGCAGAAGTTGCGGATAGCAGGAGCAGGATAACCACGCTCTCTCATACCGCTAAGCGTAGGCATTCTTGGGTCAGACCAACCAGTTACTTTGCCCTCATCAACGAGTTTTTTGAGGTATCTCTTGGACATAATTGTACGAGTCATTCCCAGTCTTGCGAACTCGATTTGTTGAGGGAGCTTACCAAAACCGCAGTTGATTTTCACCCAGTCATACAATGGTCTGTGGTCCTCGAATTCTAGTGTACAAATGCTGTGAGTAATACCCTCGAAAGCATCTTCAAGTGGGTGAGCAAAGTCGTACATAGGATAGATACACCACTTGTCGCCAGTGCGGTGGTGGGTAGCTCTCAAAATACGATAGATGACAGGGTCACGCATATTCATATTTGGGCTAGCCATATCAATTTTTGCTCTAAGCACCTTTTCGCCATCGGCATACTTGCCATCTTTCATTTCTTCAAAAAGTCTTAGGTTTTCCTCGATTGATCTATCTCTGTTTGGACTGTTTTGTCCAGGCTCTGTCAATGTTCCACGAGTAGCTCTTATTTGGTCGGCATTGTAGTCGCACACATAGGCAAGTCCTTTTTTGATAAGTTCTACTGCGCACTCGTACATTCTGTCGAAGTAATCAGAAGCATAAAGCTCCTTGTCCCACTCGAAGCCCAACCATTTGATATCTTCTTTGATAGAATTGACATATTCGATATCTTCTTTGCTTGGATTGGTATCATCATAACGCAAATTGCATTTGCCGTGATATTTTTCTTTCATTCCAAAGTTGATGCACAAAGACTTGGCATGTCCTATATGCAAATAGCCGTTTGGCTCAGGTGGAAAACGAGTGATAATCTCATCACAATCCCCATTTGCCAAGTTTTCATTGATAATTTCTTCAATAAAGTTAGTTGACTTGATTTCTTCCATACTAAAACAATCCTTTAATTTCTAGTGTTTTTTCATCTATTGTCATGCCCAAAGCACTTGGTTTTTTGCTAAGTCCCGGCATAAGCATAATGCTTCCGCATACTACCACCGCAAACTCCGCACCGCCTCTTATCTCGATGTCTTGCACATTGAGTTCAAAGCCCACAGGTCTGCCCAATTTTGTAGCGTCATCAGAGAAAGAATATTGCGTTTTCGCAATACATATCGGCATTTTTCCATATCCAGCCTTCTCGATGAGGGCAAGTGATTGTTCTGCCTTTGCTGAATATTTTACGCCCACCGCACCATAAACTTTGGTAGCTACAGCATTGATTTTTTCTTTCATTGTCATGTCATCATCATAACACATACGGAAGTTGTTTGGCTTGTCCATAGCACCAAGTACGGCATTTGCAAGCTCGATAGAGCCTTCTCCGCCCTTAGCCCAACACTCGCACAAAGCACAATCAGCGCCAAGCTCTTTGCAAGTATTTTGCACCAGTTCAATTTCCCTGTCGCTGTCGGTAGCGAATTTGTTGATAGCCACCACGACATTGACTCCATATACATTTTTAAGATTTTGGATATGACCCACGAGGTTGGATATACCTTTTCCCACAGCCTCGACATTCTCGATTGCCACATCTTCCTTTTTGATACCGCCGTTGTATTTCAAAGCCCTAACGGTCGCCACCAATACCACAACTTTTGGCACTAGTCCAGCCACACGGCATTTTATATCAAGGAATTTTTCGGCTCCTAGGTCTGCACCAAAGCCAGCTTCTGTCACCACAATATCTGCCAAACTCATCGCTGTCTTGGTAGCAATAATGCTGTTGCAACCATGTGCAATATTGGCGAATGGACCACCATGTACCAAAGCAGGAGTGCCTTCCAAAGTTTGGACAAGGTTTGGTCTCATAGCGTCTTTCAAAGTGATAGCCACAGCGTCCACCACGCCCAAATCTCTGCAATATACAGGCTCGTTGTCATAGTTGTAAGCCACGATAATATTGCCAATTCTTCTTTTTAGATCTGCCATATCGCTAGCTAGGCACAAAATCGCCATAACTTCCGAAGCAGCAGTGATATTGAACCCATCTTGTCTAGGCACGCCATTGACACTTCCGCCCAAACCGCACACAATACTACGCAAAGCTCTGTCGTTCATGTCCAAGCATCTCTTCCACAAAATCTTTGTAGGGTCAATTCTCAGCTCATTGCCTTGATGAATATGATTGTCCAAAATAGCAGAAATCAAATTGTTGGCACAAGTAATTGCATGCAAGTCGCCAGTAAAGTGCAAGTTGATGTCTTCCATTGGTGCAATCTGCGCCCAACCGCCACCGGTAGCACCGCCCTTCACTCCAAAGACAGGACCTAGTGAAGGCTCTCTGAGTGCCAAACATACACTTTTGCCAAGTTTGTTCAATCCGTCCGCAAGTCCAATCGAAGTGGTAGTTTTGCCCTCTCCAAAAGCTGTTGGATTGATAGCAGTTACCAAAACCAATTTGTCAGTCTTAGGCTTGATATCGCACACGACTTTGGCTTTGTATTTGCCATAGAACTCGATATCATCACCGCCCAATCCAAGGCGAGCTGCGACCTTCTCGATACGTTCCAATTCCACCGAATTTGCAATCTCAATATCAGTTTTCATATTCACTCCTTGTCATACATATTATTTTATATTTTAACTGCCAATAAGTCAAGAGTCTTTTTATATATAAACATTTTTCTCGCACAATTCTTGATTTTCATTGTTTACACGCACGCTATTTTGTGCTAAAATAATAAATGGGAGAAAAAGTTATGAAAATCAATCAAAATACCAAAAACAAAATTCTTGCAGCTACCATTGTGGTATTTGCTCTACTCATCATTGCAGGTCTTATTTGCATGACCATATTTTTTGCCACACATGTGACCGCCAATGACCTCATCGACATTCCAATCTACAAAATTCCGCACAATGGAAAAATTGTCGTTGACAAAACCAACTCTTATCTAGGTCACCCTGACCTTGTACTCACTGACAGTGGCAAGCTCATCACCATGTATCCATCAGGTCATGGAAAAGGCGCTATCATCACCAAGACGAGCGATGACCTCGGATTGACCTGGTCAGACAGGCTTCTCGACACTCCTCGCAGTTGGGACAATTCCCAAGAGACTCCTATTCTTTACAAAATCAAAACAACAGCAGGTGTGCCATATATTTTGCTCACTTCAGGTTGTCCACATTGGGGAATCAACAGCCCTTACCAAGCCAACGGATTCAACTGCTCCATTTCTGCCGATGATGGCAACACCTGGACAGAATTCGACAACTGGTACGGCACTCAATGGGCAAGCGAGCAAGCAGGTCGCAAGCCTTTTGACTGCATCGTTGCAATGTCATCACTCACCCAACTCAAAGACAAAGATGGCAATCTAAAAGATGAATGGATGGGTACTTTCCACGACCACGAATTCATCAACTACAAGTCCATACTTACCATTGTAGATGGCAAGCCAGTTTGGTCAGAGCCAACTCCATTCTTGACTGCACATAGAGAAATCGAGCTAAACTCTGCAATGTGCGAATTGGAGATTGTCCGTGAGCCAAAGACCGACACACTTATTTTGATTGCTCGTGCCAACAGCAGAAAGACCAATTCTATGATTGCTTTCTCAGATGATGAGGGCGAAACTTGGAGTCAACCAAAAGAACTTCCAAACGAGCTATCAGGTGACAGACACAAAGCCGAAGTGGACAGCGCAACAGGCAAACTTGTCATCAGCTTCCGTCAAATCATTCCAAAGCACAAGCCAAATGCTTTCTCCAATTCCAAATTCGTTGGCAACAGCTGGGTTGCTTGGGTAGGCACTTTCGATGACCTTATGAGTTACAAAGATGATGACCCAACCAACGACCGCAAAGGCACAGCCCAAATCGTGCTTGGCACCAACAACATTTTCAGTGGCGCAGACAATGGATATTGTGGCATAGTCAATGTGGACGGAGAATTTATCCTCAATTCATACGGCTATTTCAGCTCATTTGCCACCAAACCATACATTATGTGTGTTCGCTTCAAACTCAGCGATTTTGGTATCAACTAATACCGCTTTTTGCAAAATTGGCGATATGTATTGAGTTTTTTGGGTGTTTTTGTATCTAAGCTCGCACGATTTTCCCAATTCAGCACCACAACAATCGCCGAACAAACAAGTCACCAAACAAAATGAGAGCCTACCTTATGGCTCTCTTTTTGCTCAATTATCTTATCGTATATTTACAAATATGATGTACCTGTCATTTGCCAAACATGCTATATTCCACATTGCAAACTTTGCTTTATAGGCAATGCTTTTATTTGCTTTGTTGACCACTGCATATTGCTATTTAAGTTTTCTGCACAATCTATCAATCAAGTTTTATCTTGAACACAGCTTTCTTTATCTTGCCACTACCCACACCAGGTGCATGCACGTCTTGTGGAAAATATATACCAAAGTCTCCTTCGCTTAGTGTATTCCATTCCCACTCAGCCTGCCAAAATGCATTGTCTTTGCTCTCATCATACACTGTCGTGTTGCTTGCCAATTCTATTGGGCAATACCCTATCTTTTCCTTGCCACTCAGCACCATTTGTATATCGGCAAATCTTTGGTGATTTTCGCCAACTGCCATATCGATATTCTTGCCATCGAACTCCATCACATTGTAGAAAAGTTCCTCGCACACTTCATAGTGTCCGTTGGGCGTGTCGCTGTTCAAGGTCATCGCAATATCCAAAGCCTTTTTCACAAGCGGACTAACTCCCACGTAAATATCTTTGTTTTGTATACTATCTTTTATCATATTTCACCTCGCAATTATTGTACCACTCTTTGTTTATCTTATCAATGCTTTTAGTATTTTTATCACCTGACAAAACAAACAAAACTTAAAACAAAATAGAAAAGCAAAGCCCCAACAATCGGCTATCTACTCTTCTATTTACCACTTTTCATGCTTTGGTTTTTCGTTTTTTATAATGCAGCCCAAGCATTACAAACCAAACAACGCAACCTATTGCAAAAAACACGTCTATCACTATACTCAATGGCTTTGCAACGCTCAGTAGTATAGTGTCTATCGCTAGTACCGATATTATCGCTTTTGCCACTTCCAATATTGCCAAACCTGCCGTAAGTGGTGGGCATATCTTTTTGTTCAATAGCAGGTCAAATACCAATATCGTCAACAATATAGGCAAATAGACATAGCCATGCACGATGAGATTTGTAACCATAGCCGCCAATGTAAGCACAAAAAAAACGCAACAGCGCTTAGACCTAACAATTCTACTTGCCAATTAAATTCCCTTATAAAACAAAACAAGTAGGATTGCTCCTACCTCAAAAAGAAAAATATAATTAGCACCACTAAAACAGAGAAAGAAGATTGTAAGCGATAATTGATTTATACTCTTGGGTTGCCCCTTGAGTGACCAACTAAGTGTTGGCCTCGACTAGATGTAGCTATAAGCTACTCCTTAAAAGG
>CAMFVQ010000033.1 GCA_945992255.1 uncultured Clostridia bacterium
AGCGCCCCTTATGGTAAGGGGAGCTGAGCGACACAAAGCATTGCGACTGTCGCTCTGAGGGGATAAGAATTGTTGCAAGAAGCAACTTGTGGACAATCCCTATCGTCTAGTTTCCGCCTAAGGCTACAACTAGCCACTTCGCTTGCTTAGGGGCAGTCCTCTATAAGGTTGGCAAGCCGAAAGGGATTGACAAGCCAAGCCATATTTATAGTCTATAACTATTCCATAGTTCCTTCATATAGTAGTGTAGCAAGGGCAAAAGCCCTTGCTACACAAATCTCTCCAAAGGTAGGTAATTTATGAAAGCCATAGAAATCATTATCGCAGTTGTCGCAGTTGCCATTGTGGTGGCATCAATCATCGGTGCTATTGTCCGCAAAAAGAAGGGCAAAGTAGGCTGTTGCGGAGATTGTTCGAGTTGCAGCAAATGCCATACTATCCAGTACAAGCTCGACCCAAATGCGAACACTAACCAATCAGAGCAAGACAAAATTCCTTGCAATTGCGACTCGAAAGAAAAAAGTGTCAAGTGTTGTTGTGGAGATTGTTCGAGCTGCAACACAACAAAACAAGCTGTCAATTTGTGCGGTTGTTGTGATTGCTCTTGCGACAGCAGTGTAGCGGACGAAGAAAACAATAAAAACAATGAAGAAAATACAAAAGTATAAACAAAATCATAAAATAGTAAATATAATTCACTTCAAATAATGTCTAGCAAACTAACCAATTTTGTAGCCGTGTGCGACATAAGGAGGTTAGTTTGTTGCTTATATGCAAGTTTTTTCGGGGAAAAACAACGGCAGAGTTTGGTATACAAGACAGAAAAATATCAACTAAAACAAATATCAATACAACAAAAAAAAGTTGCTAAAACTTTAACAATTATTATAAAAATTGTTGAAATAGTTGTTTTAGTAGAGTATAATAAAAGAAAAAGGAGTTATAGTTATGGGAAAGAAAATTGGCGGTGGATACTTTGGAATGGGTAAAATTCTCAGCATTATTTTTGCTATTATACCTATCACCAATCTTATTTTTGGTATTGTAATCAGAGCAAAAAGGAAAAACATTTTGGGCATAGTACTCAATATTTTGTTGTTCCCAATCTTTTGGATTATTGACCTTGTGTCAATCATTGTCAAGAACAGAATTTTCGTTTTGGCATAAACGAGGCGTTTATCAGCGACATACAAGCACAAATTTGTCACTGCAAGGCAAACATAACTTTGTGGAGAATTTTTGCGATAATCATCTCAAACAAAATATACGCAAGAGAAGTAATCAAGCAAACAACTGCAAGCACCCTCAGGGTGCTTGTTTTTATCTCAAAATGCAAAAAGTCGATATGTATTGAGTTTTTGGACAATGTACAAGACAAAATACAAAACTTATACAAAACTTGTGCAGGAATTTTGTCACAAAAATTTGTATTTGACCAAATGCTATGATATAATCGGAGTAGGTGAAATTATGGAAATACATGGACTAAACAAACTTACCCTAGTAGACTATGACAAAAAGACAGCTTGCACGATTTTTACAGGCAGGTGCAATATGCGTTGTCCGTTTTGCCAAAACTCTTCACTCGTGCTTGACCCCCATTCCCAACCACTTATCTCGCACGAAGAGATTTTTGACTATCTTGACAAACGCCGTGGCATACTCGACGGAATGTGTATCACAGGAGGCGAACCCACTCTCCAATCCGACCTTGCCGAGTTTTGCAGTCAAGTCAAATCAAGAGGCTTTTTGGTAAAGCTCGACACCAACGGAACCAATCCAAGCGTAGTCAAAGACCTTGTTGCCAACAAGCTCGTGGACTATGTTGCAATGGACATCAAGAACAGCCCAGACCACTATGCTCGCACTATTGGACTAGACAAGTTTGATATGTCCAAAGTGAAAGAAAGCGTAGAGTTTTTGCTCTCAGATGAGGTCGATTATGAATTCCGCACAACGGTAGTATCCCAATTCCATACCGCCGAGGACTTTCACGCAATCGCCAAATGGATAAAAGGTGCCAAAAGATACTTTTTGCAAAAGTTCGTGGACAGTGGAAGCCTTATAGCCGACGGCTTGTCCGCTTGCTCAGATGAACAAATGAAAATCTTCCAAAAAATCATGAACGACGCAGGCGTTCCAACCAGCCTCAGAGGCGTGGACTACTAGAAGATATTGCAACTTTGAAGTAAATTGCTAGTGTAGAAAAATATAAAGCATGGCAGAATAAGAGTAAATAGTATAAACAAAGACGGTCGTTTATAGAGAATAAAGAAAAGAGCTTGTTTTTAATCAAGCTCTTTTCACTTCTTCAAATCATAAAATCGATAAAGATAAGGTGATTAAGCAAATTTATTATGCATTTGTTCTACTATTGTTTCTTTATATGAACGCATATCAATCAAGTTTAAACGCTTTTGTGTTGTATCAACAAAGCTATTTATATCGTAAGCTTTTATATAACAATTATCTTTATCTTGTATTATCATTCCAATGAGAGCGTTTCGGTAGAATTCCTCTGTATCAAGGCAGACTATTGGTGCGACAAAAGATAAATAGTTTGTTTCGCTTTCGCTTTGTTGCAAGTGTCGAATGCAATTTGCAGTCTCATTGTTTAATTGTTGAGTTTTATTGCGTATTAAAGTTACCTCAACTAGCCAATTTGTTGTTTTGGAAGTTATATTGATATCTCCAATGTTGCCCGGAGCATGTTGATATGGAATTCCTTTGTCATCAGCTTTATAATTTGGTTTTACAATGTATTCATCCCCATATTTTAGATAAATTAAAATTGAAACAAAGAATTCTAGTTTGAGAGGTTTTTGTATATACCAAAACAATTTTTCATTGCTATCGGAAGAAATAGATTTAATCATGTCGATGATTTTTGTCTCTGTTAAAGAATAATCGCTAATCACTTTATGTAAAACAGCATTATAGTTTGAGAGAACAAAACTTTCTTGTTCTCTATATAATGATATGCTCTCTATCAATTGAGGTGTGATTTTTCCTATTTCTCTAAAATATTGGAGTTCGTTTTCTTTGGCTTCTTCGGAAATCTTAAAATCTAGATTTAATATGAACAATAAGAAATCTTTTCTATTTTCATTAATAGAAATAAGTAAATTTCCAGACTTATTTTCAACAGAAATAAGTCCTGTTAGTTGAAGAACTCTAAAGACGGTATTACCATAGTCATTAACAACTGTTTGTTTCTTATTGACTTTGGGATGCAATTCATCTATATCGCTATAGTTGGAGACTATATAATTATACATTGCATCCATGTTGTTTCCTAGTTTTGTTCTGGCAATTATGTCTATGAAAGAACTAACATCCCCATTGTCGCTAAATAAAGACAAGATAAATTGAGGGTATGAAAGGCTATGTCCACTTTCTTTTAATTTTAAAAGGACCTTAAGTATAAAAGAGAAATAATTGAAATCATTTAGAACCCTTCTATAAGGTGACTTTCGCCAAAATCTTAGACATTGTAGTGCAAATGCCTCTGATACTTCGAGTCTTTTATCTAGTAAAGCTTTTGCTGTGTCAGATATTTCAATTTTATCATTGTATTGAGTATATATAAAACCTAATTCAGACAGAGTTTTCAAATATCTTGTAAATGCTGCTTGATAGCCAGTAGGGAAGCCCCATTCATTGTTATGACTTAAGGAAGTTCTGATAAAAAGTTTTATTTCCTCGCAGGACGAATTGTCAACATCTAATTTATTACTTTCAACAGCTTTGCTAGTAAAAAGGTCTTTATATATTTCGAGTATTGTTTCGTCATTAAGAATTTCTCCCTCGTGTTTTGCAAAAACAGAAAGGATTTCTGGATAACGCTCTGGGTTGCGAACAGCAACTTCCATTGCCATTTGTTTATATAATCTTTTACCATGTTTTACTTTATTTGGCATACTTGACCTCACTGAAAATATTAATAATTTGTTACAAGAACTTCGCGATGAGGTTCTTTTTTTGTATTGTTATGATAATCTAAATAATTGCTTTTGATTTCATGAACATTATATTTTAGAGACCATTTCTCAAAAATTTCATTCTTATTTCCTTTGTCTTCGATAAGATTTGATATGGCAAACTTAACTTTTTTAGCGTTTAGAGTATCTAGCATATTCAACAAATCAATCTCATCAAACTCTGACCAAATTTTATTATATTCAGACTTTGAAATAAGATAAGGAGGGTCTAAATAAATAAAATCATTTTCTGAAAATGTCCACATTTTTAGAAATTCTCTAAAATCAACAGGGTAAAACATTACTTCGTTTTTTCTACAAAAATCAAAGTAGTGATTAAGTGCAGTTACTACATTAGAATTAAAATCAACATTGCCTACTGGCAAATTGAATTCTCCATTGGAATTGAACCTTAGCATTCGATTGAAACCATAAATAATCAGCATATAAAGTAGTTCCATATTTTGCTTATTAGTATTAAAACATTTTTTCATTGCGTCATATCCCTCTTTATTAAATTGGGCAAAATAAGTCTTGACGTATTTAGTTTTTAATTCTTTGGGAATAATAGATTGTCTATAAGATGCACTAAGGGTATATTTGCTTTCTAGTTTTTTTACCATATCAAAGAATTGCTGAGGGTTATGAGAATAAGAGTTTAGCATGTTATGCAGTTTTATCATATATTCATCTGAATCACCTAAAACAAACCTTTTGGCGGTTACATTAAGGAATGAACTTCCCCCACCACAAAAGGGTTCAAAATATGTGCTAATATTTTTTGGGAAAAGTGGTAGTATTTGAGACATTAATTTATATTTGTCACCAACGTAAAAGAAAGGAGAGCGAATTATTTTTGGGGGTATATATTGAGTATGTGAATTCACTTGAGTTATAAAAATAATTTCCTTATGATTTACAATATCAGTTTTACCTGCGTTGAACGCTTTGAACGGCATTTCATATTTTGTAGTTTTTCCTTTTTTTGTAAGTATTGACTCAATTTCTTCTAAGGTCATTTTGTTTTCGGAAGATGAACTTTTGGAATTGTAGGTGTTGTTATAAGAGACAACGATATATTTACAATTTAAAGTTTCAATTAATTCGGTAAATGCTTCTTTTGCAGAATTAGAGCAATACTTACTCATATTTTCGGCAGGAGGTTTTAATGCTGTGCCAAACAATTGAGGTTTTTCCCATTTTGTTATGTTTTCTAAAACATGATAAAAACGGCTATATTGTCTCGATGAATATGGTGGGTCTATATATACAATGTCGGCGGTTATTGTTTTTGCTAAAATATTTGAATCTTGTCTAAATATTGATATGTTTTTCCCCATTTCAATTGTGTCATAAGGGGTAATTAAATCGAAAACAAAGCGACGGGGAATAGTTTTACCTTTAAAATATGCTTCATAATGTCCGACAGTATTAGCGCATTTGTCAAGAGAATAAAGAAGAGATGCTATCAAAATGCTATATTCTCTTTCAGTCAATGTTTCTTTTTTATCTTCAATATCTTGTCGGATAAACCCTATAGCTTTGGCATCGCCTTGTTCAAAATATTTGTTTCCATAGTTGAGGGAGGCATAGTTTTCTTGGAGTAAATCATAATCTAAAGAGCTATAAACTTGTTTAAATGCTAGCAATTTAGATATGTCAAATTCGGCATTCATAAAGAATGCTTTATAAATAATTTCGTTAGAAAACAAAAAATCGTTCAAAATAAAACTATCAAAAGTTTCAAGCAATGTGTCGGTAATTATTCCTGTTCCTGCGAATATATCGCAAAAAGAATGAGTGTTTGGGCAATTTTGTAAAATCAACTCTTTAATCCATTCTTTTAATTTTAATTTGCATCCAGTATATCTTCTATTGCCAATATTATATTTTGTTGTTTCATTATTTTTTTTTAGTCCCAATAAATAATCCGCAGATATTTGGAACTTAATACAAATATCCCTCAATGCTTCAAAGCTGGGTTTGCTTTTACCTGCAATCCAATCACTCACTTGAGATTGATTTACATTTACTGAATTTGCAAACGAAATTTGAGTTAGGTTGTTTTTTTCCATTAAGTTTGTTATTGTCCTAGAAAAGTTTGCTTTTGTCATAGTTGTACCTGCCTTTCTCATAGTATAGCATACTTTTTAAATCTTTGCACTAAAATTATGGGAATTTCGATAATTAAAAAATTTTCATTATAATTTCCAAAAGTCAAGCAGATTTTTAAATTTTATATCTTAAAAATATATAAAGACTATTCGATCAACTCTGTTTTTTTGCACCTCTTAAGGTGTAAAATGTATTCGTTTCGTGCGACAGCCCACTTTACACAAGGCGACCGTTTTTATGGATTTTGCTTCGCAAATGGCGATTGTCAAACTAATGTTTTGCACAATCGACTGCAAGGCTACGCATTATCATTTGCTTGATATGTATCGAGTTTTTGGCAGCTATTGGGTGTCCAGTTCGCTTAGTAGTTGCTCAAAAACAGCTATATGGCACTCTTCATCTTGGACAATTCTTTCGATGAGGGCGACAAGGCTTGGATTGGATATTTGGTGCAAAGAACGGCGATAGTTGGCAATAGCCAGCTTTTCGGCGCATATATTGTTGGAGAGTATTTGGGGTAGGCTCTTACAATAGTTTAGACTACTGCCTGACCAAAAGCAAGTCCTAGAAGCGATGAGTGGATCGGTGCCTGCTTGGGCAAGCACTTTGCCCAACAATTCGTGGTGGCGCATTTCGACAATGGCGACCTGCTCCAAAGCGCGTGCAATATCAGGGTGAGAGCTTGCCAAAATATAGTGTTGGTATATGTATTGGAGTATAGCGGTTGTTTCGCCCATTCTGCCCGAATAGTCGTTGACCAGCGGAGCAATTTCTTTGGGCAGGAGCTTTCCCACCACGGCAGGATATGGGGCAGACAGAGCATATTGGAAGTTTTGCATAATCTCTCCTTATAGCTTTTTGTTTATAATATTCGCCGCAGGATACAAGTGTGAATTGGGATATGTTGGGCAAAATAATAAAAAATAGCTCAAAACAGTTGAAATTTGGATTGCGTTATGTTATTATATTTGCGCAATCAAAAAATGGAGGATTGTTATAGATGAAATTTATGAGTATTCTATCAGCAGCTTTGATACCAGTAGAAGTTACCAACTGGCTCAGACCAACACTACAAATTCTTATGGCTTTGGTGAGTGTAGCTGCTATTGTTATAATTATGATGCAAAAAGGAACCAACAACAATATCGGTGTAATCGGTGGACAAGAGACTGATACTTACGCAGGAAAGAACAAGGCAAAGTCCAAAGAAAGTATTCTTCGCAAGCTTACAATCGTCATGGGAGTTTTGTTCTTGGTAATCTCTATTGTATTCTTCATCACATTCTTGGAGAAATAATATAGAGTATCGGCAAACAACTATCAGCCCTTTCACCTAGTGGAAGGGCTTTTTATTTGGGCAAAATGCAAAAAAATCCCAACAAAATATTGAATATATCTAGTCAAAAGACACAAAAAAGTATATAATAAATAATATGGACAATATAAAGATTATCGAAAACAACAAAAAAGCATACTTTGACTACTTCATCGAAGATACGATTGAGGCAGGCATTGTTTTGGTTGGCAGCGAGGTCAAGTCCATACGCCAAGGGCATATCAACATCAAAGACAGCTTTTGCACGATTGTTGATGGGGAAATGTGGCTTGTCAATGCACATATCCGCCCATACGAAAAAGGCAGTTTTTTCAACACCGAAGCCAAGCGCAACCGCAAATTGTTGCTTAGCAAAAAAGAAATCAACAAGCTCAGAGGCTATGTTACCCAAAAAGGTTTTACATTGGTGCCTACCAAAGTTTACTTCAAACAAGGGCTTGTCAAGGTGGAAGTTGGACTTGCCAAAGGTAAAGAATTGCACGACAAACGCAATTCTATCGCAGAAAAACAAACCAAGCGTGACTTGGACAGACAAATTAAACAATACAATGCTAGATAGAGGAGAACAAATATGAAAATAGATACCAATTGTATTCAAGCAGGCTACACTCCAAAGAATGGCGAAGCAAGAATTTTGCCACTCTACCAAAGCACAACATTCGCTTACGAAACACCTGAGCAACTAGCTGATGTGTTCGACCTAAAAGACCCAGGATTTATGTACACTCGTCTTGGCAACCCAACTGTCAATGCTTTCGAGGACAAGATTGCCATTTTGGAAGGCGGTGTGGGTGCTCTTGCGACTTCTTCAGGTCAAGCCGCATCACTCCTTGCAATTCTCAATGTTTGCAACGCTGGCGACAACATTATTGCAGTCAACAAAATCTATGGCGGTACTTTCAACCTACTCAACGTGACACTTCGCCGTATGGGAATTGACACTCGTTTTGTAGACCCAGAAGCTTCAGCTGAAGACATCGAAAAGCTTGTCGATGACAAGACCAAGGTTATTTTTGGCGAAACTGTTGCCAACCCAGCTATGTCTATTTTCGACTTTGACAAGTTCGTAGGCATTGGTAAAAAATACGGCATTTTGGTATATGTTGACAACACTTTGGCAACACCAATTTTGTGCAGACCACTCGATTGGGGTGCCAACATTGTGGTTCACTCTACCACCAAATATATCGACGGACACGCAACTTGTGTGGGCGGAATGATTGTCGACGGAGGCAACTTTGACTTCACAGGCAACCCAAGATACCCAATGTTCAACGAGCCAGATGAGAGCTATCACGGCATGGTATACCAAAGAGATTGTGGCAACAAGGCTTTTATCATCAAAGCAAGAGTCCAACTTCTCCGTGACCTCGGCACAACTATGAGTCCATTCAACGCATTTTTGACCAACCTAGGTTGTGAAACTTTGCACCTCAGAATGGAAAGACACAGCTCCAACGCACTTCAAGTTGCCCAATTTTTGGAGTCAAATCCAAATGTAGAATGGGTTAGATATTGTGGATTGGAGCCCGACCCAAGCTATGCACTTGCCAGCAAATACTATGTAGGCAAAGGCTTTGGCGGTATGATTACTTTCGGCGCTAAGGGCGGCAGAGCAGGAGCAAACAAGGTGATGAAGAATCTCCAACTTGCCAAGATTGTTACTCACGTAGCCGATGCAAGAACTTGTGTTTTGCACCCAGCCAGCACTACCCACAGACAACTTACCGATGCCCAACTCGTTGATTGTGGTATCAAGGACAACCTCATCAGATTGTCGGTAGGTATCGAGGACGTCGAAGACATTATCGCAGACCTCGACCAAGCTTTGAAAGCCTAAACTAGCACAAAGGAGAAAAATATGCCAATCGTCATTCCAAAATCATTGCCAGCATTCCAAGTGCTGACCAAAGAGCGAATATTCGTTATGCCTGAGACGAGAGCAGCCAAGCAAGACATCAGACCTATCAAGATAGGCATTGTCAACTTGATGCCAACCAAGATAGACACCGAAACTCAACTCATGCGACTTTTGGGCAATTCTCCACTCCAGATAGAAATCACTTTGGTGGGTATGGAAAGCTATCAGTCACGCCATACTTCACTAGAACACATGGAAAAATTCTACAAGTCATTCGAGCAAATCAAAGACCAAAAGTTCGACGGAATGCTCATCACAGGCGCTCCAGTCGAACAAATGGCTTTCGAGGAAGTTGCTTATTGGCAAGAGTTGACCAAGATTATGGATTTTTGTGAAACCAATGTCACCTCGACAATATATATATGTTGGGGAGCGCAGGCAGGCTTGTATTATCACTATGGCATAGGCAAGCACGACCTCGACAAAAAGCTGTTCGGCGTATGTAGCAACACGGCGTGCGACACCAAAGAATTGTTGCTCAAAGGTATGGACGACACCATTTATATTCCAATGTCACGCCACACTGCTGTAAACGATGAAGAAATCAGACAAAATCCACTTCTCAAACCGCTTGCTTATGGCGATGATTGTGGTTATAGCATTGTCAAGAGCCGTGACAACCGCAAATTTTTCTTTATGGGACACAGCGAGTACGACAGAGAAACACTCCGCAACGAGTACCTCCGTGACAAGGACAAGGGCTTGGACATTGAGCCACCATTCAACTACTTTGTGGGCAGAGATATCCGCAAAATCGATATGAAATGGAAGTCCACCGCCAACTTGCTGTTCTATAATTGGCTCAACTATTATGTATATCAAGTGACACCATACGATATACTCAAAATCAAATAAAAACACGCACCAGTTGGTGCGTTCGTGGGGATGTTTCGGATTCGACAAGGAAACAGACGACACGGTAAGCATACCGAAGGCTCGGCTTCGTAAAAACGGAAACTAAATTTAAACGCAAAAAATAACACAGTTGCTATTGCTGCTTAATTAGCATAGCTGTCGCCTAAGTTCTCCACGCACTTAGATACGGCATCAACCAGTGGAACAGGGCAGTGCGGAGCGTCCCGAACGCATTGCAAGACTAGGGACTTGTTTGTGGAAGCTTTGTTGCTTTGACTCCCCCAAAGACCTACCCAAAGTAAACTAAGTATGTAGAAAGCCTTGTAAGAATTTTTTTGGACGCGGGTTCGACTCCCGCCATCTCCACCATCTGAAAACACTATCAACATCTGAACCCCTATGGTCCGATTGTTGATAGTGTTGTTTCTTTTTCTTCAGTATTTATGCGGTATTTAGTATTTTTGTTTGCATTTTAGTTATCGGACTAAAAACTGTAAAAAGTGAAAAATTGAGAATAAAAACAAAAATATTTTCATTTTCGAATCCCGCTTGTCCGATTGAGTTATGCAAAATCTTCAGATTTTTCTTTATATTCACGTTCTTTTTGATTAGGAGTCTTGTATTGCAGTTTTGCATGAGGGCGTCGTTCGTTGTAAAAAGTGATATAGTCGTCAACGGCGTGATAAAATTCTCTCTCTGAGCGATACTTTTTTCTGTACAATTCTTCCCGTTTGAGCGATGCAAAGAAGGATTCCATAACGGAGTTATCGTATGGAACGTAAGCACGAGAAAATGAATGTGTAATTTGCAATGATTTGAGATAATCGTTTAATCCTTTTGAAATATAATTTGCACCTCGATCGGTATGAAAAATAAGAGAGGTAGAGGGTTTTCGTTCATCATATGCTACCTTAAAAGTCGTTTTCACGAGTTGGGTACTGTTGTTTTTACCTATTTTGTATGCAATAACTTTTCTTGCATACAAATCAATAATAGCGCATATGTAGTGATTATTATTGTTACACTTAAAATACGTGACGTCGCTTATCCATACTTGATTAGGAGCATTTGTATGAAATTCTTGATTGATATAGTTTTTGTGTTGCCGAACATTATCGTTATAATATTTTTTCGCGCCTTGCCGAATGCTTGTAATTCCTATATCGCTCATTAAACTTTGAACCATATTTACTGATGTTTTTATGCCACGACTACATAATACTGCCGTGATTTTTGCCGCACCAAATATTTGATTGCTATCATCATATATTTCTTGAATTTGGCCTCGCAACATTTCTCTGCGTTTTGCGTAGCAAGTATTATCTCTTTTGTTGCGGAAAATATGGTTGTAATACGTTCCTCTTGGAATGTCCAAAGCATCGCATAGCATATGAACGCTGTATTCATTAGAGAGACGTTCTGCAGCACGCAACTTGTCTTTTAATGGTGAATCTTGCAGTACATTTGCTTTTTTAATAATTTCGATAATGCCTTCAAGTCGTATTATTTTTGCTTCTAGCAACTTGAAATTGTGTAGAGTTAACTTTTTGCTGTTGGCTTGTTTTTGCTCACTTTGGGATTCGGCTAGCCATTTATAAAAAGTACTTTTGGAAATTCCAATATCGTTGATGATTTTTAATGGTGATTCACGGTAGTTAGTATATCTTTTTATAGCGTTTTGTTTTTCTTCTGACGAATGTTTTCTTGTCATAGCATTATCCCCTTACTGTTTGAATTGATAGAAGTATTATATAGCGTTTTCAAAATATAAAACAAGATGGATATGGTAAAATGAAAAACAAAAAACTACGGCATATAGCCGTAGCAGAGAATAATTGTTATTTAAGTTATCGAAACTATATCTTTTGCGCACACCAAAATTGTATTGTCGTGCAAAGCCGCATACTTTTTTACGGCATCTGTAAAACCGGAAAGAGAAAACAGATAGAAATAGTTGTTGCCTTCAAGGAAAACTTTTGATTGTAGTTTTTTCAGTTGTTGCATGTCGAAGGCTTCGTTGGTAAATTTGCATTCGCCATAAATGAAGTTTTTCTTTTGGTTGTCGGGAGCCAAAATATCAATTTCGAGATTGACAGATTGCTTTTTGCGATCTATTATTTGGGTTGTTTTGCCCCAATACCTCGATGCGTTGTGAATTCTGAACGGCAAACGATTACCCTTGTTTAAGATATATAGATAATCTAGACAGACCTTTTCAAACGGTTTGGAGGCAAAATCGTGGAGATTGTTTTTGATAGAATTGTCCCAAATGCCATCGATATCGTCGTTTTCGAGATCGGTTAGGTTGCGATATGCAAAAGCATACCAAAAGCGGAAGAAATTGTCTGTCAAAACATAATTGCCTTTTGTCGTATTGTTTTTTTCCTTGTCAGAGGAAAGAGCAGGGGATTCTTTTTCAACAATAGAAATCTCGATTAGGTTTTTGAGATATACACTCAGTTTGCTTTTTTCAAGCTGAGTTTTGCTCAAAATGTCGCTGAAAGAGTTGTTGCCAAGGGCAATCGCCTCAACGATTGTGTTGTAGACAGATGTTTCTCTCAGTTCTTGTTTCAAAAGAAATTCCACCTCATTATACAGCGAACAACCTTTGCGAAGAATATTTTGTTTCACATTGTCTTCCAAAGAAAGATTGCTGTTAAATTGTCTCAAATAATGCGGCACGCCACCCAGTATAGAGTATGCTAAAAGCTTGTCTTCATCAGAAAAGTTAGGAAAGAATTTGATAGCATCGTGGTAAGGCAAAGGCTTGATTTTATAAATACCAGTCGTCCTACCATACAGCGGATTTTTTTCGGCAAGCAGTTCTTTTTCAATAAAACTCATTGCACTTCCGCAAAGAATAATCATTACATTTTCGTGACGCAATTTTTCATCCCACAAAACTTGCAAAATCGACGGAATGCTCTCATTTGTTTTGCATGCATAAGGGAATTCGTCTATGATAAGCAGTTTCTTTTTGTTTGTATTGAGGTGCAGACAAGAAGAAAAAGCGGCTTCCCAGCTCGAGAAGCAATCAACATACTCGAATGCGGGAATGTTGTAGGAGTGGATTTTGTTCGTAAACGACTGAAGCTGTATCTTGTCGGTGTATTCTCGACAAGTGTAAAAAACACAAGGCTTGTCTTTGCAAAATTCGTTCAAAAGTTCGGTTTTGCCAACACGGCGCCTGCCATACAACACGACAAATTCTGCACGATCAGATGAGTAAGCATCGTTCAAAAACTTTAATTCGGGTTCTCTTCCTATAAACATAACGCCCTCCATAGCTAGCATAATCTAAAATAGTCAAATCACGATTTGACAATATTATTATAGCCGACATAATGATTGTTGTCAATATGAAAATGTTAAAAATAAAAGGATTTACATTATTTTGTTCAAAAAGCGTTGAACAAACAAAAAACACTCGATTTATCGAATTGTGGTTAAGCGGTGATGTTGAAATTAAGGTTGGTGCGGGGAAATAAACCTAGTTATTACTTTTTATATTGTGAAAGTAAAAATAATAAAAACTTAAAATGAGAAAAATTGAAAATTCTGTTTTGGGAGTTCTTCTTATGTATTATCAAAAGACCTTGAAAAACTGACCGGATATGATATAATAATATGGTAGAGAGGGGGAGTAAATGATTAAATTAGTTACAAAGAAAGCAAGTTCAGAAGCAAGACAAAGGGCAGATAAAATTATTCGTGACGTACATAAGAAGTTAGGTAAAGAATACAAATTTTTTTGTCGTCCGATAGGCTCACAAACAAGAAGGTGTATTGTTCAAGATAAAAATGGAAAGTATGATTTAGATTATCAAATAGTATTGACTGAAAACTCTAAAGGAAAGATGGACCCCACAAGTATTAAGAAGAAGTTTTTATGGGCGTTTACATCAGTTAAGAAGAATAATGAAAAGGTTGAAGATTCTACAACTGTTATAACAGTAAGATGCTCGAAAGATGTTAATAATTTTAATGTTAAAACAGAGAAGTTTTCTTTTGATTTTGTGATTATAAGTCCGGATGAAACTTGTCGTATCAGAAGAAACGGTAACAATCAATATACGTGGGTTCAACTTCCGACGAAACATACGGATATATATAATCGTTATAAAGCAATGAGTTTTGAACAACAAAAAGATTTATTAGAGAACTATTTGTTACCGAAAATTATTAAAGAAAAACAAAAAGATGAATCGCAACGTCGTGCTACTATTGACATATTTTTGGAAGAGGTTAATAACTATTTGTGACGGAGAGAAATGCTATGACGAAAGATGAACTACTGTCGTTTATTGAATTTAAAAATGAAAAGGAAAAGGAAGAAGCAGAGTTTTATTTGTCGGTGAAGGGGATTGAGCTTCATCGCAGAGTTCTTGATTTTTTAGGGTTTTCATTTTCTTCTGATGAAAAAGTTCCATGGCATAAGGTGTCTAAACTTTTAAGAACAGATAAAGCAACAAGAGATGTGATATATATTTATCTTGCTACTTTAGAAGAGTATATCCGAGCATTTATTTCTAATAAATACGGAAACGATCTACAGCAAAATTTTTGGGTTAACGGTTGGGGAGAAAGAAACCGGATTAAAGAGAATATTGAGAGAGGGCAAGAATTATTTGAAGTGCTTGAAAATACTGAATTTGGCTGTTTAATTAAACAAGTAGAAAATCTTCCTATTGAAGATAAAGCTCAACTATTCGGTATTTCTTATTGCAAAAAGAATTTAGATGCCGTGAAAGAGTTAAGGAATGCTGTAAGTCATCATAAATTTTTAGCAAGTTATCAACTTAAGGCTTGTATTATTGATGGCGTTGAAGGTTATAGTTTGATAGATAATATAAAGAATTTACGACAACTGTTGCCAGAAAGATATCGTTTCGGGAATAACGGGCAAGGTGGAATAACAGCAGAGTTAAAGAAAATCGGGATAAATTTATGATTAGATATTGTTTGTCATCGAGAACGCGTTTGATAAGAAAGAAGTTTGAGACAGAAGGAAGGAAATTATGTTAAGTAATACGGTAAAAAATAGTAAAATAGAATTCGATAAGGTGTTTTTAGAGATAGAACATTCAGAGAAACTAGTAGTTGGTAATGAAAATGATTTGAAGTTTTTTATGCTAGATATACAAAATAATAAGTATTGTTACTATAGCATGTTTTCTATACTTAAAAAGAATTTGGGAAGATATGCATTGTCTAGAAAAGAATTTGATAGAGATCCTGAAATGGCAATATCAAAAGCTATATCTCGATTCCACGAAGTGGTTAATGCAGGCAACGGAGCGGGTGGAGAATTGGGAGAACTTTTGTTATATATGTTTTTGGAAACTGTTTTAGGTGCTCCAAAATTGCTTTCAAAAATGGAATTAAAGGGTACGAGAAACCAATATAATTACAATTCAGATGCAGCGCATTTTTATACGTTTAAAACCGAATCTGGTCAACATAATCAAATAATATTATGCGAATCTAAGCTTATGGGAAATTATAAAAATGCCATTAAAAATGCTTTTAAATCTCTTAAAACATCATTAGAGAATCGAGATTACGATTTTTCATTGATCTCTACTGAAATTTTCAAGGAGACACTTACTGAAGAAGGAGCAGATGAAATAATTAATGCAATTCTTCCAGATGTTACTAATGATTATAAAAATCACATAATCAAAGAAACTGCAGCAGGAATTTTCATAGGCTATAATCAACCTATTGAAGTAAAAGATGATACGATAAGAACTCGCGAAGAGAATTTGATTAAGATACAAGGGATTATACCTGAGATTGCTAAATTAATCAATGAGGAAATCGAAATTGCGCAGTTGCAAGGGATGTCATTTTATATTTATTTTTTACCGTTCAATAAGGTTGATGATGATAGGGTAAGAATAATGGAGCAATTACTAATTAATTCAGAATATAAGGAATAAGCATATGATAAAGGTAGGAGAACGATTATTTAATAATTTGGATAGCAATGAATATTTGCATAAACTATTCAGGAAAATTGCATATAACTATTCAAGTCTACTTGTTAATAGTACATTTGTTGTGTCGATTACAGAAAAAGAAAAAATTGACGCATTAAGATTTGCTGATATTTTGTCTAAATGTACGATTGAAGCAAAAAAAGACTTATACTTTAATTGGGCGCAAAACATTGTAACTATGTTAAATACAGTTTATAAAAATGATGACCTTGTGAAATATTGTTTGGGTTCAGTATTAACCAATGTAAACAATTATTTTGGAGTAAGTCAAAATAGCCAAGGTTACATTAATCAAGATATTGTAGAAGGAGTGAAAGAACTTGTAGAGCAAGAGGAATACAAAATTCCTTATGAAAATGCTGGCTATTTTATCAATAAGCAAAAGACAGCATTTGATTTTTTGAAAAGAAACGATAGTTATAGTTTTTCTGCGCCTACATCATTAGGCAAAACATTCGTTATAAGGATGTTTATAAAAGAAATGATTTTAAAAGGTGAACGAGCTAATTTTGTTATAGTTGTTCCAACAAATGCACTTATTAATGAATTATATGAGAGATTTGTTGAAGATTTAAATGATAACTTGTGGAATAGAAAGTATAAAGTTGTTAAATCGCCCGCTGCTATTATAGACGAAGAAGATTCCTATAATTTCATAATGATATACACGCAAGAAAGATTGTTGTATCATTTACTACAGGTGAAAGATCTACCAATTAATTACTTATTTATAGATGAAGCACATAAAATAACTAAAGGTGAGGACCGAAGTGCTTTTTTCTATAAAGTTATGTCGATAGTTAATAAAGAGCATAGTGGGGCAAGAGTATATTTTTCTAGCCCCAATATTCCAAACCCGCAAGTGTATTTGGAGTTAGTGAACGACAATCTAAATAGGGCATCAACAAGAATAAAGTATTCTCCTGTCAATCAAAGTAAAATTCTTATAGATCAAGATTCTGGGAAAGTTAGTTTTTATTCGGATATTGATGAGAAGTTCTATGAGTTGGCAGAGAAGAATGATTTAATAGAAGAACGTGAACAAATTATCTCAATTGTTAAAAAGCTGGGAAAAAATAAGAGCAATATTGTTTTTTGTGAAAGCAAAAAAAATGCTGTCAATTGGGCAAAACAATATGCAGAGAATATGCCATATATTATAAATGAGGAACTCAACGAACTTATAGAAGAAATATCTGAAGATATACACGCTGACTGTTATTTAGCTGCAACATTAAAAAAAGGGGTGGCGTATCATGTTGCCTACATTCCATCGAGAATAAAGGAAAAAATAGAACAACTATTTAAAAAGAATATAATAAAAACCGTATTTTGCACATCGACGTTATTGGAGGGTGTGAATTTTCCTGCGGAAAATTTGTTTTTAATGTTGGATGCGCGCTCCTATTGGCTCAAAGACGATAATCGAGTTGATTTCAAAAACTTAATTGGAAGAGTCGGTCGGATAGAATTTAATATGTTTGGGAACATATTTTTAATATCAAATACTGAGACGAATGAAAAATATATTAGAGCAATTGAGCGTGATATTGAAGATCAAAGACTTTCTGTAGATTATTATTTGTCGGAAAACAGAAAAAAAGAAATCGTAGATATGCTGGTACAAGGAAAAACTGTTATAGAAAAAAAGAACTCTGAAACGTATGAGCAATATAATTTTTCTAGGTATGTTTTAAATATACTCTTGAAAGATATTATTTGTGGACAACGAGGAAAGTTCTACAAGTTGTTTGAGAAATATTTAAACATAACTACTATTGAAGAAATAAAAAATCAATTTAAGAATAACTCGTATGTTCAAGACGATATAACAACAACACCTGATCAAATACAAACTGTTGACAATGAAATCAAAGTATCGCAAATTACTTATCCAGATAACATCACTTACAGAAATGTTTTATCGTTTTTGACGAAACTTTTCAGGCTATTTAATTGGAATAGATATGAAAGCAAAAAAGACATAGGAAAAGAATCTTGCTTAAAGTACTATTCAGTTATTTTGCAACAATGGATGCTTGGACTTGGAGTGAAACAAATTATAGAAGGAACAATAAAATTTCATCAAGATAAGCGTGAAATTTTTATTGATGGGAAAAAGGTTCTTTATTTAGATAGTATCGAGCAGCGAAATTACTTGATTAATGACATTTTAGATACTTTGGAAAGAATAATTCAATTTAAAATAAAAAATTATTTTTTGAAGTTTACTGAAAGAAAACTAACAAACGGTCAAGAACTTAAAGGGAATGATTGGTATGAATATGTTGAGTATGGAACGTGTAATAGGGTTGTTGTTTGTTTGCAAAAAATAGGTTTTACGAGAGAAAGTTCAATATATATATACTCTCAACATAAAGATAAAATCGTTGTTAAGGATAATAAAATAGTAACGATAAAAAATAGTCTCTTGAAATGCCCAAAGGTTTTTGAAGAGGCGCAAAGGGTAAAGTACAATTATCGAGATTTATTTAATTAAAAACAGTAGTAGTGAAGATTTTTTTGATTGTACGAATTATGAACTGTAGCTATTTCGTATTAGAAAGCCAAATATAAAAAGCCGTAAAATTGTGCATTTTAGCACGCTTTTAGGGCTTTTTGTGTCGTTTTTTAATGATTATGTATTTTTACATTTTTTGTTCCAAAAATGTTCCAATATTTCAATAGAGTTCTTGCTAAAATAAGACCAATTTTTATATCCAAATAGTCCATAATTATTTTCCTCTTTCCATAGCAACCTATCAAAATCCGCATCTTGCACATATACAAAGACTATGTTATACTAGAAAAAAGCGTGGGTGCAGTTATGGAGCAAAAAGTTGTCAGAGAAATCACCAAAGAACAAACAAAAGACCTTGTAAAAAGCATCGTGGCAGAGCATTATGCGTGTGAAATATCGAGCATAAAATATGTCGGCGGTGGCTCTTTTGGCTATGTCTACAAGGTAGAAATGCAAGTTGAGCCTTACAAACTTATTGTCAAGGCATGCCGAGTGAGTGGTATGCACCAAAGCGAGGCGACAGCTTTGCGCACTCTTGGAGCGGACAGCTTGATACATATACCCAAGGTGTATTTTACGGTTGATGCTAGCGATGATATGCCTATGGACTTCATCGTTGAAGAGTATATCGCAGGAACGGATTGCTTTACGGACTTCAAGAAATTGTTTGTTTGCAAGCGAAAAAAACAGCAGTTTGCTGACCAAATTGTCGATGCCTTAGCGCATTGGCATAGCAAGACCAACGACAAGTTCGGAAGTCTAGACAACCCCCAATATGACAGCTGGCTAGATTTTTACAAGCCGTTCGTCAAAGATATTTTGGATACTGCCATACAAATGCACAAGGATAGGAAAATCAACAGCAAAACTATCCAAACTATGCAGATTGCTTGGGATAATTTTGACAAAATTTTCAGCGAGCCGATTGGCAGGGCATCGCTTATCCACGGCGACTTGAATGTAATGAACGTTATGAGCGACAGCGACTTGAACATAACTGCAATCATCGATCCGCTCGATTGCAAATGGGCAGACAAGGAGTTCGACTTGTTCCAACTAAGAAATCTTACGGGTGATTTTTTCAATCTTTACAACACCTACAAAGCCAAATATCCAGTATCCAAAAACGTTGATATAAAATGCGCTTTCTATGCCGTTTATCATGAAATCTATTGTTATATATCCTCAGGCTCACATACGGAATTTATCCTAAGAAAGACCGTAAAATGGCTGAGAGCCGAATTGAAAAAAGCGGGTATGATATAATCCAAACGATAGCAGGCAGTATGCAGCAGAAAATATATCAAACCTATTTACACTCAATATTCCATTTTTAGTATTGTCGTACGCAGTCGAAGAAAGCCTATCTGCAACCTATGCAACATTGTTATTATTATACAAGCCAATGTATTTTCAAAAACACATTCTGTCAGACTATATCTTTACCAAAATTACAACGATTGCTATGAAAAACTCGATACTTATCGACATTTTGCACAATACGATATTTATTTTGGTATTGAAAAAGCAAAATTGTTGTGGTACAATAAAAAAGCAAAAACTACAAAATATGGGAGATATCAATATGAGAATCACATCTGCAGAGGCAGGAAAATTGTTGAAACAACTATATGAAGAAGAAGATTCTATCATTTCTCGAGAAGAAAAAGGAAGGGAGTTCCTTGCTGCGGTAGGCGAGGACTTGGAGTCTGTCCGCCCACAATATGATTTTGTGGCGACCCAAAAAACTCTTGATGAAGTCAAAGCAAAGATAAGGAAGCTCAAACACGCTCTCAATGTGTTCAACTCTACCACGATTGTGCCAGAGTTCGGCATCACCATTGATGAAATGCTTGTCTACATTCCACAACTAAGTCAAAGCAAAAGCAAGCTGGCTGAGATGAAAGACAAATTGCCAAAAGTGCGTGAGCAGTCTTATTCTAGTTCCTCAATTTTGGATTATCGCTATCTCAACTATGAGCTTGGCGATGTCGAGAAAGAATTCGAGAAAGTGTCGAATGCTCTTGCCAAAGCGCAAACAGCTTTGGACAACGCCAACATGACACAAACTTTCGAGATAGAACTCTAAAATTTTTCCGTCCGACTTGGCACTTAGGCGAGAGCCTTATTGTTGAAAATGTTTAAGTTCAAAGTTTTGGGTGTCTGTTATTTCTTTTGTTATTAAGCATGGTTTTAGTTCAAAGTATGAGTATAAAAGATATAATTGAAGGCTTGGAGGAGAAAACTGGGAGTGAGGATTTTTGTATCAAAAGTTCTTGCTCCTGACAGGGGAAGTTTGGTTTCAACCTGTCACTTTTTGATTTTTTGGCATACTTTACTATCTTTTAGAATATTGGGTAGAGTGTAGTCATCGCAGTTATTGTCATCATCGTGCTAGGTGCAAGAGAAAGCACTAATAAAACCACCCGCACAGCACCAATCCAACGCAAAAGAGTCTAAGAACGCTTAGGTTCTTTTTTTGTAAACAACAAAAAATGCTACAATCTCTTGTAGCATTTTGTTTTGGTTGATATGTATCGACTTTTTGGTAATCAGAGCAAGAAAATATTCTTTTCTTTGCACTCTTCGACAAGCTCATCTGGCCAAATAGAATTCTGTACTTCACCGATATGAGCTTTGTGGAGCAGTACCATACAAAGTCTTGATTGACCGATACCGCCGCCAATGGTGAGTGGCAATTCATCGGAGAGGAGTGCCTTGTGGAATGGTAGGTTGACTCTGTCCATAGCGTTCTTTTTTTCGAGTTGGTAGAGCATAACTTCTTTGTTGACCCTGATGCCCATAGAAGACAATTCGATAGAGCGGTTGAGCAATGGATACCACACAATCAAGTCGCCGTTGAGTGCCCAATCATCATAGTCAGGCGCACGATTGTCGTGGCGTTTGCCTGAGCGGAGTTCATCGCCGATACCAATGATGAAGATTGCACCAAGTTGTTTGGCAAGCTCATTTTCTCTTTGGCTTGGCTCGAGGTCAGGGTAAATATCTTCAAGTTCTTGAGATGTCACGAAAGTGAGTTGTTTTGGCAAAAAGTTCTCGATAGCATACATACTTTCGATTATTTTGGCAGTGGAATAAATCGCACTATAAATTTTGCCAACGATTTCTTTGAGATAAGATATGTTGTGTTCTTCTTCACTGATGACACGCTCCCAGTCCCATTGGTCTACATAGATAGAGTGTATCTCATCGCATACTTCATCACGGCGGATTGCGTTCATATCGGTATAGAGTCCGCTGTCCACTCCAAAACCATAGTAGTGCAAAGCAAATCTCTTCCATTTGGCAAGAGAATGTACAACTTCTGCCACCTTGCCAGTTTGTTTGATATCAAAACTAACAGGACGCTCTACACCATTTAGGTTGTCATTTAGACCGCTGTCATTGAGTACAAAGAGCGGAGCTGACACACGAGTGAGGTTGAGATTGCCTGCCAAAAACTTCTCGAAGTTGTCTTTGATAGTCTTGATAGCTATTTCGGTTTGGATAAGGTTTAGCTTGGTTTGATACATAACGTTCTCCTTTATTTTTTGAATAAATCTGTGTCGATAGTGTTGCAAATGTCGGTAGGATATTTGCCATCGAAACA
Source organism: uncultured Clostridia bacterium (assembly GCA_945992255.1). Lineage (GTDB taxonomy): Bacteria > Bacillota > Clostridia > Christensenellales > UBA3700 > HGM11368. Next base: position 22,341 of record CAMFVQ010000033.1, read on the forward strand.
AGCCTTGCAGAAGTGTGAAGTGCTGTCTGGGGCAATTTGGTCAATGCTGTCTAGCTTCAAAAATCCCAATGTATCTGCCCCGATATTTTGGCGGATTTCGTCCAATGTCCACTTGACTGCAGCCAAGCAAGATCTGTCAGGAATATCTGTGCCATAATAGCAAGGATACAAAAATTCTGGCGAGCTGATACGCACATGCACTTCGGTAGCGCCTGCTGTTTTGAGCAATTTTACGATGTTTTTGAGCGTTGTGCCACGCACGATAGAGTCATCTATCATCACCACACGTTTGCCACGCACGTTGCTGTCGAGAGCGTTGAGCTTGAGGGCAACACTTCTCTCACGCATGGCTTGTGTTGGTTGGATAAATGTTCTGCCGATATATCTGTTCTTGATAAGTCCTGTGCCGTAAGGAATACCGCTTTGGATAGAGTAGCCGATTGCACTACAAAGTCCGCTGTCTGGTACACCAATAACAAGGTCAGCATCGACAGGGTATTGTTGGGCAAGCAACTTGCCGGCATTCATACGAGCTTCGTTGACACTTTGTCCATCGATAGTGCTGTCTGGGCGAGCAAAATATACATGCTCAAAAATGCATAGAGCAGACTTGTCACAGCAAAATTGGAGATCGGAGTGCATATCATCTTGGTCAACCACCACGATTTCGCCCGGCTTGATATGTCTTTCAAACTTAGCACCAACAGTTTCGAGGGCGCAAGTCTCGCTTGCGAACAAGATGCTGTCATTGATTTTGCCCATACAGAGCGGTCTGATGCCGAGTGGGTCACGCAAAGCAATGAGCTTGGTAGGTGACATTATGAGGAGAGAGAAAGAGCCTTTGAGCATAGGAATGACATTGGCAACAGCCTCTTCAATATTTTTGCATTTTAGTCTTTCACGAGCGATAAGATAACAAATGATTTCGCTGTCGTTGTTGGAGTGGAAGATAGCGCCTTGGCTCTCTAGCTCTTTGCGAATGGCTTGAGCGTTGATGATATTGCCGTTGTGTGCAACAGTCAAATTGCCTTTGGCATAGTTGACAGTGATTGGTTGGGCATTCTCAACCCCTTTGAATGGACCAGAGCTGTATCTTACGTGACCTATGGCAATCTCGCCTTCCAAGTCGCCCAAATTCTTGTGTTTGAACACATCGCTTACCAGTCCCAATCCTTTGATGAGATTGATTTCACGATTGTGATTGATTGCTATGCCTGCTGCCTCTTGACCACGATGTTGGAGAGCGAACAATCCATAGTAAACTGTGCTAGCTATATTGCCAAGTTTGGACTTGTCATATATACCAAAAATGCCACATTCTTCTTTTAGTATCTCACTCATACGAGTCCTCCGAAACAAAAAAACTAATTTAATTATAACAAAATACTGCCGTTATGTCATTTGTTTACACGCATAAAATATTATTTTTTTACACTTACATTATTGACTTATGAGCCGTTGTATTATATAATCTTATAGATGAACAAGGTAAAGAATATGACAAAGCGAACAAGTATAACACAACACACTTTTTCGACAAATATTTAGAAGACAATACAAAGTGAATTTCGCTTTGAGTAGTCTTCTTTTTTTTAGCTTTACGTAGCTTTACAATAATGCGAGGTGTATATGGACAAAATTTATTTGGTACTTCAGAATGGACAAGTCTATGAGGGACAAAGCTTTGGCGCCAAAGCCGAAGTGGTAGGTGAGCTTGTTTTCAACACAGGTATGTGCGGATTTTTGCAAATGCTCACAGACAAATGTTATCAAGGACAAATCGTTGTAGACACATTCCCTATGTTGGGTAACTATGGTGTCAACGATGATGCCAAGGACAAACAAAGTGCAGTCAAAGCTGTGCTTACAAGAGAAGTGTGCGACACTCCTTCCAACTTCCGCAGCAAGGGCAAAATCACAGACCTTATGGCTGATATGGGAGTGGTGGGTATGAGTGGAATCGACACTCGTGCGCTCACTCGTTATATCCGTGACAATGGGGCTCAAAAGGCAATTATTTGCTCCAATCCAAACCTAACCGATGCCCAAAAGAAAGCACTCGAAGAGTATGAGGTCGTAAGACCAATCTCTGAAGTTTGTGCAAACCAAAGCGAGCAAGTGGTAGGCAAGGGAAGCAAGGTGACTCTCATCAACCTAGGCGAAACCTATGACATTGCCGAAATGTTGGCAAGCAAAGGTTGCGAGGTGACAGTTGTGACTTACAACACCAGTGCAAAAGATATTTTGGAAACCAAACCACAAGGCGTTGTGTTGTCTAGCGGTTCGGACTTTGTGAGTGACACAGCCGTGGTAGAAAACACTATCAAAGAGCTTGCAAAAGCAGATGTAAGTATGCTCGGCATTGGGCTTGGGCACGCGCTACTTGCCAAGGCTATGGGTTGTGCTGTGGAAAAGACTTTGCACGGTCAACACGGCAACCAACCAGTCAAAAAACTCGATACAGGTCGCCTATTTACCACATACCAAAATCACAATATGAACGTTGTGGCTGAGGATAGCGATGATATCCGAGTGGTATATCGCAATGTCAACGACGGCTCTGTCGAAGGACTTTGTTACAATGCTATCAAGTCAATGGGCGTAGCATTCTTGCCAAGTACCAATGGCGGTCCAAATGCAACTGATTTTGTATACGATGAATTTTTAGAACTTACAAAGGAGAATAGATAATGCCACTCAACAAAGATTTACACAAAGTTATGGTTATTGGCTCTGGTCCTATCATCATTGGACAAGCTGCCGAATTTGACTATGCAGGAACACAAGCGTGCAGAGCGCTCAAAGAAGACAATCTAGAAGTTGTTTTGGTCAACTCCAACCCTGCAACAATTATGACAGACAATGCAGTAGCTGACAGAATTTATATCGAGCCACTCACATTGCCAACAATCAAAAGAATTATCGAAAAAGAGCGTCCAGACAGCTTGCTCTCGACACTTGGCGGACAGACAGGTCTTACCCTCAGTATGCAACTTGCCAAAGAAGGTTTCCTTGACAAAATGGGCGTAAAGCTTTTGGGTGCTGACCCTGAGGCTATCGACAAGGCAGAGGACAGACAAAGCTTTAAAGACACTTTGGCAGAAATCAACGAGCCTGTTATTCCATCAGAGGTTGTGAACACAATGGACGACGGAATTAGAGTGGCAAGCGAAATTGGCTATCCAGTTATCATTCGCCCTGCATTTACTTTGGGCGGTACTGGTGGCGGTATTGCTCACAATCAAGAAGAATTCGAGGATATTGCCGAGAACGGACTTAGACTTAGTCCAATCCACCAAATCCTTGTAGAAAAATGTATCAGCGGTTGGAAAGAAATCGAGTTCGAAGTTATCCGTGACAGCAAGGGCAACTGTATCACCGTTTGCAGTATGGAAAACCTCGACCCAGTCGGCGTACACACAGGCGACAGTATCGTAGTTGCTCCAACTGTTACACTTGCCAATGCAGAATTCCAAATGCTCAGAAGCTCAGCTCTCAAAATCGTAAATGCTCTCGAAGTTGAGGGTGGTTGCAATGTTCAATTCGCTTTGCACCCAGACAGCTTTGAATATGCAGTTATCGAAGTAAACCCAAGAGTTAGCCGTAGCTCAGCACTTGCGAGCAAAGCGACAGGCTATCCAATCGCCAAGGTTGCTACCAAGATTGCAATTGGCTATACACTCGACGAAATCAAGAATGCAGTCACTGGTTGCACCTATGCTTGCAACGAGCCAAGCATCGACTATATCGTTATCAAATTCCCTAAGTGGCCATTCGACAAATTCTTCTATGCAAGCAGAAAACTTGGCACTCAAATGAAAGCGACTGGCGAAGTTATGTCAATCGGTACAAGTTTCGAGCAAGCTATTATGAAAGCTGTGCGTGGTGCAGAAATCTCTATGACCACTTTGTACAACAAGAAGATTGCCAAAATGGACGATATGGAGCTAGAAGAAAAGATGATGACTTGCGACGACGAAAGACTTTTCGTAATCTATGAACTTCTTCGCCGTGGCGTGACAGTCAACGAAATCCATACCAAGACTCGTATCGACAGATGGTTCTTGAACAAGCTTGTCAACCTCATTGAAATGGAAAAGAAATTGGCTGAGGGCAATGTAACCAAAGAGACATATCTCCAAGCTAAGAATATGGGCTTCCTCGACAGCTCAATCGAAGAAATCAGCGGCGAAAAAGTCAAAGAGCCTGTCTTTGCATCATACAAAATGGTTGACACTTGTGCAGCAGAGTTTTCGGCACAAACTCCTTACTTCTATTCGACCTATGACAGCGAGAACGAGGCAAGAGAATTTATCGACAACCATAACAGCGGCAAAAAGAAAGTTATCGTATTCGGCTCAGGTCCTATCCGTATTGGTCAAGGTGTAGAATTCGACTATGCTTCCGTGCATTGTGTATGGGCTTTGAAGAGAAAGGGTTATGAAGTAGTCATTGTCAACAACAACCCAGAGACAGTATCTACTGACTTTGACACAGCAGACAGACTTTACTTCGAGCCACTTACCAACGAAGACGTTATGAATATCATTCACACCGAACAACCTTACGGCGTAGTAGTTGCGTTTGGTGGTCAAACAGCTATCAAGCTCACCAAGTTGTTCCGCCAAAAGAATATCCGTATCCTCGGCACCCAAGCTGAGTATATCGATATGGCAGAGGACAGAGAGCTATTCGACGAGTTGCTCGAAAGACTTAATATCAAACGCCCTGAGGGCTATACAATTATGACCAAAGAAGAGGCTTTGGAAGTGGCAAACAAGATTGGTTATCCAACACTTCTCAGACCTTCTTACGTGCTCGGTGGTCAAAATATGTGCGTATGTCACTCAGATGCCGACGTCATCGAATATATGGACGTAATCTTGTCCCAAAAGATTGAGAATCCAGTGCTTATCGACAAGTATTTGATGGGTAGAGAAATCGAAATCGATGCAATCTGTGATGGCAAGGAAATCTTGATTCCGGGCGTTATGCAACATATCGAAAGAACGGGTGTTCACTCAGGTGACTCAATCGCCGTTTATCCATCTTGGAATCTTAGCGATGAAATGCTTGACCGCATTGTAGAATGCTCGAAACAACTTGCTATCAACTTGCACACAATCGGTTTGGTAAATATCCAATATTTGATTTATGAAGAAGAGCTTTATGTCATCGAAGTAAACCCACGTAGCTCTCGTACAATTCCTTATATCAGCAAGGTAACAGGCGTGCCAATGGTTGATTTGGCTACAAGATGTATCTTGGGCGAAAAGCTTGCAGATATGGGTTATGGCACAGGACTATATCCAAAGTCCAACTATGTGGCAGTCAAAGTTCCGGTATTCTCATTCGCAAAGCTTGTCAATGTAGATACCCAACTCGGACCAGAAATGAAGTCAACAGGTGAGGTACTTGGACTTGCAAGCACTTTGGAAGAGGCTTTGTTCAAGGGACTTGTTGCAGCAGGCTACAAGATGAAGAAAAAGGGCGGTATCTTTATCACCGTGCGTGACCAAGACAAGAGCGAAATCGGCGAGATTGCCCAAAAGTTTGAAGACCTTGGCTACACTTTGTATGCTACCAAGGGTACGGCAAGAGTGCTAAGAGATAGAGGACTCGAGTGTATCACAGTGGACAAAATTCACCAAAATCTCGAACACAACAACTTGACACTTATCGAGAGCGGAAAGATTGACTACATTATATCCACTTCATCTAAGGGTAAGCTCCCTACACGTGACAGCGTGAAAATAAGAAGAAAAGCAGTAGAGAGATCAATTCCTTGTCTTACATCTATCGATACAGCCAATGCAGTTGCCAATTGCTTGATGAGCAGATACAGCGAATTCAACACAGAGCTTGTAGATATCAACAGACTTCGCAAATCTAAGCAAACTCACAAGTTCATCAAAATGCACAGCGCAGGCAATGATAGAATATTCTTTGATTGTATGGACGGCAACCTCATCGACAACCCAGAGGGCGTGGCAGTGAGAATGTCTGACAGACACTTTGGTGTGGGAGCTGAGGGCATTATCATCATCGAAAAATCTGATATTGCAGATGCAAAGATGAGCATTTACAATTGTGACGGCTCTAAGGGTAAAGTGTGCGGAAACGGCTTGTTCGGTGTGGCTAAATATTTGTACGACAACCACCTTGTCAACAAGTACGACATCACTATCGAAACTCCAACAGGTGTCAAAGATATCACAATCAAGACCCAAGACGGCGTGGCAACATATCTCAATGTAAATATGGGTATGCCAATCCTCAAACCTAGCCAAATCCCTGTCAAGATTGCTGGCAAAAACGCAATCGGTGTGCCACATTCAGTGTTGGGCAAAGAATATATCTTCAACATTGTATCAATGGGCGAGCCACATACAGTTTTGTTCACCGACCACCTAGACAATGTTGATATATCCGAGCTTGGCGCACAAATCGAGTATGACAGCATATTCCCAGAACGCAGCAACGTAGAGTTTGCCAAAGTTATGGATGACCACACAATCAAAGTTCGCACTTGGAGCAAAGGTTGTGGCGAAACATTCGCAAGCGGCAGTGGTTCTTGTGCAGCAGTGGTGAGTGCAGTTCTCAACGGCTACTTGAAGAAGAATGTGGATATCGATGTCAAACAACGTGGCGGAGATATGGTAGTAAGATATACCGATGAGGGAGTAATTCTCAAAGGCACTTCAGCTATCGTATTCTCAGGCGAAATTCAATTCTAAAAAAAACTAAAACAAACAAAAGGACTTCCTGCAAAGGGAGTCTTTTTTTTGCGGAAAAATGCAAAATGTCGATATGTATCGAGTTTTTGCAAGTTTTTGGCTTGCAGGGTGATAGGAAATGATGAAAAGATTGGGCATTTGCCAATAAAAACTCTTGCCAAAATGTATGATATATAGACAGCAAAATCAAAGTAAAAGAAAAAATACTGAAACATTTTTTGCCGAATAGCAACACTTAAAATGCCCAAAAGTTCAAAAAAGTTCAAAAATCTTTGGGGGAAAGTTTTGATTTTTGCGGATTTTGGTGGGTGATAATGTAAAATTATATTCCAAACATTGAATAAGTAAAATTTTTTTGTTATAATTAAATATATAGAGAGTAGGGGGTGGATTATGTCAAAAAAAGATAAATACGATTTTCTTGATGACAATGCTCCAAAGAAAAATAAGAAAAAGAAGAAAAGACATGGTTGTCTAAATTGTTTGATAACCTGTCTTGTTTTGCTTGTTATATTTTGTGGTGCAATAGTCGGCGGTGGCTATTGGGCATGGGGTAAATATGCCGAACCACAGGTAGGACTTACATTTGGAGAAGTATTCAAAGTTTTGTGCGGATTGTACAAGGCAGATGAGGGTAAGATTGTGACCAATCCTTATTCGCAGGCTGACCTTGATACTTTTTATACCGACTTCAAAGCAAAGACTTATATGCAAGCCGACACGCAGCTGACCATTGCGGACATTTTGGATTCGACTGTCGGTAAAAAATCAAATAATGATGAGTCCAACGGCTCTTCCGAGCCACCAACTTCTACTGGCAACTCTGCGCTCGACGGCTTGCTCGACAAAATCAATTTTGATTTTACTCCACTTGCCAACTACAAGGGCGAAGACAACATTATGGAGATCACCGACAAGCAGTTTGCGTCTATTCTCAACGAGGCGTTGACTTATTTTGCCAACAAATATGCGACAAGTGGACAAAACACGGTGGCGACAGTTGCCGAAGAAAATGTAGGCGAACCGCTGCCAAAAGATGATACAACCCCAGCTCCTAGCGAGGGAAACAACCCAACTAACAACATAGAGCAATATGCAAAATATATGAAATATATCGACATTTGCCAAGTGACAATCGACAGCCCATCGGCTGCCAAGCTTGAAGATGTGTCAATGTCGCTCGTGTTGAAAATCAGCACAAGAGAACTTGTCAAAGAGCTTGTTGGACAAAGCAAAGTGCCAGCATTTTTGTTCAATCTTTTGCCAAAGCAAACTTTCGCAGGAATGAGAGTATATCCAAACAGCAACAATGCCAATGCAGGTATTATTCTCAACCAAATCGACAAAGACCTTATGACCAAGGTTGCGGGAGCTATCGACAAAATATCGGGAGCGGAAACCTCTATCATGCAAACAATCAATACGACTGTCAACAATGTGGTGACCAAACTCAACGAAAAACTCCCAATCAGCTTTATTCAATCAGGTTGCAATATCAAACCTGTCCAAGGAATGATGAATGTCCTCAACATCTCACTAGGCGAAGCCCAATTCTTGGCGATGATAAGAGATATCAAGCTTCCTACCGCTGAGAGCATGGGCGTGGCAGGTTATACCCAAGAATTGCGTACCCAAGCAGTGCAAACTTTTATTGGAGAGTTCGCAGGTAAATATGCTTTCGACAACATGGGCGTAGACGGCAATCCTATCATCACACCTGACAATGTTTTCCAACAAGTTGGCAGTATGATGCAAGATGAAAATATGCTCAGCAGAATAAACCTTGCGACACTTGACTATGACAGCACGGCTTACAACAAAGATACACACAAAGTAAATATGACTTATATGGCTTTGGCAGGGCTACTCAACTCAGAACTCAAAAAGCCAATTATCTCTGTCCAACCAGACGGCACAGAGGTTGCCAAAGACCCATTGCCAATCACCATTTTGACAATGGAATATGACCAATCGACTCAAATGCTTGGCGTGGTGTTGTCTTTCGATGTCGGCAAATTGTTGGGACTAGATAGTCAAGAAAATACCAATCAACTTTTCAACAAACTTGTATCGCAGATTTTGCCAAAAGAGATAATCATCAAAGCACAAGTGCCACTTGCGAACAATGGACAAAACACAATTATCAAAATCAACAATCTCAACGAGCAAGACTCAGCAGACTTGCTCCAAAATATTACAACACTTGGCACCGATCTTGGCATCAATATGTCCCAATTCAATATCCAAGAACTCACCGACACTTTGGAGAAGGCTGTCAAAGATAACCTTGACAAAATCAACAAACAAATCGGTGCAGAGATTAAGTTTGGTGCAGACAAGTGCTTGTTGCCATCTATCTTTGAGGTGGTGGCAGGGCTTGACATGCTAAAAACCGACAATGTGGCAGTAGTCACTGACGAAGAGCTTCACGATATGTTGCGCAGTGCATACACTTATACGGCAGGCACTCCAAACAAAGCCGACAACGCACTTGCCCTTGTGGGACAAATCGAAAGCAAATATTATATCAACGAAGGCGTGCTAAATGGAAGTGACGGCAATGCTTTGCTCAATTCTATCAAGGCTATCAAAGACAACTTCCAAGATGATTTCGACGTGCCAAGAATGGCAGCGGACACCACTCCACTAGACCAACTCAAACCTATTATAAGTCAAGAAGAGCTTGGCTTTATCTTGCAGTCCAGTGGCAAGCTTGATGACATTGTAAGTATCATCGACAAAATCAACATTGTCAGTACAAATATCACCACGGCGGAGATGAAAATGCAAATCGAGGGGGAGATTGCCCTCACAGGCGAAAATGCAAAATACTCAGTGCTTTTACCAAAGAAGATATATCTTAACTTGACCGTGGACACCGCTCTATTGATGAGAAGAGTAAATGGCGAAGATGTTGTTTGTACCAGTTTTGACATAGACGGAATGAATGCCGAACAAATGACCAACTTCTTTGAAGTAGCCAGCAAATTGGGCGGACAACCACTCAACCAAACAGAGATATGCAATACTTTGGACACCAAGATAGCTGCCGTGTTGACAGAACTCATCAATGGCGGCAATATGGAACTTGTATTCGTAGAGGGCGGTATCAAGCTCGACAAGACCGTGTTTGATATTGCCGCTGACCAAATCTACACCAACCCAGCAACCACCAAGCCAAGTGCCAGCGAGCTTAGACAAGTACTCCAAAAAGTCAATATCATACCGGAAGAATACAAGACGAACAACTTGTCACAAGATTTGACCGCTGTGGTAGGGGAAATCAACACCAAGTATTATCTCAACACTCCACTTGAGAAAAACAACACAATTTATGACCAAATCAGTGCTATCAGTGGCAACTATCTCAATATTATCAATGGTAAAACAATGAATGATGAGTATGACAAAAAGACATTGCCAGAGCTAAGACCTAACATAAGTGGTGGTGAGCTTGGAAGAATTTTCTCCACTCAAGTAGCAATCGGCGGAGCGGGCAAAGGACTTGACAATGCAGAAATGACCTCACTTAAAGTTGTATCCGACACAAGCATGGAGATTGTATTTACTGCCAAGATTGCTGTCGAGGAAACCAACAAATACAAAAAATTGTTGCCAAATGCGGTATCAATCGTGGTAGACTTCGACAAGTCATTGACCAATGACACAACCAAGCCTTGCACAACGTTTACTATCAATGATATGACAACCGAGGACATAAAGGTATTTACAGGACTTGTCCAAGCAGTGGACAGCACCGCCAACCTAGATATTGATGAACTCAACAAGAGTGCATCTGACCAGCTCAAAGAAAAAATCAAAGCCCTATCAGGTGAGAGCGAAATCACACTTTCGCCAGCGGATATTGACGGCAATAGAGTAGGCGGTACAATCACCATGTCCAGCATATTCGGACTTGCTCTCAACAAGATTTATGAAGGCGAAACAACCAAGCCAACCGAGGAAGTCTTGCGAGAAACATTGCACGCATTGTGGACACCAGTCAATGTTGTGGGACAAAGCGAATTTACGGTTGCTGATGAGATGAAAGAGGGACAAATAAAAATCACTCCATTGTCACTCACACCTCCAATAAAAGGCAAAGTTGAAATCGAAGTGACTGACCGCAATATTGGCGCAATCTTGCAAAATAAAGAAAATGAGGGTAAGGGAATAGCTGAGTCGCTTGGCATTACAGACACGTCTGCCGTGACTTACAAACAAGCGCTTATGTTCTCTCCAACTTATGAGAATAGACAAGCGGTAATAGATGCACTCCACGGAATGACATTCCAAAACAATTCGTATATGATGATAGGAGTCAATATCAAAACAAGCGCACTCATAACGAGCAGTATGTTACCAGACAACATTGATGTGACAGCTCTACTTGATATTGATACGGCAGGCTATCCGTTCGAGTTGATGATCAACAATCTAAATGGTGACCAAAAAGCAATCATCAACAAGATTTTGACCAAGAATAGTGGCAACGCAAGTATCTTTGATGAAACCTCCAAAGACAACTTGAAGAACAACATTCTAAACACAGAAGTATGCAAAATCAGTGCAGTTGGAGGAGTGAGCTTGCCAACGCCATTCATATTCAGCTTGAGAGATTTGTTGGGCAAGATAGAGAAAAAAGACGATCACAGTGTGCGTCATACAAGAGATACAAGCACCCTTATACCAGAAGGTACTCCATTCGGTGGATATATCCGAGTGAGCGACACGGTAGGAGTATAACACAAAATAAACGACCCCACAGTGGGTCGTTTTTTTTGGAAAAGACATTTTACAGAAAATAAATGAACAGTGGATAATACCCCAACGCTATTGACTTGTATTGTATTATAATGTTATAATTATAAATAAAAGTAAAGGTGAACTTGTGGAATACAAACTAAGAATTACATACGAACAAGATGACAATATATTGATTACCAACAAGCCCAACAAGCATTTGGATATCCAAGTCGGCAGTGAAGACGGCAGACTTAGTATGGTGCTGACGGCTCGTGAGGATATATCACTTTTGGAGTGTTTTGTGAGTTTCGAGCATTCGTTCGAGGAGCAAGACAAGATTTTTTGCAATGGTTACCAGTCTTGGACAGCCAGTCGAGAATATGGCGTACACGACAAAGAAAAAGGCTTGGTAGGACTAGGCAGATATTTTCCATTCAACGAATTTACTTCGCTTTTTGGCGACTATACTTTTTACAAATATACCAACATTTCAGGCAAATTCCATGGCTACACTTACGGCTACACTCGCCGTGGTGACAATGTGCTTTTGGTTGGCTCGGTGAGCGAAAAGCAAGGCTTTACTATCATCAGTTTCGAGCCTTACCGAAATCGTATCAAATTGGCTCGAGGTGTCGAGGGCATTTCTTTGAAAGCAGGCGAGAGCTTTGTGGGCATAGATGCTGTATGTTATGAGGGCGGATATGATGAGGTGTTCGACAGATATTTTGCCACGATGAACATTCCTAAGCCAAAGCTTGCCAACTTGTGCGGATATACCAGTTGGTACAACTATTTTGGCAAAATCGACAGCGAGATTTTGGAGAGAGATTTGGAGAGCTTGTCAGTCTATGGCGACAAGGTAAATATTTTCCAAATAGATGATGGTTACCAGTCCAAAGTGGGCGATTGGCTCTCTGTCAAGCAAGACAAGTTCCCACAAGGAATGAAGTACCTCGCCGACAAAATCCACGCCAAAGGATATTTGGCAGGGTTGTGGCTTGCTCCAACGCTTGCCCAAAAGGACAGCGAGATTGTCCGCAATCACCCAGATTGGCTCATCACCAAACCAAACGGCAAGCCAATGCTCGGCAATGTGGGTTGGGGCGGAGCTTATATCTTGGACACAGAGCTACCAGCTGTGAGAGAATATCTAAGACAAGTTTTTTCGACTATTCTCGATGATTGGGGCTTTGATATGGTCAAACTTGACTTTTTGTACAGTGCATGCCTTGTGCCTCGTGGCGGTAAGAGCCGTGGGCAAATCATGTGCGAAACTATGGAATTTTTGCGAGAGTGTGTGGGCGACAAGCTCATACTTGGTTGCGGAGTGCCACTTGGAGCTAGCTTTGGGTTGGTGGATATGTGCCGTACAGGTTGTGACGTAGACTTGACCTATCACGCTAAATTGTACAACCGCCACACCAATCAAGAGGTTGTCAGCACGCACAATTCGCTCAAAAATACACTATTCCGCAGACATCTCAATGGCAGAGCGTTCGTCAACGACCCAGATGTTTTCTTTGCTCGCAACTCCAACTTGAAGTTTTCTGTGGAACAAAAACAAATCCTTGCCAAGGTCAACAGCTTGTGTGGGGGAGTGTTGTTCGTGTCCGACAATGTGGCAGAATACGACCAACAAGGCAAAGAGATTTTCGCAGGTGCTATTCAGCCTAAGTCTACCAAAATCATCAGTGTGGACAAGGATATGGACAATGTGCGTATACAATATACCATTGATGAGAGCCCGCACGAGTTCGAGTTCTGTATGAAGAAAGGAAAAATTTTGAAAGACAACTGATTATGAACGAAAAGATATACAATCGACTCCAAAAGTTTTTGGGCAAGAAAAAAGACAGCCAAAAACTCAAAAAAGCAGAAAGATTTTCCCCTAGCGTATTGGAGGGGTTGACTCGTGAGCAAGTCGAGTCGAGAAAAGAAGACCATTTGACCAACCAACGCATAGGCAAAGAGAGCAAGTCCTACTTCAAAATTGTTGTGGACAACTTGTTCAACTTTTGCAATATGGTGTGCATTGCTTTGGTAATATTGCTGTGTAGCATAGGGGCGTGGGATTATACATTGTCTACCAGCATAGTTTTCGTCAACGGTGAATTATACTATCAAGTGCAACACCCAATAAAAAAAGTTAGTTCATACAAAATC
>CAMFVQ010000034.1 GCA_945992255.1 uncultured Clostridia bacterium
ATATTGATTTATAGTATAATAGAGCTATGGAAGAAGCAAAGAAAATTTGGCAAGCACTACTAGGTGAAATATCTACCAATGTATCCACAGTTTGTTATGACTTGTGGTTTACCAAGTTAGAGCCACTTACTATCAGTGGCAATTCTCTTGTTGTAGTTGCACCACTCAAGAACAACAAAACAGTCGTGACAAAAGATTATAAGGATATAGTGGACAATGCTATATCCAGCATCAACACATATATTACCAATTTGGTAGTCATCACTCCAGATGAAAAGAAATTGTATAAAGAGCAAGAAATAAGCGAAAAGCCTGCTGAGTACAATCACAGCTCTTGCAATTTTAATCCTATGTACACTTTTGATTCTTTCGTGGTGGGCAGTTCCAACCAAATTGCTTTTGCAGCAGCCAAAGCAGTTGCAGAAAATCCGGGTGGTCAATTCAATCCTCTTTTCATTTATGGTGGAGTTGGACTTGGCAAAACTCATATCATCAATGCTATCGGCAATTATGTTTTGTCCAAAAATCCAAAGGCAAAGATTTTGTACTCTACCACAGAGCAATTTGTCAATGACTTCATTGACTCTTTCGCCAACTCTCACAACAACGAAAACAACAGATTGTTCAGAGAAAAATATCGCAATGTAGATATTTTGATGCTCGATGATATCCAGTTTTTGAAAAACAAAAGCTCTTGTCAAGAGGCATTGTTCCATACATTCAATGACCTGTACCAATCCCAAAAACAAATTGTTTTCACTTCGGATAGACACCCAAAAGAATTGACTTTCATAGAAGAGCGTCTCCAATCTCGGTTCCAAAGCGGTTTTTCGATTGACATCACTCCGCCTGACCTCGAAACAAAAATTGCAATTTTGCAAAAGAAAGCTTATGAGCGTAAAGCGGTTGTATCTCCATCAGTCATCTACTTTATCGCTGACAACATAAGCTCCAACATCAGAGAATTGGAAGGTGCTTTGATAAAGTTCACCAACTATTGCAAATTGCTCAACATAGAAGCTAACAGCATAGATATAGCCAAAGAAATTCTTAAAGAAGACATCAATGTAAGTGATCATATCATATCTATTGACAGCATTGTAGATGCTACCTGTACCTATTATGGCGTGCCAAAAACCGATGTTATGGGCAAGAAAAAGACCAAGCAAATTGTGCTTTGTCGCCAAGTAGCTATCTATCTTATCAATGATATTTTGGGAGTTCCGCTCATCACGATAGGCAACTTCTTTGGCAAGGACCACACCACAATCAGTTACACTCGTGACAAGATTGATGAGATGGACAAGACTGACAAACTCATTCATACGCAGATTATGGATATCAAAAATATTATCCAAAAGCGATAATGGGGGAAAGTTGGGGATAAAAAAAGAATAAAAAGTGGACAATACCAGCACTTTTCCACACGCTCAAACCTAGTTCTGGTGGGCATTTTAGCCACTTATCCCCTTTATCCACAGACTTATTATATATTATAATTAGAACAACATAAACAAAAATAGATATAAGTGGGGCGACCACGAAGGAAGGTATTATGAAAGTATTATGTAATGGAGCCGATTTGGCAGATGCTTTGAACAAAGTTGCGAAAGCTTTGCCTATCAAAAAAACTCAACCTATTTTGGAAGGCATCAAAATTAGTGCAATGGGTGATTGCTTGACCGTAACAGCTACCGATTGCGATTTTACAATCATCAAAAACATAAAAGCAGATATAAAAATGGAAGGAGAAGTGCTTGTTCCCGGTAAACTTATCACTGACCTATCTCGTAGTATTTCCAACGAAGATATTGTTGAACTCAGCGATATAAGTGATGACAACTTGACTATCAAGTACAGCGACAGCAACACATTCCTCAAACTTATGAATATCATCGAATACCCTGTCATTGCTGATATTGACTATGACAACAAAATCACTATGTTGCAAAAAGACTTCAAAGATATGGTATCAAAGACAATTTTTGCAGCTGCTACCGATGGTATAAGAGCAATTTTCAAAGGTTGTTTGATAGAGATTGAAAAGAGCGAAATCCGTATGGTTGCACTCGATGGATATAGACTTGCTCTTTGCAACAAAGAATTGCCTATGGAATATCCAACAATGAGCATCATTGTACCTGCCAAGAGTTTGCAAGAGATTGCAAAACTTTTGACTGATGATGAAGAGATTGTCAATATCAATATTGGAAAGGACAGCATTTTGGTAGATGTTGGACACACCAAAGTAAAGAGTAACCTACTCTCTGGTACATTCATCAACTACAAGAACACCATTCCAAAAGACTTCGAAACTCAAATCAATATCGATAAAAAAATGTTCGATGAAAGTATTGAAAGAGCTTCTATCCTTGCAAGATATGACAAGAACAACCTTGTAAAACTTGAAGTAAAAGAAGGCAATATGGTCATCAATTCCAACAGCGAATCTGGTGAGTCTAAGCAAAAAATCAATGTTTTCACCAAAGGTAAAGATGTCAATATTGGCTTCAATGCAAAATATATCTCAGATTGTTTGAAGTGTTTGAGTGATGAGTTCATACTTCTAAAGATAAGTAGTCCTACTTCCCCAGCAATCATTATGCCAGTGGAAGGCAATGAATACTTGTATCTCATCTTGCCTATTAGATAAAAGAAAGTAAGCGTCCCTTGATTGGGGCGCTATTTTTTTAGAGGACAATCCCTATCAATTAAAGTAAGCCACTTTCCATTATTAAGGGGTGGTCCTTTACAAGGATAAGCCAAAGGCGCTCACAATACTGATAATATCCGCTAAAAAAGACTGTCCCTTAGATAAGGGAAAATGGATTGCGGAAACGAAGTGAGAGCAAGCCGAAAGGGATTGATAAGCCAGCTTTCTTATCCCCTCAGTCCGACTACATAGTCATTCCGTCGGACAGCTCCCCTTGCAACAAGTGGCGCTCTCTCAAAAGGATAAGTCAAAGGCGCTTGCTAAAATGGATATTATTCGCTGAAAACTTCCCCTTGCAAATCAAAGGGATTGAAATAAAACAAAAGGAACAAACATGAGCAAAAAGTACACAAAAATCATCTTAATAGTTGTGGCGGTCATTGTGGCAGTTGGTGCGACAATGGGCATTACTTATGCTGTGTGGTCGCAGTCCGGCAGTGCGAGTTTCCCAGGAACGCAAATCGTTGTAAACAACACTACCGCAAAATACTTGGTGCTGCAGTTGGAAAAAGGTGAAGGTGAAAACTATCAAGAGAGATATGTGACTTTCGACAAAACAAGCAAAAAGTGGGTATATTCTGCCAAATATCAAAAAGAATATGCGCCTTTGGGCGAGGTCGTAGACAATTTTGACCCCAACGGCGCAACGGTGAGCGTGATAGGTTATGCCGCTACCAACTTGGGCGAACTCGAAAGCCTTGTTATTCCTAGCGAAGTCAATGTCAAGATGAATGGCAAATCAGCAACTCTTGGCGTGACTATCATCAATATGCAAAGCCCGGAAATGTTTCCATCGCTCGACCTTATCACCGAAGTGACTATCCCTGACAGCGTGACTGATATCAAGGGCGCTAGTTTTTCGTACCTCGACAATCTCGAAATTGTCAACTTCCCTGCCAACAAGCCGACAATAAGCACCGATGCGTTCGTGCATTGCCCAAAGCTTTTGACACAGATAAGATAACCCAATGTCAAACGTGAAACTCCCGAATAGGGAGTTTTTTTGTTGGGGGTGACAATCCCTATCGGCTAGTTTCCGCCTATGGCTACAACTAGCCACTTCCCCTTACTAAGGGGCAGTCTTTCATAAGGATAGTTGCTTCGCAAATATGGTAAAATCCGCTGAGAACGGCTGCCTTGTGCAAAGGGAGCTGTCTGACACAAAACGAAGAGACTGTCAGACTGAGGGATTGTCTAAATATTGTCCAAAGTAAATATACAATCAAAAGTATAACTTGCACGCAAAGTGAAATATCCGCAATAAGAGCGCCCCTTATGGTAAGGGGAGCTGTCCAACACAGAGCAGTGCGAATGTTGGACTGAAGGGATAAGACTTCTTGCAAGGAGTAACTTGTAGACAATCCCTATCGTCTAGTTTTCGCCCAAGTGCTCCAACTAGCCACTTCCCTCTTGCTAAGGGGCAGTCTTTCATAAGGATTTTATCCATCTTTTGCTTTGGAAAACTCAAGAAAAGTTCAAAAAATTTGAAAAAAATTTGAAGAAAAAGATTAAAAATTTTAATAAAGCTTTAATGTATGTAAATTTATATATAAACGAATATTAAAACCTTGTTAATAAATTGACTATCGCTCGCACGCTTATTATAATATAAATATAAATATAAATAGAAAGTTTCTTGGGGGAGAAATGAAAAGATCGGCTTTGTACACATCAATAGCTATGGTCGTGTTAATCGTATGTTGTTTGACTGCGGTTACATATTCTTTTTTCACTTCCCATTCTGGCAATACAATTTTTGAACTTGGCTCTGCAGCCAATGCCACATTCACAATTATTTATGACCAAACCAAAGAGCAAAAGATTGCTGGCGCCAATGCCAACGAAACAGGTAGAGTTGCTTTTTGGGTGATTGATTACAATACAGGCGGTATAGACTATCGCAACATGTATTTTACAATGAGCGAACTTCAATACAAACTAACTCAATCGCAAGCTAAAAATGCTACCGAACAAAGTAATTTTAGCAGTGGTGTGACCAATGCTTTGTCGCTGTCGCCAGGTATGGTGATAGACAAAGATTCTGCCAATGCAAAATACATGGACGGCATTTTGGAGTTTGCGTTTTTTGCTATTCCACGAGAAGGAGTTGGCCACTTCAAGATAGAAGACGCTGAAAAAGATAACTATCAAGCCGTGGTAGACAAGATTGGGCAAGCCAATATGGGAAGCCTAGAATGGAGTACCAAGAAGAAGATGTCACTTGATTGCTTTAAGCTAGATGCCATACCAGGCAAGACTGATACAAATGAAATTACAAGAGGACAGATTGTGCTGTTCATCAGAATAAAAGAAAACATAGACAACGAACTCGTTCCGCCAGCAATGAACGGCGTTCAAGTCATAGCCACAATAGAATCAACGGAGTTGTAAGATATGAGAAGAGAAACATTTAAGAAGTTAATAACTGTTGCATCAATGCTACTATGCGTAGCCTTGGTGCTTGTTATGTCTTGCACTTTGGGTGGCGCAAAAGTGCTCAATATGTACGAGATAGGTGGAGCTGGCACTTCTCTCAACAACCAAGCCGGACAAGTCGGCAATGCAAGTGCAGAGAAGACAGCGGAACCGACAGGTAAACCATTGACAAACAAGACTGATCTTGAGAACTGGCTCGGCAGTGGTAGCGGAGAGGCTTATTTGGATGCTGATATCATGTGGGATATAGGTACAAATATATCGACAGGATATGTTATTGGACCTGGCAAAAAGCTCAATGGCAATGGACACAAAATCACTATCAATGGAAAGTGTTCAACCAGTGGCGCTTGGCCAAATGCGAACGAATACCATGGCGTTTTTGTACACGAGAACCAAGGTGAAATAATAGATATAAAATTTGAATTTACCGGATCGGTCTATATGGCAACAGGAAGTGCTGCATGGAATAAGTCAAGGTGGGTTGGACTTGTAGTAGGCAGGAACT
Source organism: uncultured Clostridia bacterium (assembly GCA_945992255.1). Taxonomy (GTDB): domain Bacteria; phylum Bacillota; class Clostridia; order Christensenellales; family UBA3700; genus HGM11368. The sequence continues at coordinate 5,658 of CAMFVQ010000034.1, forward strand.
ATACTGAGGGAATATTAAAAAATGTAGAGGTTATATATAAAGGAAAAAACTATGAGATACACTCGGAAAATAAAAATTTTTGGGCTCAAATAGGAGGCCTTGTTGGATATAATGAGGGAAAAATTGAGAATTGCAAATTCACAATGAATTCGAGCCAAGGAAAGCTTTTATCTAGAACAAAAGAAGGAAAAAATGGTATTGCTCGTACAGCAGGTATAATTGGAGAAAATATGGCTGCTGCGGAGGGGAAAGTTAATGGCGTTACATATAAGCAAATAGAAGGAGAGTTGAGTGCATGCGGAAATGGAACAAACAAAGCTGCAGCTATATGTGCCAATAATCACGCAACTATCAATGGAGCGATGATAGATGGACAGCCTAAATTCGATACCGAAACACAAGAAAAACATAATTATGTGGACAATGGCACCTGCAATTATAAACTTGCTACCAATGGTGTAAGTGATATTGGTGAGTCAGCTAAACTCAAAATGGGTTATAGCACTGCCGTTGTCAATCCTGTGCATAAATCAGGCGAGTTGGAATACAATTTTGTTGGCACTGGTGCTGATATAAAGCTTAGAGTTACGCATAAAAGAATAGTTGAAGACAACAACTTTTATATCACCAAAGTAGATGAAGATGATGTAACTGACAAATCGAAATATTGGGATTTTTCTTTGAATGGGAGGACGGGATTTTTTGGTTATCTAGAGATTGGTGCAGAGGCTATCAATATCAAAGACTATGCCACACTCAACGAGTTTTTGGATCCAAGTGCAGGAATTAAGAAGGGAACTATCATAGTAGATGAAATTGTTGTGCCAAGGACAGATTCAAGTCAAGTATCCTCTTGGACTTTGAGAACTGACCAAATTCTTGAAGGCAATGGCAAAACAATCAAAATCGAGGGTAATTATGACCCAACTGGTGCTTGGGGCCCTGGCAGTGGCGATAGGTTCGGCTTGTTGCTTAAAAAGAATGAGGGAACGATAAAAGACCTGAATGTAAGATTTACTGGCACGGTCAATGTTGCGACTGATGACAACAATGCAAGGCTATACTCTGGTATTGTGTGTGCAGAAAATGCAGGTACTATTCAAAATGTCAACTTGACAATAGAGGGTAGTTTTAGGGCTCACCAAGGTAGCAGTACGGGTGGTAGTTCTATTATGGGAGGTATCGCAGGACTCAATACAAGCAGTGCGACTATTGAAAAATGTACAACCATAATGAATAGCTCGAGTGATGAAGCATTGAATGTTGCAGTAAACCGAAACGAAACAACAAATACTTATCATTATGCAAGTGTTGCAGGAATAGTAGGCGAAAATAGAGGAAATGTTGACAATGTAATTTACAAGACCAAAAAAGGTGGAATAAAATCAGGCGATAGCAATAAAAATCCACAAAGAGTACAAAACACCGTCGCAGGTATTTGTGCCAACAACAATGGTGGTAAATTGTTTGCAATGTTTGTTGATGGAGCGCCAAAGTTATTGTTCTCGCAAAATGCACAAAACACACACAAAACAACATTCTATTTCAAGAACATAGAAGCAGGCAGCGGAGCTTGGGCAACAGACGATGGAGATCATCAAAAATATGTCACCAACGGAGCAGAAGACAAAACGGAAATAAATGGCACAACTTCATACCCAGCGTTCGTAGCCAACAGAATCAATATGGGTTATGGCGCAAACTCTATGGAGAAGGATGCTGTGACATACGAGTTGGTGGAACAAGGCACACAACAGCTCATTGTTTTGAAACCTACCAACTTGCAAGCCACCAAATACATCGAAACTTTGGACGGCGTAGACATAAGCGAGGGCAGATTGACCTCGTATGTTTGGGAGCGTAACAAACTGGAAAATGGACAAGTGTTTGGTTATATGACCTACCAAAAAACAACTCTAGAAACAAATGTATTCGAAATTACCAACCAACAAACATTGGTCGACTTTTTGACAGGTAGTTCAACTTACGGCGTGGTCATGAATGACTTTGACGTCAACTGGGGAGAGAAGAGAGGTAGTCCGTACGATTTGGTGGCAGGAAAAACCCTAGACGGCAACGGGCACAAAATCACAGTTTACAACACCACCAACGGCGAGGCAAGTACGGACAATGTCAACTGGCGAGAATATGGTGAACAACACGGCGGTAAGCCGTTTAGGCTTGTCGGAACTTTCATCAGAGTAATAGAAAAGGGCACAACGCCAGATAAGAACGCAACGCTCAAAAACCTAAATATCGTTCATGAATCCAGTACATGGGCAATGATAAACGAGTATACCGTTGCAATGGGCGTGATTGGTGGCAATTTTGGCACGGTCGAGAATGTTACAATAGACGTCAATGCAATGATAATGTGCTCCCAACAAGGATCTAGTTATTGGGGAAGAATTTTTGTTGCGGGCGGCGTTGGTTTCAATATGGGAAACATATACAATATACGCGTCAATATACGCAACAAAATAATGTCATACCCAACAAGAAGGACTACAAATACTTCTGAGGCTTATGTCGGTGGCGTAGTCGGTTATGATAGAAATAGTAAGATTTGGGGCGCTACAGTTTATTTTGATAAATCTTGGACAGGACCCCACTTGGATGAGGACGTAAACGGCGGAAGCGAATGGACAGGAATTGGTTGTATTGTAGGCTATTCTGATTATGGCAACGATCAAGTTGGTGCATATATTATCAACACGCCAAACGCCGACCGCACAGCGGGCTTGTCAGGCAGAGGGGCATATCCTACCAAAGTCTTTACTTCCAACAACGAAAGTGCAACGTCTACCAACCGAACAAAAATCAATGCAAACAACATTGATTTGGGTTGGGTTGTGGATAAAACTGGCAGCAATCACCAACTTTATGTCAAGATAATAGTAAAAGGTAAAACATTCGCTTATGATGAAATTGTTTGGACACTACAAGGTGCAAATACTGGGTTCAATGTTTATGGGCAAAGAGAACAACAACCAAGATTTTGTTTGACAGACAACAGCTCTGAGCTAATAGGTACAGCTGGCAGTATCGAAAGTGCAACTTATGGATACAAAGGTTTGAGTGTCAACAACACTTTTACCAATGGCTACCAAGAAAACATTCCAAATATTATAGGTCACTTTCTCAATGGTTATACCACGAGAGGTATCGACAAGACAGAACAAGTCTACAGCGTTTACAACGGCAGAAAACAATATATCAACTTTGACTTCAAGTCGTTGTTCTATTCGATAACCAACAGCGCAAAGGTCGATGGGTGTGATTATATATACACCAACGAATATGGCGATGTGTATGATGCGAATGGCAACAAACTAACATTCGAAAAAAATACAAGCGTATATTATGATGATGGTAACATTGTTTACAACGATGGTACTACTCGTCTTTTTATTCCAAATGCAGGAATTACTAGCACGCTCAACATAGAAAGAAGAAAAATAGAAGTGACTATTGCAGAGCATGTTTGGAACAAAACCACCAACCCAGGCACGGTAGGCGAAGTCGAGGCGAGCAAAGTGCCAGCTGATCGCATTACATTGGGAAATGTTGAAAATCAAGTCAATGATATTCCTCAAACAGATGGACAAGCGGTAGTAGACGGCAAAAGACAAGATATTTTGAACAAGTTGGCAGTTGGTTTGGGAGCTAATGGAACATACCAAACTATCCTCAATGGCGGAACATTGATTGGCGAATATGAAATAACCTATGACCCAATTAACAACTTCAACTTCGAAATGGTATCTAGTGCCGCAGGAAAATATTATGTAACAGGTGAGTACACTATTGAGTTGCACGACCAATATCACAAGTATAATACTGGTGAAAAAGATGACAACGGCAAGGTTTTTACAGACACATCTAGATATACTATCAGCGGTATTCAAGACCAATACAAACAATACATAGACGTATCAGGGGCTTTCACAGTAGGAAAAAATGGTGATTATGCTCCATACAGCCCAAACGCTTATCCTGTGCTTGAACCAAGTCAATATTATAATATCAGTGTGAACACCGCCAAAAATCAAGCTGGTGGTATTCAATATACTATCAACAATGGTAATACAAACGGAATTCCATCACAAATCGTAGATCAAATCAAACTACATGTGAAAAAAGAAGGTAAATTTTATATGGGTTATGCCCTTGATATCAAGGTGCTTGACTATGCTTTGACAGATGAGTCACTTATAAGTAATTATACGGTTGGTTTTGCACCTAAGACAGGTGAAGTCGAGCCGATTTATACTATCAAAATGGGGGGTTGGGCGAATTATTTGGACAAATATAATCCAACTCTTGTGTTCAACAAAAACCTTGGCAGCGGTGAGAACTCATATAATGTTCACGAAGTAGGATACAACGTGAGTAAAGAAATAAAAACTTATGAACTCACTATGACCCAAATGTACGAAATTTTGGGTACATACGAGCGGAATGAAAACACTGCAAGTCTTTATCCAATACTCGAATACAGCCTTAGTGAAAAAGAAGCAACTCAAGAGGAAGTTTTACAATTCTTGAGTGGTAGATTTGGTTCAAATAGAGAATTTGCAGGCGCAAAATCTCTTACTTTGCCTGCAAATAAAACTTACACAATAGATGGCTCAATAGGCGCTGGCTTTGTCATCAACCGAAATAAAGTATTCGATGCGAACGGAGCAACATTCGTGTTGAATGATGCATCGGCTAATATTTTGCAAAACTATAAACCATACAGCTATATCACCAACAAGTTTGTCAGATACAACGGCTATGAGATTGGCTATGACGGACACGCTGCTATGGGCGGTTTGGCGAGCGTCAATATGGGCAGTTTCTCCAATGCGACATTCCAAGTAAAAAATGATATTTTCAAAAATGCCGTTCCTACTGGTGAAAACAGCAACAAGTCAGCGGCTTATGGTATGGTATTCGGTATGAACACTGGCAATATCACCAATGTAAGAATCGAGATGAGAGCTAGCCAAACTATCGGCAATGCCGGTCGTACAGCTCCAGATGTTTTCGGTATGTTGACAGGTATCAATGGCGGCGGCAATATCGACCAAATCCAAGTCATTGGCAAATATGTATATGATAACAATGGAATTACTAATGATATAGTAACAATCAATATGCTATCGGGCAGTACTGACGAGCTCGGCTATATGGGCGGTATCATTGGCGTGATGAATATGGGCGGTAATACAAACAGCATGTACCTAAATGTTCTCAACGGACAATCAGGCACGCAAGATGCCACCACAGGTACATACTATGCAAGTATTGGTCGTACTACATCTGTCAACAACGTTTTCATGGGCTTTGCAGGAAAATTTTCAGGCAATGCATACAAGGGCGTTATCACAGGTCTTGCAGGCAAAGATAGAGAGGATTCTACTACCAACCAAAACATATCCAACATTGTTTATCTCGTGTCCAACGAAATCTATGACTCCAACAAAGCAGCAGGATTGACCGATCCTGGTCGTTTGAATGTGAAAAGCAGCCAAGCCAACAGCTACAGTGTATATGGTAGCAGTGACATAAGCGCACCTTTGAAGAAGGCTTTTGGTATCCAATTAGGCTACAATTCTTACAGCAAAACAGACTTGTATATGTTGGACTTTTTCAATTTTAAGGCTGTTTTTGATGGTAGCTATTTGTCTTTGCAATTCCAAGAAGAGAGAATGAGTGGATCTAGTGCAATAAAGAAGCTCTTTAATGATAGCGACATAACAACAGACAAAGTTTATTGTGATTATGGAAATACTCAAATCAGTCTTCTCAAAGGAGCAGACTTTGTTGACAAAGAAGTGAGCGATCAAGCCAACTTGATAGCAATCGAAGTCGAGATGAACGCTCTTTTGAAAACTCAAGACGATCTTCGCAAATTCTTGCTTGGCACAGCACCAGAAAACTCAGACAAATTGTTGGGTATCATCAATGTCGGCAACATTGTCAATGATTTAGAATTGACAGAGTGGCAAGCATATTATACCGATGAAAAGGGAGTAGTGCGTCCTCTCACCCTTGCCAAGGGCAGAGTGTTGAAAGCGAATGGTGCATCTGTCAAGATAACTATGAATATAGCAGATGGCAAAAGTAAGCCAACTACAGGTGTTGTGTCCGATGCGGAAAACTTTGCTGGTGATTCGTATACCTTGATATATGACTTTTTGGGTGTCAACAACGGCACAATCAAAGGCATAGAATTCATAGGTATCAAGGGCAACAACACCACTATTCCAAGCTCCAATGACTATCTCATCGTAGGCTCTTTCGTGGCAGTCAACAACGGACTTATCGAAGAAGTAAAATTTGTCAACGAGGGCATAACTCAATGGACATTGAACGCTGCGGGAGTAAAAGATATTTCCGTAGGTGCTATCGCAGGCGTCAGTGTAGGCAACAAGAACAATCAAGCAGGCGGACAAATTATTTACAGCGGAATTAAGACGGTCGCTTACATTGGCATAAAAGAAATGTGGTTCAAAACAACTCAAGCAATCCAAACAAGCGGTCAAATGGCAATGGGCGGTATTGTAGGTGCGTTGGACGGCTCAGCAATTATTCAGTCGAGCGTATTCAGCGACAATCCTATCTATTTTGATATAACCAATCCAACCAACAATATTTTCGTAGGCGGTGCGGTAGGTATCGCCAACGCAGATCCTGACAAAACAAACTTAGAATTTTTGGGCATAAATTTGGGCTCTACGGCAGTTACTATGCTTGTATTGAAAGGCACGGCTATGCAGCCCACAGCTTTCACAGCTCCATTGTCTGACATAGACGTTGTTATCAACGGCGGTGTGGGTATTGCTGTTGACAAAACGAAAGGAACAAGCACCACCCAAGAAGCCTTCGAAGGCGGTAGTCGTGGACATATTGCGGGCTATATACAAATGGGCGAAAAAAGTACTGTTCTAGACAACATTACTTTCGTTGAGGTGGGCGTACAAAGTCGCCTAGCAAGCACAAATGCTGATGGCTCAGTCAAAGTATTCAACACTACCACAGCCAACAATACATTGATTGCTATGATGGGTTATGTCGGCGATAATAAGGAAGGGAACAATTATCACACCAAAGTCAAAGGCGGTCGTATTGGTCTGCTCGATGACTATGGTGTCAACATTTTGGCGAACGGCTATGCTGACAGCTATCAAAATGCCAACGGAATAGGTTTCTATGATTTCGGTAGCCAAGTCAAAGATTCGACCGTGACAGCAATATCTCTTGATTTGGACTTCAACATTGCGGAAAAAACAGAGAACGGAAAAACTTTCTTTGGCATCAAGAAGGGCATCGACAATGTAAGATACAATTCTTACAAAGCGACCGATAAGAGCTTTGTCAACACCTCTTCGAAGCCAAACTTCAACAGCCTAAGACAAAACTTCAAGAACAAACCACAACAAGGTATTACTGCCAACTTTGTTGACTATATCTTTGTGTGGGATATCAACGACAGCAGTATTGATATAGATAACGACAGAAAACAAGCCTTGACAGCATTCATCAAAGGCAGAGAACATACTGCCCAAGCGGTAGAAAGTAAAGATTTGGCATACCAAGCATATGCAGTTGCTAAGAAATATTATGCTGGCAAGGATTATATAAATACCAATGCGATTAAAAATGCGATTGCACTCGAATGGACAACTTCAAGAGAGTTCGAGGTAGACAAAACACTAGAGAGCAATGGCAAGACCATTTCAATCAAGCTGGTGGCTACTGAGTTGACAATCGAGCAACAAACAACAATCACAGCCAATGGCAAAACTACCACCAAGGACAATATGGTCTACATTCCTCCAACTGAGGGCAACAATCATACAAGCACTTGGGCAGTAGACAACACTCCAAACGACAACCAAGACAACGAAATCGTTGCTGTCGGCGGTGTGTGGGCGATTATGCACGGCGTAATAAAGAATGCCAAGTTGGATATCTCTTTGGCAGGCAATTTGAGCGTGACTGCAACAGGTCACAACCTTGCGGTAGGCACAGTGGCAGGTATATTCGATGGCGACAACAACAAGTACAATATTGATACAAATCCTGTAAATGACATCGACAATGCAAATCTCAATATCAACTATGGCAACTATGGGGCAAGCATTGTATACAACGCCAGCGGTAAAACAATCAGTGCAGGCGGTGCTTTTGGTAGCATTTACAACAAGACACGCATTGTGCTAGGTGATTCTAGTGTGGCAATGAACATGGTACTCAGTGGAGATGCCAACAATGCTATCAGCGCACGACATGTTGCAGTGGGCGGTTTTGCAGGCATTATGGAACAAGCAGTGATTACTTCGAACTCCAACAACCAATTCGTTATCAAGAGCAACACATATACCGCCAACAACCAACAAGCATATGCACCATTCTTGGTCAACAGCACTATCAAATACAACGGAACTGGTGCTATGGGCGGTATGGTTGGACTTATGCTGAGCAATGCATATTTGAAGAACATCAATATCAATCAAGGCGTGTTCGGCATCGATGAATGGTCATCGACCAATGATATTTTGTGGGTACTCAATGGAGCAGAAGAAGATGGCGTAGCCGCTATGGGTGGCGCTGTGGGTATGTCTTTTGGCAACAACACCAGCATTGACACCGTGTCAATGGTTGGCCGTGGCAGAATGGTCTGCAACACCAATGTAGATATCAAAGGCAATGATGGTCATACTATCCGCTCGTTTGACGGAGCAGGCACAAGTGCTTACGACTATATCGGAGGCTTGCTTGGCGTAGGTAGCAACCGTGATGCGATGAGTTTGAAAGATACAGCAGATGCTCATATCATAGATATTGCAACCAAAAACTACACCCTTACCACAACCAATCTCAACAGAGTATTCTCCAGTCAAATTGGTCAAATTTATATCGGTAAAGATGGACAAATCGGTATCATCACAGGTAGATTTATCAATCAAGCAACCACCAACAACTCCAACACCCAACAACTTTTGTGGCAAGAGTCTTCTCCAAAAGAGGTTGACTTGTTCTCTTCATTTGAAGCAGAAGAACAAATCAACGGCGTGGTTATGTCCGCTATCGAAGGCATTTCTCTCCTTGGTTGGGTAAAACCTAATATGGGAGCAGAGTTGTTGAAGAATGGCTACAACAAGAGCAACGGCACTATCAATGGTATGGCAACATACGAAAAGATTTGGACAACCAACTCTGCACGAGAAAACGTTCCGTTTATTTTGGATGTCCAATTCGGCAAAAATACGACAGGTATATATTTGAAGGTGCTTCCAGTTGCCAAAGTCAACAATGGTCAAACTCAACCTATCGGATCGGAATATATCAGATGGGCTTATGCTCACGAAAAAGCAGGAAACACCCAACTGGGTGAAGAGTTCTATCTCAGAGAAAACAACGCTATCAAAGAGAGAGCGTTCACCAAAGACAAGTTCTATATCAGTTATGGGGATAGTTCTCTCGATTGGAGTGCAGACTTGGTAGCAGGCTCCAACGATCGCCACAATCTGTTCAAAATCACTTTCCTAGAAAACGAAGTGACTATAGACACAGCTGCAAAACTTTTCGCATTCATTGCAGGACCTAGCATTCAAAAGATGTTAGAGATATATGGCGACAACCCTGATACAAACTCGAATATGCCAAAAGCGTTGGCAAATGCACTTAGAGAACTCGGAAACTCTGGCGCTGTAAATATCGGAACTTACGCCAATGCAACAAGAGGCGTTTTGACTCAAGACATTATTCTCCAGCATCTTCCTAACAAGTTCACTTTCGACAAGACCTTGATTGGTGGTAGTGAGGACAAAAAATACACTATATCTTTGGAAAATGAATATTATCAAGTGAATGAAGCAAATGACGGAAGAAAGGGCGATTATGGTACAAATGATAGCGATGTTAATAAAGTAAACAAAGATCATCAAAAAGAGATTTATAAGAAAAGTTATGCTCCACCAAGCCCTTGGAGAGATGGCAATGCGACAGACCCTTATGGCGATCTTCATAAAGGAACTTCCAATAAAGAATTCGATGCCAACAAGGAGTTCTATGGTATCACAACAGAGAAAACTCCAGTAAGACACAAACCATATCACTCTTATGGTATGTTCGTAGGATATATTGCTCCTGGCGGTACAATCAAAAACATAAACTTCTCATTCAACAAAGAGTATTATTTCGAAACTTATGGTTACTGTGGAGGCAACGATGAAGAAGGTTATTCTCTCGTAACAGGTATTGTATCTGCCATTTGTGCAGGCACTATCGAGGGTTGTTCACTCGAGCTGGGTGAAAAAGCACACTTCGTAGCCAACAGGACAATGCATCGTGGAGGTTGGAGATATGAAGGCGATGAGAATATGACTATCGTTGGCGGTTTTGCAGCAATGCAACTGGGAGATATCAAAGACCAAGGCGGCGAGTCTTATATCAAGAATTGTACTCTTACAATGCACGAGCAAGCAAAAGTGAGAGCAATTTGCCATGCCAACTGCAAAGGTAATCCTGAAGTAGCAGGAATTAAGGGTACCAACTTTACCCACGCTCAAGCTATCGTAGGCGGTATGGTAGGTTGGATGGGTGCAGGCGCCAACCTTATCAACTCTACTCTCAATGGTGCAGGATTGCTCGAAGCAACTACCAACACGGTCGTTTGGAGAGCCGGTAAAAAAGCGACCGCCGAACGAATTGCAAAAAATACTTATGCATCAGCGGCAGGTGCAATGGTGGGACTCAATACCAACTCGTACTATTATGATGGTTGGAAAGAGCAAGATACAGAACATAAAGCTCACCAACCATATACCAACGTAAGCCCAATTACCGCTCCAGACGGCATAACGGTGCTAAGCTCTATCCGTGGCGTCATCGACGGCGTGGTTGCCAACTGGTATGGATACACTATCGAATCAATACCTTATAGATCAGCAGCACCAAATGACGGTCAAGCTGTATATGGTCATGCCCAACTGCTCGGAGATAACTTTGACAGTGCAAACTTCGTAGAAAAATATGGCGTGTCTTATGGTTATCGTCAGCTTGCCGGCATTTGTGACTGGTCACGTATCAGGAATGTTTATTTGATATCCAACGAAGATAAGACAACAACACCAGATACACCACTCTATCTCAGAAAAGCTGACCAAACCCATAAAGAATATTATGGAATAGGCGACTCGTCAAGCAAGCAGGAAATATTTAATAAGGACGAATATTATAAAAGCACAAAGATTTATATCGACAGATACAAAGACAGCGACGTGGGCGATGCAGAATGTCACTATGAGGGCAGAATTTTGCCGGCAAATTTGGAAATCAACACTCGCTTTGTAGGCCGTGGTACTACCAAAGCGGGTGGCGCAGAACAAGAAACCAAGACTGCATTCTCTATGAGTGTGTACAACAACACTGATATGACCAATGTCGTAGAACTCAAAGGAAAGGATATCCAAAAGGGCGACATCAAGTTTACTTGGGAAAAACCAGAGGACTTTGCTCAATGGGGAACAATAACTCTAAACAATTTGACTCCACTAGAGAAAGATACCATTGTCGGCAAGAGAAAGGAGAACGACAAAACCAAAGAGACTTTGAACGATGATGAAAAGAAGTTGCTCGCATTGCTCCGCACCAAGATCAAGTTCGACTTCAACATTCCTAACCCAACTGCAGCTAGCACGACAGGTCAATTCTTGTGGGACAGCCAAGCTTATACCAAGAGCAAGCAAATAGGAAATACCACCCAGCACGATGTTTTGGTAGAAAAACCGGCAGACCCAACGACTGTAGCCGACCTGATTTATTATGAAGGCAACTACGAAAAGGTCAACAAATATAGTGACGCTATCAAGCAGTCATCTGTCAGCCAAATTGTAAATCGTGGAACAGATATATTCTTCTACTTCTCGTACGGCAAGACAGGCTTTGCGACGATAGACAAGTTGACATATTATTATGACCAACCAAACGATGTGTATTACAACAAAAAACTTACTACTTTCGGTGGCAAGTTCGGCTTGCCACAGCTCAAATTCTATGGCGCAAATGGTAATGAATTGACAGGCGTCAAGATGAATGCTTTGTTCGAGAATGTCACAGTGTACGAACTCGATGTGCATTATGTCAAGGATATGGATTTGAGCAAACTCACACAAGCAACAGTTAAATTCCTTGACAAAGACGGAAACGAAATTCCGACAAATGGAAAAATGGATTCCAACACCACTATCAAACTCGAAAATGAAAGAGCAGGTAGCTATTTGATAGACTTCTCTTCCAAAGCAGAGGGCGGTATCACAGGACTAGATCAAGCTATCAAAGATATCGAAAGCAAAACAATCGTATTCCCGGACAGCGAAATTCTCAACGGCAAGTTCAAGTTGGTTGAGAACATTTTGCCTATCGAGTTGAGGGCTATGGATATTATGTTCATCAAAGAATACAATGGGGAAAATGGCACGAACAACGAGTCAAGATTGGACGCCCAACACGTCTATGTAAATGGCAACGAATCTCTCGGAGCTTATACAGACCAAATCAAGGCTCTTAGAGGTGCAAATCTTCTCCAATTCTTAAATGGTACAACTGAGACAAAGGCTATTGGAGTAGGATATAATGTATCATTTACGATTATGCCACTAAAATTCTACTCTTATATTGCGACTGCGAATGGCGGTAAAGGCGGACTTGGCGACAACTATGTCTACATGATTACCGACAAAGATGGCAAATCAGCAGGCTTTGCTATCAACCCATTCAACGCAGACAATACGGACGCATACTATACTTTGAATGGCAACACTATCACTATCAAAGCGAGCGCAACAAGCGGTGGTATGATAGTGCCAAAGAACAATCCTATCACCTATGTTCAAAAGGAATACAACGGCGATGCCAAAACTGCAGGTGTAGGCAGTGAATACGGCACAGCAATCCCACCAAAAGAGGGATATTCTTTCAGTAAGTTTGTGGACAACAATGGCTCAGACAGCAAGAACGTTGGCGACGGCAAAAATGTCATCATCACCAGCATGCACAGAATTTATTATGATGGCGGAGTGTACACTGTACGCAGATATTACAATGGCAATCAAGGGTTCAAGATTGGGGAAGACAATATTGGCTTTGATAACATAGCAGCACAAGAATTGGCAAAAGCTGACACATCTTCTTCCAATGCCAACATTTCACTCACTCTCAAAGGTATTGGAGCTATTTTGCCAAAACCTCTTACCGTGACCAGCGTCACCAAAACTTATGATGGAACAACCAACATAAAATACACAGGAGACAACATAGCAAACGTTAAGCTTGAAGGTGTAATAACAGGTGAAAATATCCAGCCAAAACTAGTATTTGCTAAGGCTGACGTGGATACCAATGGCGTAGTAGTCAATTTGCAATCTACCTCCGTGCAACTCAAATACAAAGGAAATCCTAAGAATTACAACATAGTCACAGACGCAAGCAATTATTGCTATGACAATCACCCTACACTCAAAGGTACGATTTATCCAAAAGAAGTAACTCTCAAAGTGAAAAATCGTAACTATGACGGAACAACAACTTTGAGAAAAGATGATATAGAGGTGGTAAGTGGAACTGTGGACAATGTAAAAATTGTACCTAAGGGAGTATATAAGAACAAAAATGTTGTGATAGGCACTCCAGACAACTATGTAACGTGGACAAAAAACACCAATACTTATTCAGGATATTATCGACTTGTAGATGGCAACAGCCAAACAAGTGGAACTGCTTGTGCAGCCAACTATTGTGTAAAAGAAGCAACAACTACTGCACATATTTTGCCTATCGAAGTATTGTTTACCGAGGCTGTCAAGACTTATGACAACAACGATAAATTCAACCACAAAAATACTGATCACAAGTTTACATTGAGCCTAACAACAAATGCTAGCCAAGCGGATAAGAATATTTTTGCTACCGAAAAAGCCAAAATCAAGCCGGCAATCAAATTCAAAAATCCAAACGTAAATATCAATGGCTCAGATATGGAATTTGTAGGCATACAAAACAAAAATGTAGGTGGAAAAAAGTATCTAATTCTACCTAACGCACAGGGAGAGGAAAATTATTGTCAAAACTATTATGTAACCAGCACCACGAACAGCTCGATGAAAGGACAAATTCTTCCAAGGGTGGTTACACTTAGCGTAAGCGAAAGAACTTATGACGGTAAAACCGATGTCGAACCTGCCAACATCAGCGTAAATGGATACCTAGGTTCGACCAAACCATCGCCTCTTGGTGTCTACAATGACAGACACGCAGGCTCTAAGACTGTGACTTGGACAACATCGTTGTTCACATACAAATACAAAGGGGCTTATACTGGTATCACCGCAGGAAGCACCAAGCAATTCAATATTTTGAGTGAAAGAGCAGGCTCTACCACAACGAGTGGAGCTAATTGGTGTGGCAACTATTGTGTACAAGTCAAAACGTCTAGTGCAACAATCAATCCGTATGAGTTGAAAAAGGCAGACTTCGAGCTGAATACGACAGTTGTAAAACAAATGAACGGCACGACCAAGCATACGCAATCTACTCCTACCGACTTCAACTTTGAGTATTTTGCAAATGCTACTTACTTTGCTTTTGTCAGCTTCACCAAAAAGCACCCAGACGACAAGGATGTGAGCGCAACGTTCGACCTAAGACCTGACAATACGGGCACAACGCCATACAACGTAGGCACTTACAGCATTTGGGCAAACGGCATAGAGAATTCGACCTACTCTGGCGACTATACAATCACGACGCCATTCGATTTGACTCGTGACTTTGTCATCAACCCACAAGTGCTAGACGCTGTTACAATCAAAATCAAGCCAATCAACGTCACCTACAAGACAAGCGGAAATTATACCGGCGAGGTTGATTTGGTATCAGTGGATGTATACGATAAAGTCAACACCAACGTAAAGGTAAAAGCTACTTGGCAAAAAGTGACCTACACAAAAGCAAATGCAGGCGTAGGCGGATATGATACAGCAAGTGGATTGACTTTCTCAGAGATGCAAATGTCAGGCAACGACAACTATGTTGCAGGAAATGGCACAACATACACTATCCAAGTGGTAAACAACGCAGGCGACTCAATCAGTGCAAAACCACTCTATGTTTTGCCACAAAAAGTTAGCGTCAACAAGGTAGAAAAAGTGTATGACGGAACGGCAAATATTACTGACAAAACCACTTTTGATATACTTGGCGAACAATCTCAAGCGGTAAATATCAAGCTACAAGGAAGCTTTGAACACGCCAACAAGATGTCCAGCGGCAAAGTAAAAGTGAATGTCAAGAAGTACGTTTACTATGACGGCACAGGTCAAGAGCAAACCAAATATTGTATTGTCACCACAGGCAACACAATGACCAACTATGAGATTGACAGCACTTTGCAATCTAGTGCAGTCACAGGAAGTGACGTGGCGCACGTATCAGACACCGAAGAAGAAATCACCAAGGTAGGTTTCATCACGCCATACGCTTTGACTGCAGGTATGTTCAAGGTCACCAACTTTGTTCAAAACTGGGCAGTATCCAACAATCCTGTCGGTACAAGTTTTGAATTTGGTCGCCGTGCGACATACGCAGTCAACGAATATACGTTCACAGGACTAAAAGGCGATGACCAAGTCACCGTAAGCTTTGACATAGTGGACAAAAACAGCAACGTTGCCGGAACGGGTGCAAACGTTGGTGTTTACAATGCAAGAGTGAAATCTATCACATCAGACAACTATGGCAACTATAAGTTGGGCAGCTCGCTTGTAGTGAGTTCCAACACAATGGAAATTTATCAACAAACTATCAATGCGGACAATGTATTTGCGACAGCTAAGCATTATGCAACAACTTATACAGGCAGTGGTGTGAGCGTAGATACAGCATCCTTCCAATACCAAATTGTTGTGACAGACAAAGACACTTCCGACACATATACAGTCAAAGTTGAGGTAGATGCAACAGCCGGCGGTTTCCAAATCGGCAACGCAAATAGTCCATGGGCAACAAGTCAAACAGATATTGGCATATACAACATAAAAGCTACCATAGCTTTGACAGGCAGCGGCAACTACAAGCTTGAAGGCACAGTTGTCAAAGAATTTATGTTGAGCAAAAATCCTACTGCCAAGACAGACAAGACAGAGTTCGCTATCATTCCTATCTCTACCACAATGGTAGGCGTGCATAAGGTATATGACGGCACAACGGCTCTCGATCCAAATACCCCAGTCAAAATGGCGGACAATTTCCCAGAGACCGACAAAGTCCGTGGACACTTTGGAAGTCCTAATGTCAATGTTGATGGCGACAAGAGTGTACCATTTGTCTTTGAGACCGAAGAGTTCAGCTATTATCCAACAGCCGGAACAAGTAAAAATACTGTTTATCGTATCAAAGTAGGCGATACAGCTACTGTGTCCAACTATTATATTGATGGCGGTGAAAACGGCACAGCTACTGTCAAAGGCAAAGCTTGGATTGTGCCTCAACAAGTAGATATTGCTTTCGACCCAGTCAAAGTGTACGATGGCACACAAGACTTCTTGGGCGGTATCAAAGTTAAGAAATTGGGTACAGATGAAATCATCAATGTAAAGGTTGAGGGTGGTTTTGAAGATAGAAATGTTGGAGAGAACAAGCCTATTAGTATCAAAACAAGCAAGTGGGAACACAAGTTGTACACCGGCGAGCCCTACAATCTTGATATACTTGATACTTCCGAAGTAGGAGTAGTAAAACCAGCCAACAACTACCATGTTGTCAAGACAGATATTAAAGGCAAAATCACCAAGCGTGTTGTCAAAACCGAAGAACTTGACACGTTGGATTTGCTAAAGAAAATTGGTGCAGGCGCAACGGACTTCTACAATTTGCTTATTGCAGATGATGCCAACAAGGTAATTTATGCGAAAGACAGAACATACACGGTAGACAATCTCCGTGGACATATCAGCCTTGCCAATGCGCCAACCGAAGTGACAGACTTTGTAAGTGGCAATATGATGGGTATCAAACTCCTACACAAGGATGACACTCTCACCACATATACCATAGCACTCAATACGGCAGAAGCTCACAATGCAGGCAACTATACCATTACCATTACTATTGATGGACTCAACTATGAGGGAACTATCACCAAGACGTTGACCATTCACCAACAAGTGGTAACAAGTGGCAACTTCAAAGTGTATATGCCAAACTTCGAGGGTGTATACGGAACAGTCAACTATCGCAAGCCAAGCCCAACAGGCGAAGGCTTGGTGGTAAGCATTGTCGACAGCTTGGCGGAAGGTAATCCTGCCGTAACATTCGATGGTGGACAATATCGTATCGAAAGCTATTTGTTCGGCGACAATAAAGACACAGAAATAGCAGGTACAAACGGCTTGTTTATCGGTGGGTATAAGGTATGGGCAAGCAAAGTTGTTGGCAGCACCAATGACAACAACTACATTATTGATGGAAATCTCACCAATATTGAAATCTTCTTGCCAAATAGTACAACTCCTACCCAATACTTCATCACACCTGCTGATCTCAACGTTGCTTTGGTAAGCGTAGAAAAGACCTACGACAGCACCACAGATACAACGAGTGCAACATTCAATATGAGCAGTGTATCATACGCGGTAGACAATTTTGATGCGACATATGCCAGCGCTAGATCAACTCACAGCGGAGATGGAAAGACAGCTCTCAGCTATGAGGGTATCAACAAAGCAGTTAACTTCTCGGTAGAAGTGCTTGAACTCAATGGCAAAACTTATAATGTGGCAAAGAATGTCGGAGCGGCAATGACCAACTATCAAATCACTACACTTGAAGGTACAATAGGCAAACTAGACAACAAGGCTATCATCAAGAAGTATGTCATCACCACCGGCGACTTTGTATACAGCGTAACAGGTGTAGTTGACACAGACAACAGCCAGGCTAGCCAAACTTTGAAAGAGCAAACAGTAGAGAATGTGACCAAGGATAGCAAAGTCCAATTTGTCTACTCCAACACCTACAAGTATGGCATAGGCAACTTCACAATTACTGGTATCACAGGTTTCAACTTGTTTGGGGGTGACAAGGTGACCGACTTTGTTTTCGACCAACTTGTCGCAACTCCAGCCGACATCAACGAGCAAGGCAAGATTGTTCAAAATGTTGGCACTTATGAGATTACAATCAAGTCAATCCAAGCTGACAACTATGAAGTCAACGATGGTCGCAAAGTATGTACTCTCGAGATTGTAAAACAACTTGTAAATCCAGATGACGTGCAAGTCAACGTTCCGTTCATCAACAAGACTTATGACGGAAAAAATGAAGCGCCAACAGAGAGCAACAACTTCAGCTTTGTCATCAAAGACAAGTTCTCGGGTGAAGATGCTACCGCCAATCAACAAAACACAATAGTATATACTTACTATAAAGACACCGATGGAGATTTGGGAGAAAACTTCCCAATCAATATTGGCGGATACAAAGTCAAAGTAACGGTTACCATTGCGGCTGATATCAGCAAGAATTATGAGTTTGGCGGCAATGATGCAGGCGGTACAATCGTGCGTGTTGCCAACGGCGGTCAAGACGTTTACTTCATCTTGCCAAAAGAGTTGACTGTAACTAAGGTTTACAAAGAGTATGATGCAACTCAAGCTATCAATGCTAATACAATCATCAATATAGATGAGCAAGGTTTTGTTTCACCAGACAATTTCGACACTATCAAAGGCTCTTTGAAAGGTATTTTTGTCAGCAAAGACATAGTAGAGACAGGTGGCGACATTGACTTCACCGGACTAGTTCCTATGCAGTATAAAGATAGCACCGGTGAAAAGACAGCATACTATTTGTCAGATACCAATTATACTATTGCAGGAGCGAAAGGCTCGAATGTAAGAGTTGTGGGTGTAGGTCGTATCACTCCGGCACACATTACAATCAACTCTATGACCAAAATGTACGATGGCAACGATCGTATGGTATATGTTGCGGACAAGGACACCAACAAAACAACAGAAAACGTTACTATTCCGGAGGCGCTTAGACCTTATGATAAGTTTGTCCGCCCGGCAGGCAGATACAACAGCGCAAACGGATATGGCGTAACTTATCCAAACATGATTGATGTATGGCTAGAGTATGAGATTTATGAATACGACAATATCCAATATTATAAGCTTGTCAACTGTGAGACTGTGGCTTCCAATGCAAAGAACTATTATGTATGGAAGACTGGCGAGCCTACCCCAACCACTGCGACAAAAGACGGCAAGAAGTATGTCGTATTCGGACAAAAGGGTGTCATAACCCAGGTTGAGATTTCAGGCGGTACAGGCACTTCAATCGACGACATCAAGATCGACGAGTTCAAGTGGATTGTGAATGGACAAGACAAATACTTCAACACAACATTCACCTACTCGCAAATTGTCAACTACAATATCCAAAATTTCGGTGCAACGCTTCAACTTATGGACGGTCAAAATCCAAAAGCAATGACCTATGATGCCGAAAAGAAAAAGATAAAGGTAGAGGCAATCGGTGGAGATATCTTGTATTTTGATATTCATATCACCAAAGGCGGTACTGAAGTTGAGAATAACAATGCAAGAGTTTATGGTACATACAAGGTTAGCTTGACACTAGATACTACATTGACCGCTACCACCGCTCAAAACAACTACAAGTATAAGAGTGTCGAGTATTCGTTCTCTATCAACAAACAAATACTCACCAATACCAACATTAACAGCATTGTGGTTGAACAGGCGACTTCGACTTATAGTGGCACATCTGAGCTTGGTGTAAATAGCTTCAATGGCAAAACTGTGACCATAACCGTAAAAGACAACGATGACTTAGCGCCAAATACCGCAGACGGCAAGTTTGATACAAGCAAAATCGCAATCAGCGCAGTCAAAGAAATGAGCGCTATCAATGCCGGCACATACAGCCCACGAGTTTGGATAAGCGGTCTTGAAGCAGAAAACTATATTCTTGCGACAAGCGGTAATGTTTTTGTCAAAGCAGAAAACGCATACAAGGTGAATCCATACGAGATCGACCTAACTCAGCCACAGAGCGTAACCAAAGATTTTGATGGCACGATCAACTTTGTAAAAGATGGTGTCAATGGTGAAAAGGTTGTCATCGGCTCGACCAGCGTTAATTCAATCAATGCTTTGGCAGGCACAAGTCAACTATTGTTCGAGGGCAAAGTAGTAAGCGTCATCGTGAGCAACGACCCAACCAAATATGTACACTTGCGTGACAGCGAAAACGACCCTATCAACCAAACTACTGCTTGTGGCAACTATGTGATAACAGGTAATGCTGAGGGCAAAATCAACCTAACACTCACCATCAACCCAACCAACAACTTGGTTGCAGAGAGAATTTACACCCAACGACCAACCAACACTGCCAAAGAATACCTCATCGAAGTGGCAATCAGCGGACTTGCAGGATTGGACTTTGCAGGCATTGACAACCCTACAATCGCCGAACCACTCAAGGCCGAAACAATCAAGACAGACATCACCGCAAGTGGCAACATTGCTGACGTGATGAGGGTGGCTATCAACGGCTTTGACTCAATGCAGAAGATGGTGGCAACCAACATTTATGATGTCAGTGTCATCACCACAACCGATGAGCTAGGTTATAGCAAATATACACTTGTGTTCAGATACAAGCCACTTGAACAAGATTATGATGAAAACAACAAGGCTGAAAATATGGACACCGCTACATATACCGACAGATACGTGCTTGCGGTAGCAGGCAATGGCGTATTGTCAACCAACAAAGCAGTGACTTCAAGTGAACTTGCCGACGGACAAGTTGTGGACACAGAGAAGTACACAGATATTGTGACCACAGGTACAGCGGTTGCAACCAAAGACCAACTTGTTACGGCTCTTGAAAATGATGAAGACATACACTTGACAGCCAACATTTACGACTTCGATGCAAGTGTATTCAAGAACGCTATCAACTACACAGGCACACTCCACGGCAATGGTTACGTTATCCAACTTGTCGGCGGATTGAATGTCGATGGCAATGTGGGCGGTGCATTCGTTGCAAGCCTTGGGGGCACTATCCGAGATGTCAACTTCAAGTTCACATCGGGCCAAGAGTTAGACTCAACCGCAACAATGGTAGGCTTGATAGCAGGTAAGAGTAATGGGGCGACATTCCTCAACACCTCACTTGACATCATCTCTACACCAAACACAACAGCAAACGTGGGCGGATATGTAGGCGAGGCAATAGGTGGTAGCTTCACTCACGCAACCGTGGTATTCAATGCTGTGATGACAGGAAGCAGCGCAGGCTTTGTACACACCGCAACTGGTGC
This sequence comes from uncultured Clostridia bacterium, assembly GCA_945992255.1. Classification (GTDB taxonomy): domain Bacteria; phylum Bacillota; class Clostridia; order Christensenellales; family UBA3700; genus HGM11368. The sequence continues at coordinate 27,073 of CAMFVQ010000034.1, forward strand.
AACGTTCACCAACGTGACCGCCAAGAAGTACGTGAGATTGACAGCAGGTGAAACTTTGGCAACCAACGGCTTTGCAGTCAGCACAACCAATGCGACAATCAATGGCGTAATAGATATGGTGGGCATAGCTATGGTAGGCAACGCTCCAACAATGACCAATGTTTACACTATCAATGCCGACATGGCAGGAGCTAAGGCAAACAAACCGCTCGAACTTCTAGATCCATACAAAGACGGATTTATAGAATACTTCTTCACCAAGCATATCAAGAGTGGGGACAGCACGCACAACATTGTTGAGAACTTGTCCAACAACAACGAAAAGAACAAGACAATCTACAACTCTTATGGCACAATCGGCACTGATAGTATTCTTGCAATCGAAACACTTGCACCAAAGGGAAGATTTGTTTGGGAAGCTTACAACCACATTGTATTGCCAAATACCAACAAGACCCAAACAAGCATTGCTATCAACCGCTATGTTGTATTTATGCCAATAGGCACAACGCTTGAAGAAAAGTCTTACACTTTGGCAGGTGGCACAGCTCAAACAATCGAGTTCGTGACAGGCGGTACAAATATGTTCGTGGTGGCAATTGGTATCCACGGCGAAACAGCAATTTCTACCGATGCGGCTACTATCAAAGAAGTAGAATATACGGGCTCTCCAATCACTCACACAGTCAAGGTTACCGTGGGCAGTGAAGAGCATACCGCACAAGTTACCGGTACAGAGGTCGGCTACTATGATATGATTATCAAAGAAGTCCAAGGCGATATCACCACCGACAATATTGTCTTCGATACAGGCTCTCGTACAATCGTGGTAGGTATCCAAGGCGGAACAACACAGGCAGGCGCAATCCTTATCATCAGACCAAAACAAGAGGCAATCACGACCACGTTGAGCAAGACTTTTGACACCACCTCTATTGGGCAAGTGAACACAAGCGTGGGCGGTAACGTAGTCACCCTTGTAGGAACAATGGGAGAATATAAAGACAATGTATTCACCCAAAAAGGCACTGTCACTGGCGTGAATGCTATCAGCTTTGCCAATACCCTAGACAACGTAAGACTTGTGCTTGCTAAGAAGAATGCCGACGGCACGTACACCTACCAAAAACAACGCTACAACGACAAAGAAAACAAGTATGTCTATTCTAATATCCAAATCAAGACAACCAAGGTAGGTGGCGGATACAACAACACAGACTTTGGCTCGACAATAGCAATGAGTAGCACGGATATGGAACACTTTATGATTGCCACAGCCCAACTTGTTGACTATGACGTAGCTTGCAAGATAGATGCAGATTTGGCGAGCAATACAGATTATGTCGGCGTATATGTGTTTAACATTATGGCATACAAGAACTTGGAAGTGGGCGAAGGAAAACCTTATTTTGACCCAGCCAAAGGCTACTTCTATATGCCTAAGACTATCAAGCTCGATGCACTAGAGCCAAGCAACAAAGCCAAGTCAGCTCGTACATACAACTACGCATTCACTCACGACAGCTTGAAGATTGTGGGCGAGTCAGTACAAAACATCTTTGTCGGCGAGGCAATGCCAACCGACTTCCAGTTGTACACAGGCACAGGCGTATGCAGTGCAAGCGTAAAACCAATCACTGTCAATGCAACTTATACAGACAATCTCGAACAATCATTCCGTGATACTGCCTTGTTGCAACCAACACTTACTAAGGGCGAGTACAACGCAGATATTGACAAGTATTTGCCAGTGGATATGACCGCCGCTCAAAAGGAAGCTTGGCGTATCTTCAAGGAAGGAACAAGCGTGGACAATCTTGATATTTTGCAATATATTATAGACAAAGGTATCAAATTGACTGGTGACAAATACAGCTTTGACAAAACGAAAGGAAACGAAATTTACAATGAGCTAAGATTGCCAAAGACCATTTACAGCACAAGTGGTAACAACTATATTGTCAATACAGATGAAAAGGCACTTAGACTTAGATACTTCCAAAAGGATAGCACCGGCAAATTTATCTTGGCAACCTACAAAGACATGTTGATGATTGGCAAACAACTCGGCAACAGCGACTACCACGCACTCAACTATGTGATGACCAACAATATCAATATGAGATCGACAGTCATCACACCAATGGTATGGAAAGGACAAAACAAAGAGCCACTTGCATTCAGCGGAAGTATCGACGGAAAAGGGCATGTATTGTCCAACTACATTGTCAAGGACGGCAAGGGATTGTTCGCCAATATGACAGCGGAAGCTAGCGTGAATAATATCATTATCGGCAATGTTATCCTTGCAGGCAGTGGCGATATGTCAGCTATCTCAACCAATGTAACAGGAAAAGTGACCAATGTAGCAACCGAAGTGAGAATTGTCACCGACAAAGATACAACAATCAACTATATTGCAGGCGGAGAACAAAGCTTTGTGATCTACCACCGCCAAGACAATGTCAACAAGAGCGTGGCGACAAGTGTAACTATCACTTACAAGGACACCACAACGCACGAGATTGTTGTAAGCAAGATCAAACCTATCACGGTGGCTGATATTGATAAGCTCGGCACAGGCTGGTTTGGCGGAGTGGCAAGTGCAAGAGATAACTGGACAGCATTTATGAACAAGTTCGTACTTGCAGGCACAGACCTTGAAGTCAAGTTCGTTGAAACAACAGGCGAGGCAGGCACACAAGTTACCGATTATCAGGCAACGTTGAGCAACTTCCGCAACAAGTGGGGTTGGTTGAATATCTGCCCATGGATAACTCCATCGACAGACCCGGATAGCATTATGTCACCAACCAAGTACAACTCAGCGAGCAACCCAGCGCCACCCCCAACCCCAGCACCATAAACAAAGCTCCCGACAAGGGAGCTTTTTTGTAGAAGTTGCTTCGCGAATGGTGACAACCCCTCAGTCTGATTTTCACATTCGTTACAATCAGCCAGCTCCCTTTACACAAGGCAGCCGTTTTTAACTGTTGTTGCTATCGCAAATGAATTATCCCTTCAGTCTAGTCGTCGCTATCGCTTTGGACTAGACAGCTTCCCTTGCAACAAGGGATGCTCACAATGCGTAATAGTGATTGTCCCCAATACAGTTTGTTTTCTCGATGCACTTTACCAAA
>CAMFVQ010000035.1 GCA_945992255.1 uncultured Clostridia bacterium
GCCGTTCATAAGGATATTGCTGTCGCAAATGAGGGATTGTAAAAAACATTATATAAAATATAAAAATTCCAAAATGATATAAAACAAAAATTTAGAAAAAACGCACCTCATAAAGTGGCTAACTTTTGGGTGCGTTTCAAAAGATTGATTTGTTGAAAAAAATTATCTATTTTTACCTTTTTTCATAGCGTTGACTATATCGAAAATTCGAGATAGGTCATCTTGGGTGAAGTAGTCGATACAGATACGACCTTTGTTGTTATTGCCGATGACTTTGACTTTGGTGCCGAAAACTCGTTGCATATCATTGACAAGGTCTTTGAGTTCTGTTGACAAAATTTCTTTGACCCTTTTTTGTTTTTTTGTTGGGTTGAGATAGTTGTAAACCATTACTTCAAGGCTACGGACTGACATTTGTTTGTCACAGCATGCCTTGGCATAGCTCTCTTGGACAGACATTTGTTTGATAGATGCCAAGCATCTTGCGTGTCCTGCGCTCAGTCTGCCACTGGCTACCATATCGATAACAGCAGGATTGAGTGTAAGAAGTCTGAGTGAATTGGTGATGACAGGGCGAGATTTACCTACTCTTTTGGCAAGCTCTTCTTGGGTGATGCCGAATTCTTCAAGAATGGACTTGTAAGCATAAGCCTCTTCGATTGGGTTGAGGTCTTGGCGTTGTAAGTTCTCGATGAGAGCAACCTCTTTTCGCTCTTTGGTAGAAAAATCTTTGACAATAACAGGGACTGACAAAAGTCCTGCAAGTCGAGATGCTCTGTATCTGCGTTCGCCGGCAACAATTTGGTATTTGTTGCCAAGTTTGGTCACCAAAATAGGTTGGATAACGCCATGCTCTTTGATAGAAGATGCCAGTTCTGTAAGAGCATTTTTGTCGAACATTTTTCGTGGTTGGTTGACGTCGGCAATAACGTCGTTTATATCAACAACGATGACATTTTCTTGATTGGTTGAGTTGAATAAATCTGTCTTTGGCATAGCGTTCCTCAAACGAGTGGATTTTGGCGTGGCTTGTTCTTTCCACGTGGAAATCCCTTTGGAGTTGGTGCATATTTTTGGACAATCAAAATACAACGATAATCACCATTTGGTAGACACGTATCGACTTTTTCGATGATTTTGCCCTTCAAAGTGTCCAAGGCTTTGCTCGAACTTACAATCTCTTCTTGAACATTGCTGCCCTTGTAAGCAACAAGTTTTCCGCCTACTTTGAGAAGTGGCAAAGTGTATTCGAGAAGTGTAGGAAGTGGTGCAACTGCTCTAGCTACACAAATATCAAAATCTTTGTGATTGGCTGCAAAATCTTCGGCTCTGCTGTGCAGACAAGTGCAATTGGAAAGTGCAAGTTGATCTACAACCTCATTGAGAAAACCAACACGCTTGGCAAGCGAATCTACCAAAGTAAAATTGCAATCAGGCTTGACAATCGCAAGTGGAATGCTTGGAAAACCTGCTCCACTGCCAATGTCGCAAACCTTGTCACCGCTGTTGATAAAGTCCAAACCTAGCAAGCTGTCCACAAAGTGCTTTTGTTCGACTTCGTCTTTTTGGGTGATAGAAGTCAAGTTAAATTTTTCGTTCCACTCTACCAAAAGCTCAAAATATTTCTCGAACTTGTCTGAAAGCGAGCTGTCTATATTGTGTTCTTTCAAAAATTGTTGGAGTATATCCATATCAGCTCCTTTTGTGCAAATAAGCGAGTAGCACGGTGATATCAGCAGGTGAAACACCCGAAATGCGTGATGCTTGACCTAGATTGGTTGGCTTGATATTGTTGAGTTTTTGTCTTGCCTCGATACGCAATCCTTGGATAGATTGGTAGTCAATATCGGCAGGTAAAAGCTTGTTTTCTAGCTTTTTGTTTTCTTCGATTTGGGCTTGTTGTTTGGATAAATAGCCCTCATATTTGTACTTGGTGGACAACTCTTCGAGAATTCTAAGATCGATATCTTTTAACTCTTCAAAGTTATCTTTTAGTAAGCTTGCTGAGATTTTGGCTCTGCGCATCATATCCTTGAAAGTAAGTCCACGATTTGGAATAGTTTCGCCAATACTTTCGAACAAGTCGCCATAAACTTTTGGCGAGATTGACTTGTCAAGTAAGCTGTCTACACTCTCCATTGTTTGCATTTTAGCGGTAAATCTATCCCAACGCTTATCATCAACCAAACCAATTTCTCTGCCGAGTGGGGTAAGTCTTTGGTCGGCATTTTCTTGTCTGAGATAAAGTCTGTGTTCTGCCCTTGCGGTCATCATACGATAAGGCTCGTTGGTGCCTTTGGTGACAAGGTCGTCGATAAGCACACCAATATAAGAACTATCTCTGCCAAGCACGATTGGCGACAAACCATTCATATACCTAGATGCGTTAATACCTGCCATCAAACCTTGGGCGGCTGCCTCTTCATAACCACTGCTACCGTTGAGCTGACCTGCACAGAAAAGTCCCGGAATATGTTTGACCATAAGTGCGTTGTTGAGGTACAAGCTGTCTAAGCAATCATATTCTATGGCATAAGCATAGCGGATAATGTGGCAATGTTCGAGTCCAATCACGCTGTGATACATTTGGAGTTGGACATCGAACGGCAAAGAACTGGACATACCTTGGATATACATTTCGTTGGTAAAACTGCTCTCTGGCTCAACGAAAATTTGGTGTCTGTCCTTGTCTTTGAAACGCATAACCTTGTCTTCGATACTTGGACAATATCTAGGACCAATGCCCTTGATAGAACCATTGTAAAGTGGCGATCTGTGTATGTTGGCAAAAATAATATCCTTAGTTTGTTGGGTGGTGTAAGTGAGATAACAAGGCTCTTTGTTGACACCATATCCATCGTTCATAAATGAGAAAGGATAGATTTTTTCATCACCCTCTTGAATTTCCATTTTGGAAAAATCAATAGTGTTTTTGTCCACTCTGGCAGGAGTGCCTGTTTTGAACCTACGCATAGGAATGCCAAGGTCAATAAGATTTTGGGTGAGTGAAGTTGCCCTTGCAAAGCCGTTTGGTCCAACTTCTTGACTCCAATCACCTATGATAATGCGAGCATTGAGATAAACACCGCTTGCAATCACCACGCTATCACACTCGAAAGTTTGACCAGTGCTTGTCTTAACACCTGTCACTTTGCCACCGCTTGTGACAATTTCGCTCACTTCGGCTTGAAGTAAGGTAAGGTGAGGAGTAGATTCTAAAGTTTTTTTCATATCGAGATGATACATTGTCTTGTCTTCTTGTCCACGCAAACTATGCACGGCTGGACCTTTGCCCATATTGAGCATACGAATTTGGAGAAGATTGCGATCGGCAGTGAGTCCCATTTGTCCGCCGAGAGCATCAATTTCTCTCACCAAGTGACCTTTGGCAGTGCCACCAATATTTGGGTTGCACGCCATGAAAGATATGCTGTCCATAGACAATGTAAGCAAAAGCGTTTTGTGTCCGAGGCGAGCTAGAGCCAAAGCCGACTCTACGCCAGCATGTCCACCGCCTACAACTATTGCATCATAATGTTTTTGATAAATTTCCATACGAAAATTATAACATAACTATTTGGTAAAACAAAATGTTTGTGAAACATTATTTATATCTGTGGAACAAATTATGCAAGTTCCGTAAAAAAAAGCCTTGTATAAAAATGTATAATTATGCAAAATTATTAAAAACGTGCGAAAATGACTAAAAAAGAATGTTTTCAACATATCCAATTATATTGAAAATACCCGTGTAGTATGTTACAATTACACTATGAAAACAATAGCTACAATTTCCACTCCGTTTGGCAGTGGCGCAATAGGAATAATAAGAATGAGCGGTGACAATGCACTTGGCATTGCTGCCAAAATGTTCTCGAGTAAGAGTTTGGATAGTTTTGAAAATGCCATGCCTAACTATATGTATTATGGTACGCTGACTACCCAAAATTTCAAGGACAAAATCTTGGCAGTGTATTTCAAAGCTCCCAACTCATATACAGGTGAAGACTTGGTAGAATTCCAATGCCACGGCGGTATTAGATTGGTGAGTGAAGTGTTGGAAGAATGTATCAGACAAGGCGCTTTTCCTGCCGATAAGGGAGAGTTTACTAAGCGTGCTTTTCTCAATGGCAAGTTTGCGCTGTCCGATTGTGAAGGCATAATTGATATGATAAATGGCGAGTCTATCTCTTCTCTCAAAGCAGGCAGTAGACTTATGCAAGGCGGTGTTGCCGGCGAGATAGAGAATTGTCAAGAATTGCTCAAAGACAGCATTGCAGAGTTGGAAGCTAGCCTAGATTATCCTGATGAAATGGAAGAAGAAAGTATATCGAGTTGTCGAACTACTTTGGACAAGGTAGAGAGTGAACTCCAAAGGTTGGTGGACACAAAACAAGTGGGCGGATATATAAAACAAGGAATTGTGGTAGGAATTGTCGGACAAGCCAATGTGGGCAAGTCCTCACTCCTCAATGCTTTGCTTGGCAGGGAGCGTGCGATTGTTACGGATATTGCAGGCACAACAAGAGATAGTCTCGAAGAATGTATAGAACACAAAGGAATTATTCTCAGATTGGTGGACACGGCAGGTATCAGAGATACGGCGGACGTGGTGGAAGCTTTGGGCGTAGAACGCAGTTTGGAGATTGCTAAAAACAGCGACATAACATTGTTCGTTACCCCAAACGACAGACAACTCAATCAAGAAGAAAAAAATCTTTTGGGAGAGCTGGAAAAGCAAAATGCCAAAGTCATTATGGTGTTCAATAAGTCGGATTTGGGTAATGCTCATCAAGAAAATGGAGTAAAAATATCTGCAAAACATAAGCAAGGCATAGAAGAATTGAAAGACAAAATTGTAAGTTTGGTGGTGGGCGAAAGCTTGGATATGAGTGGCAATATTATCACCAACACTCGCCATGCTCAAGCTATATCGGACAGCTTGGTATCTATAAGATCCGCCAAAGATATGTTGGATATCCAACCGACTGAATGTATTTTGCTCGACCTCAGACAAGCATACTTTGAGTTGGGTAAAATCACAGGCAACACGGCAAGCGAAGATATTATTGATAGTATATTTAGTAAATTCTGCTTGGGAAAATAATAAAATATCAACAATATAATATAGCTACCATAAGTAAATATTAAGGGGTGTTTCGCTACCTACCACAAAGGCGAACTCTAATGGAAAGCGACTAAGGTCGCTTTTTTTATGCCGATTGTGGGGAGAAGATACAACAAAAAATGTAAATAACTCGATACATATCGACATTTTTGACGCTGTTGCGTAAATTTGATAAATCAAATATGTTGACAAATAGTGTAATAAAAAAGTAAAAATTGTAATATAAAGATAACGTAAGTTGGACTATATATAGTCGAAATAATAATACCAACATAACAAAACAAAGTCAATGTAAGTAGAACTAGAAGTAGTCGATAAGACAGTCCAAGGCAACAAAACAAATACAATAAAAACGACAAATAAAGTTGATATTATTTTATAAAAATAAAAAACAATGCTAGTCTGAAAAGTTGATATGATAGAATGTAGAAAAAATACCGACAACTAAAACAAACAATATCTTTAAGCTAACTGTTGTGAAAAATAAAAACGCAAAAAAATAGGCACGAATATCGTGCCTATTTATGTTTGATTTAGAAGTATTTTGACTTTGGAGCTCCGAAAGTTTTCATCTTTCTTGCACCAGTTTTCTTGAAGTTGCGAGAATATTCTGAGTTGTACATATCTCTTTCTACTTCTGGTTTTGCCTCTGGTACAGGGATTTCGTCATCATAGCTAGAATATTTCTTTTCGGACTTGAAGTTGTCCTTGCGTTCTCTTCTTTCTCTCTTTGGCTTGTTCGGAATGATTGTCACATATCTGTTTGGCTCTTCGCCTTCGCTGGTGGTGTTGACATATTTGTCATCAGCAAGTGCAGAGTGAATGATGCGTCTTTCAAACGGATTCATTGGTTCGAGAGAGATTGTTTCGCCTGACTTAGATGCCTTGAAAGCAAGCTTTTTGGCAAGTTTTGCAAGGGTTGCAGTGCGTTTTTCTCTATAATTTTCGCCATCGATGACTACTCTCTTGTTTTCCCAGTTGTTCTTGCCAGCAACTAGCAAAGTGAGATATTGAAGGGAGTCTAACACGTCGCCACGATAGCCGATTAGCTTGGAAGTGTCTTTACCACTGAGTTCTATATTGATAGTGGTGTCATCTTCACTGCCTTCTACATTTACTTCGAGATTCATTTTGGCAACTACTCCTTGGATAAAGCTTACTGCAATCTCCAAAGCGGTTGGTTTGGCGGTAACTGTGATTGTGGTCTTTTTGCGGATAACGCCTGAAGTTTTGACGTTGGTAATATCCACTTGTTTGAGTTGAAGCCCCAACTCAGCAAGTGCTTTTTCAACCGCTTCATCGTATGTTGGTGCTGTCATTTCTATACTTTTCATTCTTTCTCCTTGGACAATCAGGCTGTTTCATTTGCCTTTTTCTTGTCGATAGTTTTGGTAATCAAATTGAATATTACAGTGGACAAAGTGCTGAGAATGTTGCTCATAACATAGTAAATTGCGAATGCCGCACTGTACATAATTGCGAAAAATCCGAGCATCAATGGCATGATATAGTTCATCATTTTCATTGTTTTTGCTTGGGCTTGTTGTTGCTCCTTGGTGCCTGACATGCTTTGTGGTTGCATTTTTTGAAGTAGCCAGGTCGAGAAGAAGCTGGTGGCTATTGCTAGGACTGGCAATACAAAATAACCATTCCATCTGCTAGCTTGCCAGAAAGATTGTTTGTTGTAGATTTCCATTGCTGGACCTACCAAAGTATCATAGCTTGCTGCAAGTCCGTTTGGAAGTGTTGCACCGATACCGCCCATGCCGGAACTGGTGAAGTTCTCGAGGTTTGGAATAACGTTGGTGCCGATATCTGACATAAATACGTTCTTTATCCAAAGCCAAGACTCTGGTTGGTACATAGCTGCAAGTGCGGTTTTGATTTCTTCGGCACTTGCACCGGCTGCCACAAGTCTGACATATTCGTCATTTAGTCTTGCCAAAATAAGTTGGTTTTGGTATACAACCAATTCTCTAAAGCCTGCGAACACTACAAAGAAGACAATCATTGTCACGATCATAGGCAAGCAAGATGCTAGCATACTAACGTCTGATGACCTTTGGAGTTCGTATTGCTTTTGGCGGAGCAAATCTGGATTGTTGGCATACTGCTTTTGAATTTTTGCAAGTTTTGGTTGCAAAATCGCCATTGCTTTTTGTTGTTTGCGCATAGAAACTTTTTGCCAAACATCAAGTGGCGTAAGGATAAGTTTTAATATTATCGTAAATACAACAACAGTCCAACCAAAACTGCTACCAACGCTGTTGTGCAACGCAAGTAGGAGCTTGCCTACCCAGTTGGTCATGGTAACTTGGTCAGCTGTCGATGCTAAAAGTGTCATAAAAGCCATTTTATTGTTCCTTTATAATTGTCTTTGACAGGGTCAAAACCGCCATTGTGCCAAGGATTGCACCTGCAAATGCGAGCGATACCCTTGCCTATTCCTACTACGACCCCTCGTTTGGCGATAGCTTGTGCCATGTATGCCGAACAACTAGGAGTGTATATGCAAGAATCAGGGAGCAGCGGATTGATAAAATTTTTGTAATACCCAATCAAGCCAATTGAAATTTTCATAATGTTCTAATTGTTGGTCAATTTCGCTTTTTTTAGAAGATGTTCGAGCGATTTTTTTATCTCTTGATAAGTCATTGTCGCTACACAACTTCTGGCAACGATGATGATATTGTGCTTGTCCACAACATCAGGAATCATCGAGCGAAACGCTTCCTTTATACGCCTTCTCGCTTTGTTGCGAACGACTGCTTTGCCAACTTTTTTGCTGACAACTACCCCCACCCTAAGGGAGTATTTGGAAGGCGTATAAAATAGCACAAGCTGTCCGTTGGATACACTAGTACCCTTGCGGTAGATATAATTGAATGTTCGTCTGCCAGACAGCCTATACTTTTTTTGCATGATTACCTATTAGACAGTTAGGCTCTTTCTGCCCTTGTTGCGACGTCTTCTAAGAACATTTCTGCCGCTCTTAGAACGCATTCTCTCTCTAAATCCGTGTACCTTGCTGCGTTGTCTTTTTTTTGGTTGATAAGTTTGTTTCATAGTTATATCCTCTCTTATTATAATGTCTAAAATTTTATATAGCCAGTAAATTATAATATAATATAGCATTGGTGTCAAGCAAATTGTATCCAAAATAATGATAGCCAGCTGTGGAAAGCAAAAGGAGCGAAGCCAAAGTGCAAAATGAGATTGCGAAAATCAATATAAAAGTCATACAAAAAGAAAAATATCAAGAGTGCTGAATAGTGGGAACGCAAAAAATGATTGGTTGGAATAAAAAGAGTCAGGAACTAATTAAAACCCCCGGGGTACAATTCCCCGACAACCTTAATAGCCTGACTATATATATAATTATACGCAAAGTAAAGGCGTTTGTCAACATTTTTGAAGAAAAACCCGAAAATAAGCAAGATAAACAAAGAAATTGGGTGTGGAAAAGGTATAGATAGAAAGAAAAGAAATATAATTTTTGCTTTTGTGTTGATTGTAAAATAGCAAGTTGACACGACTTAGTAAATCGGTTATAATAAAACCAACAGGAGGTATTGATTATGACAGAAAATAAGAAAGTAGAATTGAGTGAAGACTCTCTCAAGGAAATAGCAAAAGCAATCGCACTTGCTGATATGGCAGCACAAGCCCCTAAAGAAAAAAATCCTCGTATTCCAATGGTGGAAGATGAACTCTACCATAAAGCAATGAAAGAGGGAATCGAAAAATACAATGCCATGAAAGAAGAGGGAAAAATTTGACAATATAGTATTTGTTTTTCCGAAGATAACGGCAGATAAAAGTGTTAAAATTAAACATGAGGAGCTTTGATATATGTCAAGGCTCTTTTTTTGTGGAGAAAACGAAATTAAGTCGGAACACGACAACTTTGAAAATGAATGCAAACTAGTGAAATCAAGTGAAAGAAATGAAGATTGGCAAGGTTTAGTAAGAAAAAGAATTTGGATATGGGGTGGAGTGTCATAAAGTGCGGTGTGATGAAACATTATGGTGGTTGGGTGTGAAACATAACGAAAACATGGTACAACCTATAATGATATAAAATACTGAAAACAAGGGCATTTGGCGAGGAAAATTGCCTTCTGTGAAAATTGTAATAAAAACTCTTCCCCAAAATATAGACAATGTTCCACGCATTTTATGAAACAATATAGCAAAAAGAAAAGTAATTGCAAAAATGCATATTTATGCAATAATATGCAAAAATCATAGTATAATTATGCAAAATGGGGAAAATAAGAAAAAATGGACAATCCCTCAGTCTGACAGTCGTTGCACTTTGTGTCAGCCAGCTCCCTTTACACAAGGTAGCCGTTTAACAAGGATATTGTTGTCGCAAATGGGGAAAGCACCAAGCATAAAAATGCAACCAAAAGGAGAAAAATGGACAAGATAACAAGAATATTACAACTCAATAGCGTGACGAGTGGAAGTGTGGAGCAGAACTTGCGACAGCTGGGCATTTCTTCATCTGTTTGCACAAGTTTGCGTAAGGAGTTGGGGCTTGTTTATGTGGTAGAAAATGGAGATAAAAAGCCACTGCGTTTGGTGGATTTTCTCGATACATGTCGCACGTTTTACATAATTCTCAAAGATTGGGACATAGAGCCAATTCCTCGCTATGATTACCCACTGGACATTGTGTATGAAGATGAAGACGTGGCGGTCATAGACAAGCCAAGCGGTATGGCGGTTATACCTACGCACAACCATTATGGCAAGTGTTTGGTCAATGCACTAGCCAATCTTTGGGGTGATTTTGTCTATCGCCCTGTCAATCGATTGGACAGGGATACAAGCGGACTGATGATTGTAGCCAAAAATCAACTGGCGCACAGCATTTTGTCGACTGCCGACATTGTCAAAAAGTACCACGCATTGTGCATGGGAGTGCTGAGCGGACAAGGGGTGTGGGAATATCCTATTGCGGACAGCGCCGATGAGTCGATGAAAAGATATGTGGCACCGCACGGCAAATCCGCTCTTACCAAGTACAAAGTGCTGACCAACTTTGAACAATACACTTTGGTAGAATGCGAGCTTGTCACAGGTCGCACTCACCAAATAAGAGTTCACTCCGCTCATATCGGACACCCACTTGTTGCCGACAAGCTCTATGGCGACGGCAAGGCTATGCTCGCTCCCAATGGCAAGCTGGTCACCACTCAAGCCTTGCACAGCTGTCATCTAGAATTTTGTTCGCCAATCACTCAGCAAAGGGTTGTGCTGGATAGCAAAGCCCCTTGGGAATAATCGCTATTGACACAAATGCATTTTGGTATTATAATATTTTCAGTATTTAAGTAGGAGAAATTTATGAATTTTTTGCAAAAATTCGGTTGCCGAGTTTATCAAAAAACAATGTATGTAGCATCTTGTTTTTTGCCTTGGCGCCAACCAAAAGTGTTGGATAAGATAGGCGGATTGCAAGGACTGGGCAATTTTGTCAAAGACAACAATCTTGGCAATGTGTTGGTGGTGACTGGAAATACGGTCAAGACTCTCCAACCATTCGCCCAAATGATTAAATCTTTCGATGAGGCAGGGGCCAAGTATACTGTCTTTTCCAACGTGGTAGCCAACCCAACCATTGACAATGTGGAGGCAGGTGTTCAAGTTTACAAAGAGAATGATTGTGCTTGTATAGTTGCTTTTGGTGGAGGTTCGCCAATGGATTGTGCCAAAGCAATCGGAGCTAGGATAGTTTGTCCAAACAAACCTGTGCAAAAAATGCGTGGATTGCTCAAAATCCGCAAAAAATTGCCACCATTTATTGCCGTTCCGACCACAGCAGGTTCTGGCAGCGAAACAACACTGGCGGCAGTTATATCTGATGCAACCACTCACGAGAAGTATGCGCTCAATGACCCAAGTCTAATTCCGCATTATGTAGTGTTCGAGCCACGCTTGTTGGTAGGGCTTCCAAAACATATACTTGCAACCACAGGTATGGACGCACTCACTCACGCCATAGAGGCATATCTTGGCAAAGCAAATTGTTATATCACTCGAGAAGCTTCAATCAGAGCAATCAAGTTGATTTTCGAGTTCTTGCCAAAGGCATACAACGATGATGAGGACATAGATTCTAGACAAATTATGCAGATTGCATCATACTTTGCAGGGGTAAGTTTTACCAGAGCATATGTAGGTTATGTGCATGCAATCGCTCACCAACTTGGTGGCGTGTACGGCACTCCACACGGACTTGCCAATGCGGTAATTTTGCCATATGTATTGGATTATTATGGTAAAAGCATAGACAAAAAGCTTCAAGAGCTTGCCACATATATTGGCGTTGCGGACAAGTCAAAATCCGTGGAAGAGAATGCTAAGCTATTTATGAAAGCACTCAGAGAACTTGGTGAAAAGCTCAATATCCCAACCAAAATAAAAGGCATAAAGGACGAGGATATTCCGCTGATGGCAGAGCGTGCTTACAAAGAAGCCAATCCGCTCTATCCAGTGCCAAAATTCATGGGAAAACAAGAACTAGAAGATATGTATCACACGATTAAGGAGAGAGAAAATGAAGCGTAACGGAATGTGTCCTATTTGTTTTTTGAAACAACTTTTTACACCCAACAGCCGTATAACAAATGTGGACATCGAAGAAGAATATGACAACGGCGTAGCTCAAACACCGCCAATGGGTTGGTCGAGTTGGAATACTTTCAAGAACAATATTGATCAAGATATGATACTTGACACTGCCAAAGCTATGCAAGAAAAAGGCTTGGTAGATGCAGGTTATCGCTATCTCAATCTAGATGATTGTTGGCATGCCAACCTCAGAGATGAAAACGATGAACTCCAAGGCGATATGGTCAGATTTTCGATGGGTATGCCAGCACTTGTCCAAGCTATCAACAGCCGTGGACTAAAAGTAGGTACATATTCGAGCAACGGCACATACACTTGCGAGGACTTGCCTGCAAGCCTAGGCAGAGAAGAAAAAGATGCACTCACCATTGCAAGGTGGGGCTTTGAATTTTTCAAATATGATTTTTGCCACAACATAGCCATTCCTAGCTATGCGCCACTCGTGTACAGCATCGAAATCAGCCAAGTGGGCAACGGCAAGGTAGTGCAAAAAATCTTGTGTGACCAAGCAGTTTTGCGTGGAACAGCTCGCTTGATGCCAACAAACAAAGTCGAGGGTAAAAAGTACATATCCGGTATGGACAAAGCCAAAGGTGAAGCCTTGTTCGACAATGTTTATGTAGAAGAAGGGGGCGAATATATCCTAACAATCAATGTATTCAAGAAGGGTATGTACGACAAATTCCTAAGAGCAAAAGTGGGAGATAGGGCATATTATTTTGAAATTCCACCACAAAAGAAATGGAATGTAACAGCTCGTTTTAGCCAAAAAGTCCAACTCAAAAAGGGCGTAAATCAAATATCACTCACCAACCCAGTCGGCACTCGTGCGGATAGCGCTATGCTCCAATACTACAA
This sequence comes from uncultured Clostridia bacterium, assembly GCA_945992255.1. GTDB lineage: Bacteria > Bacillota > Clostridia > Christensenellales > UBA3700 > HGM11368. Next base: position 12,629 of record CAMFVQ010000035.1, read on the forward strand.
AATGGGACAAGCCTTGAAAAAGGCAAGCGAGAGATTTGCCAAAGAAAACAATGAACCACTCAAACCTATCGTATTTTCGGTATGCGAATGGGGAAGAAACCAACCATATTTGTGGGCAAGCAAAGTGGGCAATATGTGGAGAACAACACCTGACATTATACCAAATTGGTTGTGGATAAAGCATATTTATGAGCATAATGTAAAGCTCTATCAAAGCGCAAGTGTGGGACACTACAATGACCCAGATATGCTCGAAGTGGGCAACGGCAAACTTACGCTCGAACAAAACAAATCGCACTTTGCGCTGTGGTGTATGATGAGCGCTCCACTTATGCTAGGCAACGATATACGCAGTATTACCCAAGACGTGCTCGATATTGTGACCAATGCGGATATGATAGCTATCGACCAAGACAAATTGGGCAAGCAAGCAAAGCGAATCATCAAAGGAGGGGTAGATATACTTGCAAAACCTCTCGAAAAGGGTGTGGCAGTATGTTTGTTCAACAAAAAGTCATCATCAAAATGTGTGGCAGTGGATTGGAGCAAAATAAGTGGCGATGAATATATCAAAGCAAGTTGGACAGCGGACAGCTCAGCTGTCGAAGTTTGGACAGGCAAAGAGTGCAAACTTCAAGACCTATCCAACGTCAATCTCAAAGGATATGAGAGCAAAGTCTTTATTATAAGATAGTATAAAGTAGTTTACATATATATTGCTTTACAAATATAACAAAAAAGTGTTACAATGATTATGCGAAAATTTTAACACAAATAAAAGGAGTTTTTATTTATGAACAAGATGTCAATCAAAGATGTAGATGTCAAAGGCAAAAGATGTTTGGTCAGAGTAGACTTCAACGTTCCTATGAAGGACGGCAAAATCACTGACGAAAACAGAATCAATGGTGCTTTGCCAACCATCAAATATTTGATGGAGAATGGTGCAAAGGTTATTCTTTGTTCTCACATGGGCAAGCCACACAGCATTTTTAGTGATGACGTAAAATTGACAAAGAAGGACAAAAAGGCTATCGAAAAATTGCCAGTAGAAGAACAAGCTGCTGCTAAGCAAGAAATCATCGAAAAAGCTTTGAAGAATGATCCAGTTAAGCTTACTTTGAAGCCAGTTGCTGACAGACTTAACGAACTTCTTGATGGTAAAGTAACATTCGCAAAAGACGTAATCGGCGAAGATGCACAAGCTAAGGTTGCAGCTTGCAAAGAGGGCGAATGTGTATTGCTTGAAAACTTGCGTTTCCATGCAGAAGAAGAGGCTTGCGACAAAGATTTTTGCAGCAAGCTTGCACAATATGCTGATATTTATGTGAACGATGCTTTCGGTACAGCTCACAGAAGCCACGCTTCTACTGCTGGTATCGTAGAATATGGCTTTGTCAAAGTTGCTGTATGTGGATTCCTCATCGAAAAGGAACTCAACGTTATGGCAAAATCTTTGGAGTCACCAGTTAGACCATTCGTAGCTATCCTTGGCGGCGCTAAGGTTGCTGACAAGCTCAAAGTTATCGACAACCTCCTCAACAAGTGCGATACACTCGTTATCGGTGGCGGTATGGCCTATACATTCCTTGTTGCTCAAGGCGGCAGTGTAGGTAAGTCTTTGGTTGACAACGAAAAGATTGATTATTGTAAAGATATGCTCGCTAAGGCAAAAGAGCTTGGCAAGACAATTTTGTTGCCAATCGACTCTGCTGTTGTAGATGAGTTCCCAGACCCAATTGATGCAAAGGTAGAAATTGAGAACGTTCCTTCCAATGCTATTCCAGCAGACAAAATGGGACTTGACATTGGTGTAGCTACCCAAAAGCTTTTTGCTGATGCAGTAAAGAGTGCCAAGACAGTTATTTGGAATGGACCTATGGGCGTATTCGAGAATCCAACACTTGCTCAAGGAACAATTGCAGTTGCTAAAGCACTTGCAGAAGCAACCGACGCTACCACAATCATTGGCGGTGGCGACAGCGCAGCAGCAGTTGCACAACTCGGCTTTGCTGACAAGATGACCCACATCTCTACCGGTGGCGGTGCATCACTAGAACTATTTGAAGGTAAGGTACTCCCTGGTATCGCTTGCCTCAACGACAAAGAATAAAATACATATTGGAGATAGAAAAATGAGAAGACCTATTATTGCAGGAAACTGGAAAATGAACAACACAATCGCCGACACAAAGGCATTGATTGCGGACCTTATCCCACTCGTAGCTGATGCAGAGGCAGAAGTAGTTATTTGCACTCCTTACACTGACCTAGCTACAGCCGTAGAGATGACAAAGGGAACCAACATCAAAGTTGGTGCAGAGAATGTACACTGGGCAGAGAAAGGAGCTTTCACTGGCGAAATCAGTGCAAAAATGCTCGTAGAACTTGGTGTTGAGTATGTTATCATCGGACACAGCGAGAGAAGACAATACTTTGGCGAAACTGATGAAACAGTAAACAAGAGAGTAAAAGCTGCTCTTGCTAGCGGACTTAAACCAATCATTTGCGTAGGCGAATCACTCGAAGAGAGAGAAGCTGGCAAAGTTGAAGAAGTGCTTGTAAAACAAGTTGAGGGCGCTTTCGCAGACATTACAGCTGACGAACTCGACAAAATCGTTATCGCTTATGAGCCAATCTGGGCTATCGGTACAGGCAAGACTGCTACTAAGGAAGAGGCAAACGATACAATCGCTATCATTCGTAACAAAATGGCTGACCTATATTGTGCTGACTGTGCTGAGAACAAAGTTAGAATCCAATATGGTGGTTCTATGAATCCAAAGAATGCATCTGACCTTATGGCTATGCCACAAATCGATGGCGGACTTATCGGTGGTGCTTCACTCAAAGCGGTTGACTTCTCACAAGTAGTAAAATACTAAGAAGAAAACAAAAATAAATCTCAAGGCTCTCGATATCGGGAGCCTTACTAAAAGGAAAAAAATGAAATTTACTGGACTTATAATTATGGACGGCTATGGCATCAACGCCCCAGCCGACAACAATGCAATATCTCCTATCACTTCACCAAACGTGACCAAAATGCTTTCGACTTATCCACATTCTGAGCTGCAAGCTAGCGGAATGAACGTGGGACTTCCTGACGGACAAATGGGCAACAGCGAAGTAGGTCACCTCAATATTGGTGCAGGTCGCATTATTTATCAAGAGCTTACTCGTATCACCAAAGCTATACAAGACGGCGACTTTTTCACCAACCCAGCACTTGTAGAAGTTGTAGAAAAAGCTAAGAAAAACAACAAAAAACTTCACCTTATGGGTCTTGTGTCCGACGGCGGTGTACACAGCCATATCGAGCATCTTTTTGCTTGTATCAAACTCGCAAAAGATATGGGACTCGACAATGTGTACGTTCACTGCTTTATGGACGGCAGAGACGTAGCTCCAACCAGTGGCAAAGAGTTTATCCAAAAGCTTGTTGACTATATGAACAGCATCAACTTTGGTACAATCGCTACTATCAATGGTCGTTTTTATGCAATGGACAGAGACAACATTTGGGACAGAGTGGAGAAAGCTTACAACGCTATGGTAGAAGGCGAGGGCGTGATAGAGAGCGACCCAGTCGAGGCTATGCAACACAGCTATGACAAGGGCGTTACCGATGAATTTATGCTCCCAACAGTCTTGACAAAAGACGGCGTGCCAGTGGCTAAAGTGTCCAAGGGCGACAGCATGATTTTCTTCAACTTCCGTCCTGACAGAGCTAGACAAATCACTCGTTCATTCATCTTCGAGGACTTCAAAGGATTCGAGAGAAAGAGCGGATTTTTGGCTCCAAACTTTGTATCATTTACCCAATATGATGTGACTTTCAATGACAAACTCGATGTGGCTTACAAGCCAGAGAGCTACAACAACACTTTGGGCGAATATCTATCCAAGTGCGGATTGAAACAATTCCGTATCGCAGAAACACAAAAGTATGCGCACGTTACATTCTTCTTCAACGGCGGTGTGGAAGCTCCAAATCCAAACGAGGACCGTATTCTTATCGACTCTCCAAAGATTGCGACTTTCGATATGATGCCTGAGATGAGTGCTTATGGTGTATGCGACAAAGCTGTCGAAACAATCAAGTCAGGCAAGTATGATGTGATGATTCTCAACTTTGCCAACTGTGATATGGTAGGACATACAGGTGTGATGGATGCCGCTAAGAAAGCTGTCGAGGTGACCGATGAGTGCGTACAAAAAGTTGTGGACGCTATCCTAAGCGTGGGCGGTCAAGCTCTTATCACTGCTGACCACGGCAACTGCGATTATATGTATGAGCCAGATGGAACTCCATTCACCGCTCACACAACCAATCCAGTGCCATTCATTGCTATCGGCAACGATGATGTCAAGGGCTTGAAAGACGGCAAACTTTGTGATATTGCTCCAACAATGTTAGATATGATGGGACTTGCAATTCCTGCAGAAATGACAGGAAAGAGCCTTATTGTAAAATGAAAGTAGTCAGGAAACAAAAAAATTCTAAGTCTTGTATAGTGTGCGGCGTCAACAATCCGGCAGGGCTTGGGGCATCTTTCTATGAAATGGAAGATGATAGCGTGGTGGCTTTGTTCGAGTACAAAGCCATACACCAAAGCTATCCGGGCAGAACTCATGGCGGTATGATTACTTGTATGCTAGATGAGTTGGCAGGCAGAGTTATTTGGGTGGGTAAACCTGTGGACAATCCGCCACTTGCGGTGACTTCTTCACTCAAAGTAAAATTCCGCAAACCTGTGCCGTTCGATGAAAAATTGGTAGGCATTGGAAGAATGGAAAAAGAAAACAGTCATGGATTTGTAGCCAGTGCCGAGATAAGGACCAAGGCAGGCGTTGTGCTTGCACAAGCCGAAGTGACCTATGTCAAACTCCCTGCAAGTGCTATCACTTCTGCCGATATGGTCGAAGAGCTAGATGTGTTTATTCCTGATGACATAACAGATATTGAAATCTAAAAAGCTCCCTTAGGGGAGTTTTTTGTTGGCAATTATGCGGTCGGTGCAAAGATAGTCGGCAAGATACTTCTCGATGATTGGCTCACAATAGTTGTGGATAATATAAAAAACATAAGACAAAAGACAAATTGTCGAAGAGAGTTGTTCAACCGAAACGAGCACGATCGAAAATCTCAAAGTTGCTTAAGTCAACACAAACACTACCGAAAGTCACAAAGTTGCAAGCCAAGACAAGCACCTCTAAAAGACGATAAAAAATGTAAAAAGTCGATACGTATCGACTTTTTTGCTTTTTAGATTATGTAAGGCACGTGGCAATATTCTTTGAGTTTTTGGCGGCGTATGGCATAGTCAGGCATATATGCTTGGACAAGTCGCCAAAATTCTTTGCTGTGGTTGAGCTGTCGCAGGTGACATAGCTCGTGCAGTATAACATAGTCGATGAGAGAAACATCGACCAACACCAGTCGCCAACTTAGCCTTATACCTGTGCGTGCGTTGCAAGTCCCCCAACTTGTTTTGGCGGAAGATAGTTTGAGTGAAACGCCCTCAATGTTGATAGAATGAGCAAGGCGTTTTGCTCGCTCGATAACCAATTCTTGCGCCAAAGTTTTGTAGAAAGATATGAGGCTTTGGACAGGATTGTCTGAGCGTTGCAAGTACAAAATGCCTCCGTGTATGTGGTTCGGCTTGTCGGTATAAGTGATACAATATTGGTTGCCAAGGACCAGCACCATTTCGCCCTCTAGGGCAGTGTATGGTGTATAAAGGGGCATTCTTTTTTGTGCTTTTTGTATGTGTTTTGCTATCCAATCGCTATGTTTTTGGACAAAGATTGCAACATCTTTGGTGCTTGTTTTCATAGGAACTTTGACAACAAGGTCGCCATTTGGCTGAATGCAGAGCGACATTGTACGGCGGTTGGAGCGAACAATTGAATAATCCATAGCTTCATTATATCACGCCCAAAGCAAAATGCAACAAACGAAGTCTGCAAGATAAACTTCAGTAAGTGTAAAAGTTGGGTAAATATAGATACTTTTTACCTAAATACTATCAAAAAATATAAAATAATATGTTAGAATATAACTAAATCAAAAGAATTTGGGGTACAGAATGCTAAAACTTGTTGATATTGTCAAAAACTATGGAAATGAAGACAATCTTGTAAGAGCGCTCAAAGGCATAAATGTGCAGTTTAGAAAGAGCGAATTCGTGGCTATTTTGGGGCAGTCTGGTTGCGGAAAAACAACCATGCTCAATATTATTGGTGGCTTGGATAGATATACTCAAGGCGACTTGATTATCGATGGAGTTTCGACCAAAGAATACAAAGATGTGGATTGGGACGCATACCGCAACTTCCGCATAGGCTTTATTTTCCAAAGCTACAATCTTATCTCGCATATATCCATTCTCGAAAACGTGGAAATGGCGCTTACTTTGTCTGGCGTGGGCAAGGAAGAACGCCGCCGCCGTGCTACCAAAGCATTGCAAGATGTGGGACTTGGCGACAAGCTGAACAAAAAGCCAAACGAATTGTCTGGCGGTCAAATGCAAAGAGTGTCCATTGCTCGTGCGCTTATCAACAACCCTGAGATTATTTTGGCGGACGAACCAACAGGTGCGCTCGACAGTGCTACAAGTGTCCAAATTATGGATATCCTAAAAGAAGTGTCCAAAGACAAGTTGGTGGTTATGGTTACGCACAACCCAGAGCTTGCCAAGCAATATGCAACTCGTACTATTAAACTCAATGACGGCGAGATTGTATCCGATGACAATCCTTATTTTGCCGAAGAGCCTACATCTCAAAAATTGGTCGTAGAAGATGAAAAAGAACGCAAAAAGCAAAACAAAAAAGACATAAAAAACAAGAAAAAACGCTTCAACAAAACTTCTATGAACTTTTTTACTGCATTGAAGTTGTCTTTCAACAACCTAAAAACTAAGAAAGGTCGTACCATAATCACAGCAATTGCAGGAAGCATTGGTATCATTGGTGTTGCGCTGGTGCTTGCAGTGTCCAACGGTATGAACAATTATATTGCCGATATTCAACAAAATGTGTTGGCATCTTACCCAATCAGTATCGCCAATGAGAGTATGGACAGCAACAAATTACTTGCTTTGATGATGACTCCAGGCGGCACGACCAACGCAAAACCATCATTCCCAGACGGCAATATCATCTATCCTTATGACCCATCTCTCAACTACAAGGACTTGATTAAGAAAAACGATATAAGCCAAGAGTATGTAGATTATATCAAACAGCTCGAAAACAACAGCGCTGTGGATAGCATTCGCTATGGATATGGCATTGACATCAATGTTATCAGCAAGGTCAACACAGCATATCTTGGATACAAGAACAAGTATGACAAGGTGGCGCACAAACTTAGCTATACCGAGATGATAACAAGTATGGCAAGCAATATGATGCCAGGGGCAAAGAAAAATCCTGACATTGGTTGGCAAGAGTTGCCGGGCAATCAAAAATTCATTTTGGAAGGTTATGACATCATCGGCGGACAATACCCAACCAAAGCCAACGAAGTAGCGCTGGTGGTAGACAAGTCCAACCAACTCAACAAATCCGTGCTGGCAGCAATGGGAATCAAGTACAACAACGAAGTGACTTTCGAGGATATTTACAAAGTAAACTTGAAAGTTGCCACCAACAATGCTTTTTATCGTTATGATGAAGAAAAGGGACTTTTTGTGCAGAACAACATCCAGTCATTGTACGAAAATTCTCCCGAGGGCGTGTTCGACCTAAAAATCGTGGGTGTCCTCCGCCAACGCGTGGACAACCAAATGCCAATCTTGTCATCAGGCATTGCATATACTTCTGAACTTACTCAATATATGATGAAAGATAGTATGGATTCGGATATTGTCAAGGCTCAACAAAACAGCCCTGAGAAAGATATCATCACAGGCTATTCGCTAACAGAAGCTGAACTCCACAGCCATTTGGCTTTGCTCGGCGGCAGAAATATTCCAACGGTCATCAACATTTATCCAAAGGATTTTGCAGGCAAAAATCAAATCATATCATATCTTGATGAGTGGAACGAAAGCGATATTTACTACAACGATATGTCCAAATTCGCAACGGATATGATGAGCCAAACCATTGATATTATATCCATAGCACTTATCTGTTTTGGTGCGGTGTCACTCGTTGTGTCAACGGTTATGATTGGTGTCATCACTTATGTGTCGGTGGTAGAGCGAACCAAAGAAATTGGTATTTTGCGAAGCCTCGGCGCTCGAAAAAAGGATATTGTCAATGTGTTCAATGCCGAAACATCTATCATCGGACTGGTGGCAGGACTTATTGGTGTCATTATTACATATCTTGTAAGCATACCTATCAACATTGTCATATATAAGAAAATACAAATATCAACATTGTGCTTGCTGTCGCCATTGCATGCGATATTGCTCGTTTTGGTAAGCATAGCACTCACGCTCATTGCAGGACTTATTCCGGCATATATTGCATCTAAACGAGATGTAGTAATAGCGTTGAGGTCAGAATAAAACAATATATTATGCAAATATGGAGATTGTCTCCAATTTAGAACAATATATTATACAAAAAGTAAAAATAGTAAGGGAATATCCTTGCTATTTTTATTCTCTTATAATAAAATATAACTACTATATAATTGTAGGAGAAAAATATGCGTATAACAGAAAGTAAAAAGATAACAGACTTTTTTGGTAGCAATGTTTTCAACGATGCCACGATGAAGAAGTATCTTTCTGAGAGTGCGTACAAAGAGCTGAGAGAAGTTATCGACCAAGGCAAACAACTGGGCAAAGACCTTGCCAACGAAGTTGCTTCTGCGATGAAAGAGTGGGCATCTCAAAATGGTGCAACCCACTATTCTCACTGGTTCCAACCACTCACAGGCACTACCGCCGAGAAGCACGACAGCTTCATTTCGACAGACAAAAAGGGCAATGTAGTGTTAGAATTTACAGGTAGCAATTTGCGTAAAGGCGAAGCCGATGCCTCTTCTTTCCCAAGTGGTGGTATCCGAGCTACATTCGAGGCAAGGGGCTACACGGTATGGGACAGCTCATCACCAGCATTCATCAAGCGTAGTAAAAATGGTGCAGGTGTGCTTTATATTCCGACAGCATTTTGCAGTTATACAGGCGATGCTTTGGACAAGAAAACTCCACTCCTAAAATCAATGGAAGCTATCAATCGCCAAGGACTCAGGCTTTTGCGTATCTTGGGCATAGAGGCAAAAAAAGTTGTGGTAAATGTGGGCGGAGAACAAGAATATTTCTTGATTGACAAGGACGACTACAACAAGAGAGATGACCTAAAATTCACAGGTAGAACATTGTTCGGCGCACTCCCTCCAAAGGGACAAGAAAAGAACGACCAATACTATGCATCTATCAGAGATAGAGTAGGCGATTTCATGGCGGACGTCAACGAAGAGCTTTGGAAGCTTGGTATCACCGCCAAGACAGAGCATAACGAAGCCGCTCCAGCCCAACACGAGCTTGCTCCAATTTTCAGTGTTGCCAACGTTGCAACCGACCAAAACCAACTCATTATGGAGACGCTCAAAAAGGTTGCGGAAAATCACAATCTTGCATGTTTGTTGCACGAAAAGCCATTCGCCAACATCAACGGCTCAGGCAAGCATTGCAACTGGTCACTCAGCACAGATGATGGTGTCAACTTGTTGAAACCGGGGTCAGACCCAAGCCACAACCGCACATTCTTGTTGTTCTTTACAGCGGTGATTTCGGCAGTGGACAAGTATGCCGACCTCATTCGTATGAGTGCTGCCAACCTCGGCAACGAAGCTCGTTTGGGTGGCAACGAAGCTCCACCATCTATCATTTCAGTTTACACAGGCGAGGACATGGAAAAAATGTTCAACGCTATTTGTGCAGGCGAAGAGGTGGGCGTAAGAGTAAAAGAATATATCAAGTCAGGTGTCAACTATCTTGCTGAGCTTGGCAAGGATACAAGCGACCGCAATCGTACATCACCATTTGCTTTCACAGGCAACAAGTTTGAGTTCCGTATGGTTGGCTCATCAGCTACATTGTCTACACCTTGCGTTATCATCAACACCGCCACCGCCGATGTGATTGCCGACATTTGCGATGAGCTAGAAAAGGTAGATCCAAATGATTTGGACAAGGCAGTTGTCGAGTTGGTCAAGAGAATGTACAAAGAACATTCTCGAGTTGTGTTCAACGGCAACAGCTACAGCAAAGAGTGGAACAAAGAGGCAAAGCGTAGAGGTCTAGAGATTTTGGATAACAGCGTAGATGCTTACGGAGTGTTCACTCGCCAAAAGAATATCGACTTGTTCGACCGCCACAAGGTACTTACAAAGAGGGAAATCGAAAGTCGCCAATCCATTTATTTGGAGAACTATATCAAGAGCGCAGGCATAGAAGCCGAAACATTGTTGATGATGGCGAAACAAAATATCATACCAGCAGTGATGAGATACCAAGCCGAGCTTGCTGCACAAGTGGAAACTCTCAACAAGATTTCACCTGCAATCAGCTCAGTGCAAAGCAAACAACTTGCCAACATCTCAGGACTACTTAGTGAACTTGCGACAGGTATCGAGAAGTTGAAGTTCGCCAAGAACACTGCTAGCCTAAGCAAAGATATTAACAAACAAGCTTTTCTTGTGCGTGACCAAGTAATGGTACTTATGGAGAGCATAAGAGAAGTCATCGACAAGCTCGAAACAATTATGCCAAAGCAAGATTGGCCATATCCAACCTATGCAGACATACTATTTTACAACTAGAACTAATTGAGAGGATATATAAATGAAGAATTTTACATCAAAAGAACTAAGAAGCAGTTATTTGGAGTTTTTCAAGTCCAAAGGACACGCCATAATTCCATCAGCATCACTCATTCCTGAGAACGACCCATCAGTGTTGTTTACCACAGCAGGTATGCACCCACTTGTGCCATATCTTCTCGGACAAAAGCACCCTGCAGGCAAAAGACTTTGCGACGTGCAAAAATGCGTGAGAACAGGCGATATTGACGAAGTAGGAGATGCAACTCATTGCACATTTTTCGAGATGCTAGGCAACTGGTCACTCGGCGACTATTTTAGAAAGGAGTCAATCGAATTCAGCTATGAGTTCTTGACCAAAGTGCTCGAAATACCAGTAGAGAAAATTGCCGTAACAGTTTTTGCAGGCGATGAAGATTGCCCTCGTGATGAAGAGGCAGCTGCAAAATGGAACGAAATGGGCATTGCAAAAGATAGAATTTTCTATCTTCCAAAAGAAAACAACTGGTGGTATGCAGGTGCAACAGGTCCTTGCGGAAGCGATACTGAGATTTTTATCGACACCGGCAAAGAGCCATGCTCAGACCATTGTGACCCAAGCTGTGATTGTGGCAAGTATGTAGAAATTTGGAACAACGTGTTTATGCAATTCAACCGTGACAAGGACGGCAAGTTCTCACTTTTGTCCCAAAAGAACGTGGACACAGGTATGGGCTTGGAGAGAACTATTTGTATGCTCAATGGCTACAAGTCAGTGTACGAAACCGACCTATTTGCCGACGTGATTGCCAAAATCAGTGAGTTGTGTGGCAAGGAATATGGCAAAGATGAAGAAGAAACTCGTGCTATGCGTATCATTGCTGACCATATGCGTACCGCAACATTTATGATTGGTGATGAGAAGGGCATTGTGCCATCCAACGTTGACCAAGGCTATGTGCTTCGCAGATTGCTCCGTAGATCTATTCGTTTTGCAAGACAACTTGGTATGGATTCTAGAGAGCTAGTTGGCATTGCTGAAATGTATGTGGAAAAGTACAAAGAAGTATATCCAGAGCTTGAGCAAAATAGAGAAAAGATTTTGAGCGAAATTGCCAAAGAAGAAGAAAGATTTGCCAAAACTCTCGAGAACGGCATCAAAGAAATCGAGAAAGTGCTAAAATATGTCAAGGACAACACTTTGAACGGCAAGACAGCATTCAGACTTTATGATACATTCGGATTCCCTATCGAAATGACCCAAGAAATTTGCAAAGAAAAGGGCTTTGAGGTGGATATTGAGGGCTATCACAACGCTTTTGCAGAGCATCAAAAGAAATCTCAAGCAGGCGCTGAACAAAAATTCAAGGGCGGACTTGCTGACAGCGGAGAGCAAACAACCCTCTTGCACACCGCAACTCACTTGCTTCTTGCTAGCTTGAAAAAAGTGCTTGGCAGAGATGACATCGAGCAAAAAGGTAGCAACATTACAGCAGAAAGACTTAGATTCGACTTCAATTTTGAGCGTCCACTTACTGCTGAAGAAAAACAAGCTGTCGAAGATGCTGTCAATGAGGCAATCAAGAGAGATATTGACGTAGTTTGTGAAGAAATGCCAATCGAAAAAGCAAGAGAAATCAATGCAGTCGGTGTGTTCGGCTCTAGATATGGTGAAGTCGTAAAGGTATATACAATCGGCGATGTGGATTGTCAAATCTGTGGCGGACCACACGCAACACATACTGGTCAACTTGGCGAATTCAAGTTGGTCAAAGAGCAGTCTTCATCCGCAGGTATCCGCCGTATCAAAGCAACAATCGACACAAGCAAAGCAATCAACAGATAACACAAAAACACAAAGTAAAGCTCCCTACGATTAGGGAGCTTTTTTGATGAGCGGAGTAGTCCTTGCTGATAGCGCCCCTTACTAAGGGGGCAGTCTTTCGCAAGGATATTGCTATCGTAAATGAGGGGCAATCCCTATCGGCTTGTTTCCGCTTTCAGCTCCAACAACCCACTTCGCTTACTAAGGGGCAGTCTTTTACAAGGATAGTTGCTTGAAAATGTGATAAAAACTGCATTTAAAAAGCGAACTTGTTGTTCGCTTTTTGTTGATATGTATCGAGTTTTTGCTTATTTTGCTTTGCTTATCCAATCTACATTTGGGATAGCTAGGCGTTTTACATGTTCACGATTGTAGGTGAAATAGCGGTAGTAGTGGTTTTTAGAAGCACCATTGAAAGTCAAGATTTTTGCTTTCCAGCTGTTGTCGGTAGAGTACATACGGAACACACCATCTTCCCATACAGAGAAAGCAACTTTTTGGTAAACATAGTCCATATTGTCGGAGCCTAGTGATCTACGCAAAGATTGTCTGCCTAGCTCGAGGGCAGGGCTGGTTGGGATAACTTCATAATATACCTCATAGAAGCCTTCTTTTTTGTTGTGGGTTACCTTTGCATTTTGGAGATATTGGGGTTGGATATCCGCATTGTCTATCTCGAAATAGTGATTGCGGATTTTGTCTTCAGCTCTCCAACTTTCCGAATCGAATTTGCGTGTTTTCTTGATTTTGTCCCAATTTACATAATCTGTTTGAGGTGGGGCAAAATTCTTGATAGTGTTCTCGTCTACAACCTTGTCACGTTGTTTGTAGAAAGTGTTGCCATCGGCAGTATAGTTACGCTCAGCATAGTTGAGAATGTTGCGGACAACTCCAAGTAAGCTCTCGATATCCTTGCCGTTGGACAAGTTTTCGCCACTCATTACTACGCCAATAGTCTCGAAATATTTTGCTGCACCTTCTTTGAAATAATAGTCTCTTACTTCCATATTGCCACGCAAAGCAAGACCATTGGAAGTCACATCTGCAATGCCTTTGCCCTCAGAAATGAAAGCGGCAAAATTTACATTCTTGGCATTGGTGTTGGCTAGGTGATAGAGATAACAAGCAGTCTCTTTGACAACCATATCCTCGGTTATATCATTGGAAGTGGTGACTTTGTTTGGGTCAACTTTGTTGACGTTGGTCAAGTTGTGTGCGGTTGGTTTTACCAAAAAATCATCGTATGCGATGTCAACTTCTTTGCCATTGTACTTTTTTCCATCGCAACCGAATGCCGAAAAGCAAAGTGGCATAACAACGAGCATAATTGCAAAAATTTTAAGTTTTTTCATAAACTCCCCTTGTTTGTACTATCATTTGTACTATCACCAGTATAATAGAAATGTAAAGTTTTTGTCAAGAGAGACCTTCCAAAACGCCTCGAAAGTTTACTTATAACCGCTTTGGGGGCAAAAATATCCAAAAAAGATATAAAATATTAGAATAACCTATCAATCTCTGTTGATAAAAACTCCAAAAAGTGGTAAAATTTTCGTATGAGTACAGCCAAAATAATCATATATGTTGTTTTGTGTATTCTTGCCTATTTTATCGGTGCAATCAATTTTGCAATTATTATAGCCAAGAAAGGTGCAAAAGTGGACATCAAAAATGTGGGTAGTGGCAACCCTGGTACAATGAATGTACTTCGCACGATAGGCAAAAAGTGGGGAGCGCTAACATTTGCTTGCGACGCTCTCAAAGGCTTGACTTTTGGGCTTGTTGGCAGATTGGCTTTCAACGAATATGGCATGGCATTGGCTTTTGGATTGGGGCTATGTGCAATAGTGGGACATATTTTCCCTGTTTATACCAAATTCAAGGGCGGAAAAGGCGTGGCGACGTCCATAGGATTTTTTATGGCAATCATACCAGTCATCACTGTCGTGGTGTTGGCGATTTTGATAATATGGCTGTTCTATGGCAAATACGGCTTCATCGGCTCTTTGACTGCAATAGCCGTGTTGGCTGTCAGCTCGTGCATTATATATCGCCAAAGTGTGGCGGTCATCATCATAGCGTTGGTCATTTTTGGTTTGGTGGTGTTCGCTCACAGGAGCAATATCAAAAGGTTGTCGACAGGCAAAGAAAACACTCTTCAACTTGCCAAAAAGTCGGATTCTCAGGCAAGTGAAAAGTCAAAAGAAGATGAGGTCAAAGAAGAAATGTCCAACATCTCAGCCAACGCAAATACCGATGAAAATCCATCGAACGACAAAGAAAACAAATAACCAAAGAAATAAATACAATCAGGTGAAAGAATGAAACTAGGTGTAGTAGGACTTCCAAATGTCGGAAAGAGTACATTGTTCAACGCAATCACTCAAGCTGGTGCAGAAAGCGCCAATTATCCATTTTGTACAATCGAGCCAAACGTTGGCGTGGTAGCAGTGCCAGACCCAAGGCTTGATGCACTTGCAAAGCTTTACAACAGCAAAAAAATCACCCCAACCGTGCTAGAATTCGTAGACATAGCAGGACTTGTAAAGGGTGCTTCCAAGGGCGAGGGACTTGGCAACAAGTTCTTGTCACATATCCGTGAAGTTGATGCAATCGTGCATGTTGTAAGATGTTTTGATGATGCCAACATAACCCACGTGGACGGCTCTGTCAATCCATTGAGAGATATCGAAACAATCGAATTCGAGCTTATTTTTGCCGATATGGAAATGGTACAAAGAAGAAGTGCCAAAGCAAGACAAGCTGCCAAAGGCGGTGACAAAAAGTTCTTGGTAGAGGCAGACTTTTTGGATAGAGTATATGCAGAACTCGAGGGTGGTAAGCCAGCGAGACTTATCGAGATGAGTGATGAAGAAAAGGAAATCATCGATGAAATGTTCCTCCTCACCACCAAGCCAGTCATCTATGCTGCCAACATTGGCGAAGATGACATCGGCAAAGAGGACAACCAATATGTCAAAGCTGTCAAAGAATATGCTTCCAACAACTCAGCATCGACCATTGTGTTGTGTGCAAAGATAGAGGAAGATTTGGCAGGAATGGAGCCAGAAGACAAGGCAATGTTCCAAGAAGAATTGGGCATAGATGAGAGCGGACTTGACAAGCTTGTCAGCGCTTGTTATGACCTACTCGGACTTATCAGCTACCTTACAGCAGGCGAAAAGGAAACTCGTGCTTGGACAATCAAGCGTGGCACCAAAGCTCCACAAGCAGCAGGTAAAATTCACTCAGACTTCGAGAAAGGCTTCATCAGAGCCGAAATCGTTGACTGGCAAACTCTGTTGGAGCTTGGCTCTTACACAGCAGCAAAAGAAAAAGGAAAAGTAAGAAGTGAAGGCAAAGAATACGTCATCAAAGATGGCGATGTTGTGTTGTTCCGCTTCAATGTATAAAGGAAAATATGGATTATAAAAAACTAATTGCACAAACAATCAAAATCGAGGGAGTGAGTGAACAAGAGATTGAAGAGCTTATCACCATTCCAAAAGATAGTAGCATGGGCGACTGGTGTTTGCCATGCTTCAAGTTTGCCAAGGCTATGAGAAAGTCTCCTATGGTCATTGCGACTGATATTGCGAATTCTGTCCAAGAAGTTGACTTTTTGTCCAAAGTGGAGAGCGTGGCTGGCTATGTCAACTTTACACTCAACAAGACCCAATTCGCAAAGGGTGTGTTGGACAAAGTAGCCAAAATGGGCGATGACTATGGCAAATGCGATGAGGGCAAAGGCAAGACTATTTGTATTGACTATTCTTCTGTCAACATTGCCAAGCCGTTCCACATGGGACATTTGCTCAATACCGTAATCGGCGGAGCGCTCTATCGTATCCTTGGTACAATCGGCTACAATGTGGTAGGCATCAACCACCTAGGCGATTGGGGCACTCAGTTCGGCAAGCTCATCGTGGCTTACAAACTTTGGGGCGACAAGGCAGACATTGACAAGCGTGGCGTAAGAGGCTTGGTAGATATTTATGTTCGTTTTCACAAAGAGGCAGAGAGCAATCCAGAGCTTGATGATCAAGCAAGAGCATGGTTCAAGGCGATTGAAGATGGCAATCAAGAGGCGTTGGAGCTTTTTGGTTGGTTCAAAGAAATCACCCTCAAAGAAGTGGACAAAATCTATGACAGATTGGCTATCAAATTCGACAGCTATGCAGGTGAGAGCTTCTACAATGACAAAATGCAACCAGTGCTGGAAGAACTCAAAGCAAAAGGCTTGCTCGAAGAGAGCCAAGGCGCTCAAATCGTTAGATTCGATGAAAAGGAAGATATGCCTCCTTGCTTGTTGCAAAGAGCTGATGGAGCTACATTGTACGCAACTCGTGACCTAGCCGCTGCATTCTATCGCAAAAAGACTTATGACTTTGACAAGTGTTTGTACGTGGTAGCTTACCAACAAAACTTGCACTTCAAACAAATCTTCAAAGTCATCGAAATGATGGGCTGTGATTGGTACAAAGATATGGTACACGTGGCACACGGTATGGTATCACTCGAAGATGGTTCTTTGTCTACTCGTGGTGGCAAGGTTGTATTCCTCGAAGACGTCCTCAACAAGGCTGTCGAAAAGGCACTCCAAATCATCAATGACAAAAACCCAACCCTTGCCAACAAGGAAGAAACAGCAGAACAAGTGGGCGTAGGTGCAATCATCTTTGGAGTGTTGTTCAACTCTCGTATCAAAGATATGGTGTTCAGCTATGACAAGGCGCTCAACTTTGATGGCGAAACAGGACCATACGTTCAATATACCTATGCTCGTTGTAACAGCTTGCTCGAAAAATGTGGCAAAATCGGCGACAATATCGACTATGAAGGTATCAACAATGACGAGGCAAATGAGCTTGTTAGACTCATCGACAGATATCAAGATATACTCAAAGATTGCGCACGCAAGTATGAGCCAAGCATTTTGACAAGACATATTGTAGAGATTGCAAAGGCATTCAACAAGTTCTATTTTGAGCATAATATCAACAATGCAGAAGAGCCAATCAAGAACGCAAGATTGCTCCTTGTGAGTGCAACAAAGCAAGTTATTGGCAACGGACTTGCCTTACTCGGCATCAAGGCGCCAAGCAAAATGTAACAGATTGCTTGACAAAAGCACACTTTTTGCGTATACTACATACAATAACAATATATAAGCGATAGTTTGGTAAGAGTATTTTGACTAGTCTAAACAGCGAGAGTGGTCGGCGGATGAGAGCCACTTTGGACGAATCGAAAGAAAGTGCGACCGAATTGCTCCCGGTAGGAAATGACTGGGCGGTGGGACCGTTATCTCTCACACGAGTGGGGCTTATGCCCAATCAAAGTGGAACCACGCACAAGCGTCTTTGGATATCAAGGACGCTTTTTTGTTCAAAAAGTCGATACATATCGTGTATTTGACAAAGGAGAGTATATGGGTAAGGTAAAACAAGACCTTCAAGTAGCTATGGAAAAAGACCCTGCAGCACGCAGCAAAGCAGAAGTTTTTTTCACTTATGGCGGATTCAAAGCATTGTATAGACACCGCATTGCACATTGGTTTTACAATCACAAAATGATTTTTATTGCCAAGTGGATAGCGGCACGCACACGCCGCAAAACTGGTGTGGATATTCACCCTGCAGCACAGATTGCCGGCGGAGTTTTCATTGACCACGGTGTAGGAGTTGTCATCGGCGAAACTGCTGAGATTGGCACCAACGTTGTGATTTATCAAGGCGTTACTTTGGGCGGAACAGGCAAGGACACAGGCAAGCGACACCCAACCATTCAAGACAACGTTATGATATCCTCTGGTGCAAAAATCCTTGGACCTATCACCATTGGACACGACTCTAAGATTGGCGCAGGAAGCGTTGTGTTGAAGAATGTTCCACCACATTGTACAGTAGTGGGCGTGCCAGGTCGCATTGTTAGACAAAACAAAGAAAGAGTGGACGACCTCAATCAAATCAAGTTGCCAGACCCAATACTTGAAGAGTTCAAAAGGCTCAATGACCGTATCAACAACCTAGAAGAAAAACTAGATATACATGCTTGCAAGTACAGCATAACGATGACTGATGACAACTTGCTTGCAGAAGAATTTGAAGACAACGACCAAGAAAAAGGAGAATAATATGCTTAAAGTTTACAACACATTGACTCGTAAAAAGGAAGATTTTCAACCTATCAGCGACAAAAAAGTTTGCATGTACAGCTGTGGACCTACCGTTTACAACTATGCACACATCGGCAACTTGCGTACCTATGTATTTATGGACATTCTTCGCAGAGTGCTTCACTATGACGGATACAAGACCAAGGGAGTGATGAATATCACCGATGTAGGACACTTGATGAGCGATGGAGATGACGGCGAAGACAAAATGGCTAAGGCTAGCCGTGAGCAAAAGAAAACTCCTTATGAGATTGCAGAATATTATACAGGCGTTTTCTATGAGGACCTTGCAAAACTCAACATTGGCAAGCCAGAAATCATTGCCAAAGCTACCGACCATATCGAGGATATGATCAAGTATGTCCAAGCTTTGATTGAGAAAGGTTATGGATACGAAATCGATGACGGAATTTATTTTGATATATCTCGTTTTCCAGAGTACGGCAAGCTCTCTCGCCTAAAATTGGATGAGCAACAAGCAGGCGCTCGTGTAGACGTGAACAGCCAAAAGCGTCACCCTGCAGACTTTGCACTTTGGAAAAAGGCTGACCCTAACCACATTATGCAATGGGAAAGCCCTTGGGGTATGGGTTATCCGGGTTGGCATATCGAGTGTTCGACTATGAGCAGAAAATACCTCGGACCTGTGTTCGATATTCATACAGGCGGTGTGGACCATATTCCAGTCCACCACGAAAACGAAATTGCTCAGAATGAGGCTTTGGCAGGTTGTAAGAGTGTCAACTATTGGATGCACGGCGAGTTTATGCTTGTCAACAACGGCAAAATGTCCAAGAGCCTTGGCAACACTTACCGCATAAGTCAGCTCGAAGAAATGGGATATAGCGCAATGGATTTTAGATATTTTTGTCTGAATGCCCACTATCGCAAAAAGCTCAACTTTACATTCGAGGGAATGGACGGAGCAAAAGTTTCGTACGAAAGACTTCTCAATGTTTTGTATGCACACAAAATGGCAAATGCTCCTGCAGACAGCGCCAAGTTGGAGGCTTACAAGAGCGAATTCCAAGAAGCAATCGATGATGACCTCAATATCCCTATGGCACTTGGTGTGCTTTGGAAAATGGTCAAGGAAGAAAAGAGCAAAGATATCTATGCAATGGCACTCGACTTTGACAAAGTGCTTGGTTTGAGTTTGGATAAGGCTCACCCAGCAGAAGAAGAAAAAGTCGAAGCTCCAGCCGAGGTTGTAGAACTCGCAGAGAGCAGAAAACAAGCCAAAGCAGAGCGTAACTTTGCACTAGCTGATGAGTTGAGAGCAAAAATTGGTGAACTTGGATACAGCGTTATGGACACCAAAGAAGGCTACAAACTTACCAAAAACTGATGGCAAAACTTTATCTAGTAGGCACTCCAATAGGCAACCTTGGAGATATATCGTTGCGTGCAATCGACACACTCAAAAGTGTCGATGCGATTGCGTGCGAAGATACTCGTCATTCGCTAGGGCTTCTCAACTATTATGAGATTTCCAAACCGCTCTTTAGCTGTCACAAATACAACGAAAAAGAGAGCGTAGACAAGATTGAAGGTTATCTAAACAGTGGCAGGAGTGTTGCACTCATCACCGATGCGGGTATGCCTTGCATATCTGACCCTGGAGCTGTGGTGGTGCAAGGCTTACAAGAGAAAGGCTGTGAGATAGAAGTCGTGCCTGGACCTACCGCAGTGGCAAGTGCAATGGCGCTCAGCGGAATTGTAAGACCTATTTGGACTTTTGTCGGATTTTTGCCTGCCAAGAACAAAGAGAGACAAGCTTTGCTAGCCGACCTTGCAAAATACAATAGTGCATTGGTCTTTTATTCTTCTCCTTATGATATCAACAAAGACTTAGACAGCTTGAACAAAGCTTTTGGGGATAGGGTTGTTCATATCGTAAAAGAGATAACCAAAATGCACGAGAGCCATAGCGTGGGCGTGTTGGGAGAGATAAATATCGACAATCCAAAAGGCGAATATGTAGTCATTGTCGAACACCCTCCAATCGTAGAGCAATCTGCTCCAAGTGGCAGTATCGAGGAGCAACTCCAAACCAAGCTTGATGAGGGAATGGACAAAAAGTCTGCAATCAAGCAAGTTGCCAAAGACAACAAACTCACCAAAGATGAAGTGTACAAGGTCGCATTGGATATGGGATTGTAATCACCAATCAACCAAAAGCGTACAGCAAATTGGTTTTAAGCTATTGATATAACAGAAAAAAATGAGTTGTTGCAAAACAACAATTAAGTAAAAATAAAGGGCAATCATATGATTGTCCTTTTTGCATTAGTGTGAGTTGGTTGCACTTTGTTAGGGTGTTATACTAGCGTGCCAAAAGCTGTGTTGTCGTTGGTATGTTGTGGAGTGCATTTTGTTGATATGTATCGACTTTTTGGGTTATTTATTCTTTTGTTTTCCTGTCTGGTGGAGCTTTGTTGGCAAGGTTACCTCGAAAGCTGTCCAACTCTCTCCATTGCTCTTGCAAACTATGTCACCACCTAGCGAGAGTGCAATAGACTTGGCTATGCTAAGTCCTAGTCCAAAGCTATTGCCACTTTCGGCATGAGAGGAATCGGATTTATAAAAACGCTCGAACACATTGTCGAGTTCCTCAGGCTTGATACCACTGCCAGAGTTGGTGACAATGAGCTTGACAAACCTTGGCGACTGAACAAGCCTACAATTTATTTCGCCATCGGCAGGAGTGTATTTTTTGGCATTGTCGATGAGAATGGTAATGAGCTTTTCCATTTCTATCATATCACACTCGTAGGTTACATTTTGGTCAATGTCACTGGTGAGCAAAATGTTTTTTTCGTACATTGCAGCCTCGAAAGAAAGCAGTGTGCCTTGCACGAGCTGAGTCAAATCTACTTGGTCATAGTGTTGGAGCTTTTTGCCGTTCATTTCCAAAGTGGACAACTCGAGCATTTGCAGTACGAGCGAATTCATACGGCTGAGTTGGTAGCTTGCGCTGTCCAACCATTTGTGATTTTGAAGCACAGTTTGGTCAGGTTCACTCATCACCAAGTCGAGGTTTGTTTGGGCAATGGTGAGAGGAGTTTTGAGTTCGTGAGAAGCATTGGCAACAAGTTCTTGCTGTTTTTTGAAAGCTATTTTGAGCGGTTCTACTGCACTTGCTGAGAAGATATAAGCAATCACACCAATCGCAAGAATTGTCACGAAGTATACCGCAATAAGTGTTTTGAGCAAACTTTGCAGAGAGGCATATTCGGTCGAAAAGTCATACAAGGCATATCTCAACACAGGCAGTTCGAGATAGGTGTCCTTCTTTGCACCGACCATGATAACACGCCCATTGAATTTGATGATAGAAGAGTTTTCTTGTTGGATATACTTGACCAACTCATCTAGATTGTCTTCACTGACAAAGTAGTTTTCTTTAGATGAAGCAACATCGCCATTTGGAGTTTGATAAATTGTGATACATTTTTCGTAAAAACCTGCATTGAGGGCAGTGTCAAGGTTGGTAGACAGGGAGATTTCCAAAGATTTTTCCGCATTTTTGGTAGATGATTTTGATGCAATGCCGAATATAAAAGAAAATACAACCAGCATAAGCAATGCACACACCAGCACAGGTATGAGCCAAAACTTTATTTGCACCTTTTTGAACATATTCATTGTTTTGCACCCAATTGATAACCGACGCCACGGATAGAGTTGATGACAAATGGAGCATCAATAAAAGCCAATTTTTTACGCAAAAATGATATAAAAACTTCTAGAGAATTGGACTCAAAAGTGTTGTCGAAGCCCCAAACTTTGTTTATGAGAGCTTCTTTTTCTGCCACATATCTTGGTTTTTCTAAGAAGAATCTCATGATGTCGCACTCTTTTTGGGAGAGTTTGACAGACTTTGTGCCGTGCAAGAGTTGATAGCTTGACAAGTTAAGAACGACTCCCTCATATGTCAAAGTGTTCTCAGTGGTCACATCTCCACGGCGGCGAAGCACAGCTCTTATACGAGCAAGTAGCTCTGGCGTGGAAAATGGTTTGGATAAATAGTCATCTGCCCCCATATCCAAGCCATGCACTTTGTTGGACTCCTGAGATAGGGCGGTGAGCATGATGATTGGTGTCGCAATCTTGCTTTGTCTGAGTTCTGATAGCACCTCGAAGCCATTTTTCTTTGGCATCATCACGTCCAAAATAATCAAATCGAAGATATTTGTTTTCGCTATAGAAAGTCCTTGTTCGCCGTCATAGGCACATTCTACAGTGTATTTTTCTTTTTCTAGCACAGTAGTTAGGACTTCACATAGGCTGATAGAGTCTTCCACGAGTAGTATTCTCATATTTCCTCCTTGTCTATTAAACAAATATTAAAAAAATTTTTTTGGTTTTTAATACTGATTTAATATACGTCGTTTATTATGTAGTTGTAGATAAATAGCAAACGACATAATTTTTTTCTTCATAATCTGATACTAAAAGCCCTAACTTGTTAGGGTTTTTTAGTTTATTTCAGTCTTTGTCTTACGATTTCATAACAAATAATACCACAGGCTACACTTGCATTGAGCGAATTGACTTTGCCGAATTGTGGAATAGACACGGTGGTGTCGCACAATTTTTTGGTCAAAGCTTTTACACCCTCACCCTCGCTGCCTACCACCAAAGCGACATCGCCAGTGAGATGAGCATCATATAGAGTTTCGCCGTCCATATCCGCACACACAATGTTGACAAAGTTGTCTTTTAGATTACGGATAGTATCGTTGATATTGCCCACCATAGCGATAGGCAAGTGACTTGTAGCGCCTGCTGCAACTCTTTGAACGGTAGGGGTAACTCCCACAGCACGGCGTGATGGAATAACAATGCCGTCAGCACCGCAACATTCTGCCACACGCACAATGCTACCAAGATTGTGAGGGTCAACTATGCCGTCAAGAATAATCAAGAACAAGTCGTGTCCTTTGGCTTTGGCACTCTCGATTATTTTGTCGAGAGGCGTGTATTTGAAGTCTTCACAGATTGCCACCAACCCTTGGTGTCTACCAGTTTCGGACAACTTGTCCAGCTCATTTCTGTCGACAAAAGTCAACCTAATGCGTTTGGCTTTGGCTTTGTCGATGATAGGTTGGAGATCGTGCATATTCTTGGCAACATAGAGTTTGGATATTTCAATATCGCTATCTAGCGCCTCTTTGACAGGGTTTTTTCCTTCTATTTGCATAAGATACCTTTAGTTTTTGTTGCTGTGTAGTGGAGCAGGGATACGGCCACCACGAGAGATGAACTTGCTTGGGGAGTACTCACTGATTTTCATAATTGGAGCACGACCGAGAAGTCCGCCGAATTTGGCATATTCGCCCACACCTTTGCCATAAACAGGGATAACTCTTACGGCAGTTGTCTTGGTGTTGACCACACCGATTGCGATTTCGTCAGCAATGAGAGCAGAGATAACATCTGCACTTGTGTCGCCCGGGATAGCAATCATATCAAGACCAACCGAGCAAACAGCTGTCATAGCTTCGAGCTTTTCGAGGTTGAGAGCACCGATTTCGCTTGCCTTAATCATACCGGCATCTTCTGATACAGGAATGAACGCACCGCTTAGTCCGCCTACATGGCTGCTTGCCATAATACCGCCTTTCTTGACTGCATCATTGAGCATAGCAAGGGTAGCGGTTGTACCGCAAGCGCCCACGCTTTCTAGACCGATCTCTTCCAAAATATGAGCCACACTGTCGCCCACCACTGGAGTTGGAGCAAGTGATAGGTCTACGATACCGCTTGATACGCCAAGCCTTCTGCTAGCTTCTTGGGCAACGAGTTGTCCCACACGAGTAATCTTGAAAGCAGTTTGTTTGATACATTCTGCCACTTGTGTTAGGTCACCGCTTACGCTTTCGAGAGCCGATTTGACAACACCAGGACCTGATACACCTACGTTGATGACAGCATCATCTTCACCGCTGCCTAGGAAAGCACCTGCCATGAATGGATTGTCCTCTACCGCATTGGCAAACACAACGAGCTTTGCGCAAGCTAGAGAGTCGTTGTCACGAGTGAGATATGCACACTCTTTGACAATTTTACCCATAAGTGCCACAGCATCCATATTGATACCAGCCTTAGAAGTTGCCACGTTGACAGAAGAGCAAATCTTGTTGGTGGTGGACAAAGCCTCAGGAATAGAACGGATAAATTCTTCTTCATAAGGACTCATAGCCTTGTGTACAAGGGCAGAATATCCGCCAAGGAAGTCGATGCCGATTTCGTCAGCAATCTTGTCGAGAGTGCGAATGATTTCGAGATGACCATGGCTTGATGCACTTACCAAACTGATAGGGGTGACAGAGATACGCTTGTTGACGATAGGCACACCAATCTCGTTGGATATATCTTCGCCGACTTTGACAATGTTTCCAGCCTTTTTCATAATCTTGTCATAGATTTTTTGGCAAGTTTTGGTCTTGGAGTCGCTTATACAATCCATAAGCGAGATACCCATGGTGATAGTTCTCACGTCAAGGTGTTGGTGAGATACCATATTGATTGTTTCAAGAATTTCATTGTTTGTATACATAGCGACTACCTTTATAGAGTTTTTGTGTTGGTTGTGAGCTTGTGCATACTTTCAAAAATGCTTTGAGATTGGATATGAATTTCCACGCCAAGTTCTTCGCCAGTAGCGGTGAGTTTGTCCTTGATTTGTGCAAAATTGAGCTTGCTTTCTCCAAGGTCAACAGCCATTATCATTGTAAAATAATTTTGCATAATTGTTTGAGAGATATCTTCGATATTTACATCGATATCACTGAGTGTAGTTGCAACTTTGGCAATGATACCTTTTTTGTCCATGCCGATTACAGAAACGATTGCTTTCATATTTACTCCTTTGTTTTTATCAAAACTTTTCCTATTATCCAAGATTTGTTGATACAGCCGTATACATGGCTGTCGAATGAGACGTTGCGATTGTCGCCCAGCACGAAAAGCTCATCCTTTTTGACAATAAGTCCTGTGGTGGTGAGTAGTGTTTTCACCAAAGGGTCTTGATGATCGCTGTCTAGATAGTTGGGAATATATCCGCCGGATAGGGTTGTCAAATAGTTTTCTTCCAATACTTTGCCGTTGACAATCCAACCTTGTTGTTTGTCGAATAGCACGGTGTCACCCTCCATAGCAATGATTCGCTTGACAGGCGGACCTTCGCTAGTTGGGCGTTGGAAAACTATTATATCTCCGACAGACAATTTATAATTGACTTTTTGTACCCAAATTATGTCGTTGTCGTGCAATGTATCACGCATTGAGTCGCCCTCCACCCTCATAGGCGAGATGAGCCACAACAGCGAAACTATTGCCACAATAAGCACGATTATCACCAAGGTGAGAATGATATTGATGATTGTAAGCATAGGACTTTTACTCATTTTTATCCACCTTACTTTTTATGGATTTTTGAGCTTGCTCGCTGGTCAGCATAACAACTTTGCCACAATGTAGGCATTTTAGCTTCCAGTCCGCACCAGTGCGTACAACTTCCCATTCATTGGCACCGCAAGGGTGTTGTTTTTTTGTTTTTACTATATCCCCAATCATTATTTGCATATTATACCCACAAAATATTGTTGATTAGCACACCGCCAATATCTTTGAAAGCCAACTTCTTGATACCTCTCCAAGACTTCATCGCCATCATATCGGCTGTCTTGAAACTTTGCAGTTCGATAGGGTGCTTTTGCCATTGCTCAGAGCCGTTGAGTTGGACTGTGGTGGTGTAGATTGTAGTTTTGTCGTTTTCTTGCACGGTGAGTTCCACTTCTAGCTCTCGCTCTTCTTGGCAGTAGCAGTCGAATTGGAACAAATTGTTCTCATCGGCAGGGTATTTGTTGTCGCCGATAGAATATGTCACGAGGTTGCCTTTGCTTGCGGTCACGCCGAGTATGTCGAACGCTCCTGCTTGCAAGCTAGGATATTCGGCAATTTCGTTTTCTTTGGATTCTTCAAGCCAAGCTTTTGTGCCGTTCTTGCGTTCATAAATTATTTGACTTTTCTTGAATGGTGCAAAGTCGATTTCTTCATCTTCTATCTCGAAACATTGGGGTAGTGATGACATACAAAATCCGTTTTGGAAGAGGGTGTTGGCATATACAAAAATGTATTTTGTATGCTCATAAACAGGGATTTCGCCCTTACCCTTTTCGTCCAAAGTGAGCTTTCGCCAATTCCTGAGGCGAGGATTGAGTTCATCATAGCAGTAGTATGCACAATTTTCTTCAATCGGCTCTTCCTTGTCGCACTCGACTTTGACAATGAATTTTTTGTCCACCACTCCAATATCGAGCAGTGGAGTCTTTGGCATAGGAGCTTTGAAACTTGTACGCTCCAACCATTCTGGCACGAGCATAACCGCACTTTGGTAAATGTTGGAGGTAAGTCCTGCACAAATGCATTTGGTCACGCTTGCTTTTTCGGCAACGATATTGAGAGTGTTTTCAAGTCTGTCCACAGGGGTTAGGTCGCAATTGGTAGTGCCTACAAATAGTGTAGGGCATTTTACCAGTTTGGCATAAGTTTGGGAAGCGCAACCTGTCAACCACCTTTCTCGCTCATCAGTGAGTTCGATATCTTTTTCGCTGAATTTGTGAAAGTTGGCATATTCTTTCCAGCCTGCATTGAACACAGCAATCAAACCATTTACACGGCTGTCGGTTGCGGCAGTTTGCCAAGCAATGTCAGCTCCACGCCTAAGTCCTAGGATATAAATCAAGCTGTCTTTGCCAATGAGTTGTTGGGCAAGAGAAATCACCCTTCTGCATACCTTTGTCCACACGAACACGCAGGTATCTTTGGCTGTCGGAATGGCATAGTCTAGGTGTTTGCCTGCATGCAAAAGGTTGGCATAGTCTACGCTAGGCGGATAAATGGTGTGCGGAAGGTCGTTTTGCATATCGCCACGATAATCAAAATAAAGCACGCCAAACTCGTGTTTGACAATGCTAGACAGGTCAGATTCCAACAATTTGCCGGCATGACCGTCAGCTATGATAACCATTTTTTTGCATTTAATTTTTGGCAAAAAGCCGTGAAAAAAGATACGAATTGTGCCGTCTGCATAAGTATCGCCATTGAAATAGCCTTTGATAGAATAAAACTCCCCCAAGTCCTTGTATTCTTGAAATGCTATTTGCAAGGTTGTACTATCAGGATTGTAGTCTGCCCACAGTTGGTTGGGCGTCAAAATAATATTGTCCATATAAGCATTATAATATTTTGGAGTAGAAAATGCAACAAAAGTATTATTTATTTTTATTTTCATATATATTATTAAGGAGAATCGACCATGTATGATGATTTTAGAATGCCCACAGATGACCAAATAGAGATGATGAGAAAAGCATACGACACCTCCAATATGCAAGATAAACCATGTGTTTTGCCCATATTTTTGAGTCACAACCTGTCCAAACTTGGACAAATGACAAGCACTCAGTCACGCATAGTGGGCAAAATTCGTACCCTATCTTCCAATGCTCGCACTCGCCAAATTGGGCGACAAATACAGTCAATATTGTCCGAAAACTCGATACATATCGCCCAAAATACAATCATCGCTATACAACAGAGTGATGTCAAACTTGATGATATTGGGGTAAAAGTTTTGTTCGGCAACTTGTTCGAGATTGTGTCAGATAGCCTTGATATACTTTGCAAAATGTTGGATATGACAGACAATATGATATTGAGAGATATGTTGCTAAGACAGCTCGCCGTGTCTACACTTTGTCAAATATTGTATTTGTGAGGGGTGTATTTTCGCCAAAGATTGTCTAAATTTTTTGTAAGGTAAAAGAAAATTTATTGAAAAATACTATTTTTTGTTTTATAATATACAAAACAAAGGAGTATTTATGGCGAGCAGAGCAAAGAAAAAAAACGGCACAGAGGCCAAAGAAGAAGCTAAGAAAAATCTTTTGCTAGACAAAGCAATTCAAGAGCGAGAAAAACATTCTAGACAAGTTCCGTTTGTTATGCTTGTGGGATTGTTGTTGATACTTGTATGTTTTTGTATACCATTCACTGGCATAAGTGTAAAGTTGTCGAACAGTGAGCTTAGCGAAATGATGGGTTCGTCTGGCTCTGATTCGAGTGAAGAAACGACTACCACGACCAATCAATATACAGAGTTCGGCAAGTCTTTTAGCTTGGTGACAATTATGTTTGCACCTGTCAATATGAGCGGACTCGGCGGCGATGATTGGTTAGGCTTTATGACAACTCAAATGATAGAAAATGCCTCCAACAAAGAGCTTATGTCCAGCATTGTTCAAAATTTTATCAACGCCAAATACTCCGACAACGACAAAGAAATGTTCGCCAAAGTTATGAACGTCCAACTTTTTGTCGCATATGTCATGGCAGTATTTTGGATAGTGCTTGTCGTGATGGCTTGCATTGTGGGAACAAGAGGCAAGGGTGTGCTCACATTGTTGGTGGTAAGTTGTGTATTTGCCCTCATCAGTGTGGTAGAAATGCTTACTTTGATGATAATATCGCTTTCAGGAGTGGCAGGCAGTTCGTTTGTTACCAATGTTGGCGCATATTTTATGACAATAGTTGGTGTAGGAATGAGCCTTATGCTCGCAAGAAATCTTATGCTGATTCGTGAGCAAAACAAAACTATAAAGGAGCTCGAGAAATGAAAAAATGTCCTATCTGCGGCAAAGAAATAGATGAAAATCTTCCATTTTGCCCACATTGTGGTGCCCAAGTAAAGTCTGACAAAGAGAGCTTGACTTGGGGCGAAAAAAGGCAACAAAGAGAGCGTGTCAACCAACAAAATATCGAAAAATCTTATTTGCACCAAGATGAAATTGTGGGACTCGAATATGTTCCGCACGACCAAATAACCCTAAAAGCAAAGGGCAAAACCCAAAAAGAATGGCAAAAAAATGTGATATGGATATGTGTCGCAACGCTCATTGTTTTGGTAGGATTTGCATTGTTTTTCGTGTTCAAAAAATTCGAATTCAACAAAACGCTCAAGGTATTTTTGGTGTTGGCAGTGTTCTTGTTCGAAGCTTTTGCACTCTCCAAAATCGTGGAATGTGTGTATGCTGTCCGTATGCTGAGTGCTATGAAAAAATCGAATTTTGCTATCAAGAAGATAGAGTACGGCAAGCCACCAAAGGTGAATATTGATGGCGATTTGTACGAAATTTTGGTCAATACGGGATGTCCGGAATGTCTGTGTCCAACTCGCCATATCGAAGAATTGGACGGAAAGTTCGTGGTTGTTTGTGACCAAAATCGTACCCACCTTATGTTGCTAGACACCACAGCATTCAATCCGCACAGCAAGGAAGAACAAACATCACAAGATGAAGAAATCCAAGAAGTCACCGCCCAAGTTGATGAAAGTGAGGACAAAGAAAGTGTGGAGGGCGGAAAAATCGTAGAGAGCAACGAGCAATCCGCAGAAAATGTCGAGCAATAGTTGCAACCATTGCCAACATAGCAACTGCACACTATATGTTAGTCGAAAGACCAATCAAAGCGCTCTTTGGAGTGCTTTTTATGTTTTCGCCAACTTTGGAAGTAAAACCCAAAAATATAATGTACGAGTGCACAATCAAAGTCCAAATAGAGAACATAAGACAATAGCCTTGTCACATAAATCTACACAGCAGACAAGAGATAATTGCTCCTGCATAGCAAGCAAAAATAGAGATAGGCAAGCCGTAACGCAACTTTTTTACTTTGGTGGTAGAGAAGTAAACTGTGGCAATATAAAAGACCGTTTCGCTAGCACCCACGATGACAGATGCACAGCGAGAAATATAGCTGTCCACACCATAGGTATTGTAGATATTTTCGAGCATTGCCACACTTCCGTTGCCTGACAATGGACGGATAACGAGCAATTCGCACAGCTCTTCTGGTATGCCCACCAATCGCAACAGCGGAGCAAAAATTTTGCTGAAATATATGTTAAGTCCGCTGAGAGAAAACAGCTCGACAGCTATCAAAATTGCACACACGAACGGAAAAATCGACAGCACAAGGGTTATGCTTTCTTTGGCGCCGTCTACAAAACAATCGAAAACATTGACCTTTTTACAAAAGCCCACCACGACAATTAAAATGATGAAAACAGGTATGATATATTTACTCATCGAGGCTCCTGAGCGGAAGGGATTGGGGCTTGTTTGGCTTGGCAAAAACTTTGGCAAGAATGACTCCAATCAAGGTGGATAGGGTGGTCGCAACGAGCGAAGGCAAGATGATGTCCGATGCCGATTGAGAGCCTGCCGCTGCTCGCATACCTATGATTGTGGCAGGCAAAAGCTGAATGGAAGTGGAGTTGATGACCATAAAAAGTATCATATTGTCAGTGGCTTTGTCCGTGCCGTCTTGCATACATTCCATAGCTTTGATGCCTAGCGGAGTTGCTGCACCGCCCATACCGAGCAGATTGGCGGAAAAGTTGAGCGAAATATATTGAAGAGCCATGTCACTCTCGCCTTTGAAGAGCTTTTTTGTCACAGGGCGGAGCATACGATAGAGAAGCTTGTTGGCGCCGATCTTTTCCATAATTTTGAGGACAGACAGCCAAATAGCATATATGGAAACAAGTATGATTGCCAGTTCGATAGCAGTCTTTGTGCCACCGAGCATTATTGAAAATGCCGACTCAGGAGCTATGGCGGTTATCAAAATTAGTGACGAAATTGTCATCACGAAATATACAATATTCATACCATAATGTATGGAAAAATCCGTGCAAAAATTACAAAAAAAGAGAGCAAAGCTCTCGAATTGATGGCAGAATTAGTCAACCAGCTCGATATGCTCGATATTTACTAGCATACAAGTGCCAAAATAGTTGTCGTCCTCGTCTACACCTGAGAAGTCAACTCGGACACAGCCGTCCACCAAAATATTGTCCACCACGCAACCTAGGTCATCAGGGTAGATATCATTGTCGATATATTCGGCACTTATCATACGCACCGTGCAGTATTTTGGAAAGTCATTGCAGAGATTGTTATTTGTCATAATTCACCTGTGTATATTGTATACCATTTTGCCCGCTTTGGCAAACAAGTGGATAGAGTATGCAAAAACACAATTTGAAAAATTTTCAAAAACTATAAATTTTAGTTGACAAATATACCGAAAAGATATATTATGTAAGGGAAGTAACTATTAGGACTCTTTGAGCCTGGCTTAGCTTAATTTATATCAAGCAATGGCACGTAATAGTTACTTTTTTTATTGCTTTTATATTTTTTACAGCATTCGAATACATAATTGTTTTATCTTCATAAGGGAACAGTAGCCAAGAAACAATGCACGCAACCAAAGTGAGCTAGCAAGTAAGATGTGACCTATAACCAATTTACAAAATTTATAGTTATCGAAAAACAAGTAAATTGTCAAGCGAAGTGCAACACTTTAGATAA
>CAMFVQ010000036.1 GCA_945992255.1 uncultured Clostridia bacterium
ATATAATATAATCTTAAATATGTGAGGACACAAAATGGGATGGTTAAGAAAACAATTTCGTAAAGTAATCCAATGGGAATCTGATGATCCAAACACAATCGTTTGGAGATATCCACTAGAGAAAAAAGAAGAGATTATGAAGAACTCTGAGCTAGTTGTCAGAGAAGGTCAAAAGGCAATCTTTATCCAAGAGGGCAAGCTTGCCGATGTCTTTGGCCCAGGCTCTTATCAACTGAGTGATATTCGCAATATTCCAATTTTGACATCGCTCTACAATTGGAAATATGCTTGGGAGAGTCCATATACAGGAGATATTTATTTTATCTCTACCAAACAATTCATTGGCAACAAATGGGGTACTGCCAATCCGGTTATGATGAGAGACCAAGACTTTGGTATGGTCAGAGTGAGAGGATTTGGTACTTACTCTTTTGCGGTAGGCACACCAACCAGTGCTATGAGCGAGTTGTTCGGCTCTATGGGTGAGTTGACTGTCAAGAATGTCGATGAATACTTCCGCAAGATTATCACCTCGACACTCAGCAATGTGATTGCAGAATCTCAATTTCCAGCGTTAGATTTATCTATGCACTATGATGAATTGTCTGAGATGGCAAAGGCTAAGATGGCTACCGAATTTGAAAAGATTGGTATCGAGATCAAGGCTTTGTTTGTCGAAAATATTTCACTACCACCAGAGGTGGAAAAGATGATGGACAAACGCACTTCTGTGGGCGTGATGAATGGCGCAATGCAAGGCTATGCCCAAATGGAAAGTGTGGGTGCTATGCGTGATGCTGCCAACAATCCTGGCGGAATCGCAGGCGCAGGTGTAGGACTTGGGGCAGGACTTGGCATAGGCAAACTATTTGCAGACAATATGGCAAGCACAGCAAGTGCAACCAATGCTGTCAGTGATGACAAGGTTGCTTGTCCAAATTGTGGCAAGATGATTGGCAAGAATGTAAAATTCTGTCCAGAATGCGGAAAGCCAACAAAGACCACTATCAAGTGTGCTAAGTGTGGCGCAGAAGTAGATGCCAAAGCAAAATTCTGCCCAGAGTGTGGCAATGCTATGGGCAAGTTAGTTTGTCCAAAATGTGGCAAAGAATTGAAAGCAGGTACAAAATTCTGTCCAGAATGTGGTGAAAAACTATAATGCAAGAAGTACAACGCACCCCTGATGAAACTCAGGCTAAAGAGATAAAAAGCAAGATTTACAAATGTCAAAGTTGTGGCAATTTTTTGCACTATGACCCCGAAACAGGCAAGTTGACATGCGACCATTGTCACAGCTATGAGGACATTGTGCCGGTTGGCAATGCTAGAGAACTTGCTTACCACGATGGTGTGGAACAATATTTCGAGCCTTGGGGTGAAGTCAAAGCTATCAAGTGTGAGTGCTGTGGTGCGATAACCTTGCTAGATGCCTATGCGACAGCCGGCGATTGTGCATTTTGTGGGGCGCACAACGTAGTCAATCTTGATGAGCTTGGCGGACTTAAACCAAACGGAGTGTTGCCTTTCAAGATAAGCCGTGATACCGCTATAGAGAACTACAATAAATTCTTGAAGAAAAAGTTGTTTGCTCCATTCGGCATGAAGAAAAACCTCAAAAAAATCGAGTCCAAGGGCATATATATTCCTATGTTTACATTTGATTGTGATGCCAACGCACGCTATACTATCAGGTACGGAGAGCATTATACCGTGACCGTGGGCAGTGGCAAAAATCAAAGGACAGAGACTCGTACTCGTTGGTATGTGGACACTGGATATGTCAATTCTACTTTTGATGATATTCAAGTCGAAGCAAGCAAATTCATCACCCAAGCCAACGTTAGGGGAATGGGGTCGTTTGATACATGCAATGCCAAGGCATATCACTCCCAATTTATCACAGGTTATCAATGCGAGCGATATAGCACAGGTCTGGACGAGAGCTGGGGAGTGGCAAAGGGAATTGTAGAAAAACAACTCGAAAGGCAAGTTATCAATAAATATTGTGCCGATGTTGTGGACTATGTAAAACTAAGTACTACATACAGCAACACTACTTACAAATATGTGCTTGTGCCAATATGGATGATAGATTATCACTACAACAAGAAAGATTATCGATGTGTAGTCAATGGCAGAAGCGGTAAGGTTACAGGCAAATATCCAAAGTCGGTGTTCAAGATAATGACAGCGGTGTTGGTAGGTGTAGGTCTGATAGCATTGTTGTATTATCTGCTTATGTATGTATTGTAGGTGAGTTATGGAAGAACATATTCAATTCAAATGTGACAATTGTGGCTCGACAGAATTCGAGTTCGTGTGCAATGATTGTGTAAAATGCAAATATTGTAACGCAGTATACAAGAAGAATCCTGCAGGGCAAAGTGGCAACAAGTCGGCATGCATAGAGCTTGGCGAGACTGGTAAAAAGATTTATAACAAGGTCAAATCTAACAAGAAGGTTGTCTATGGAGTCATAGCCCTTGTGTTCGGTTGGTGCGGTTTTCAGTATTTGCTACTCGGCAAGTTCGGCAAGTTTGCGCTTAGCTTTTTGTTTTGTTGGACAGCAATTCCGTATGTCATTAGCGTTATTGACGGCGTCAAAAAATTGTGTATGAGCAACGAAGACTTTGAAAAAATGCTCGATGAAAACCCAAATTGTGCATTAAAACAATTATAATTTTCAAAAAAGACTTGTAATTGTGAATAAATGATATATAATATATATAGAAAATAAGCTTTTAAGGAGAACAATATGGAAATCACCAAAGATATGTTGATTGCAGATGCACTCAAAGTTGGCAACAGTGAAGCAGTTGCCGAAGCAATGCTTTCTATCGGTATGCACTGTTTTGGTTGTGCAATCGCTAGAGGCGAAACTGTCGAAGAGGCAGCTATGGTACACGGCGTAGACGTAGATGAACTTGTAAAAATGCTCAACGATGCGGCAAACAAATAACAACAAGAGGGCAAGCATAAGCTTGCTCTTTTTGTAAACACAAAATTGTAAACACGTTATGCAGAGGTACAATCTTCTGCATATTTTTTTGCAAAATTTTGTGTTATCTTCGTGACATTTTTTGCCTATCATTTTTTGCCTATTTTGATAAATGAATAAGAAAATTTTATATTGTAGATTTTTTAATAAGTTGCAAAGACTATATTTTATATGATATAATATATATAAAAAGAAACGAAAATACCTAAAAATGACCAAAGCATTGTAGTCGATACGAAAACTATCAACCCCGCAATACCTGCGGAAAATGTTATAAAAACAGGCAAAAGGAGTTGACAAGTATGGAAAAATACGGGACGATTTTAGCAAGCAAGCAAGCAAGCA
>CAMFVQ010000037.1 GCA_945992255.1 uncultured Clostridia bacterium
GGTTCAGCTTCAACTAGAGCTGGCTTTTCTTCTTTGACTGGTTCAGCTTTTACTCGAGCTGGCTTTTCTTCTTTGACTGGCTCAGCTTCTACTGGAGCTGGCTTTTCTTCTTTGACTGGCTCGGCTTCTACTGGAGCTGACTTTTCTACTTTGACTGGTTCAGCTTCAACTAGAGCTGGCTTTTCTTCTTTGACTGGTTCAGCTTTTACTAGAGCTGGCTTTTCTTCTTTGACTGGCTCAGCTTCTACTGGAGCTGGCTTTTCTTCCACTACTGGGGTTGCCTCAGCCAATTCTTTTGCTTTTTTCTTCTTTTTGCTTACATTGCAAGCAACAATAATTAGGACAATAACAAGTACAATTACTGCTGCCAAAATTGAGCATAGCGCTACATTGTCTTTAATAAAATTTACAAATGCCTCCATATCCAATCTCCTTCCTAACTTTCATCATATTCCGATGTACTACAAATATATCACTTTTTTGTATTATTTGTAAATATATTTTACAAAATCTTAAAAAAACTATTGTTTTTTGTTGCTTTTTGCCCTATTTTTGTTGCCACAACTCTCCCATCCATATCTCTACCAATCTGTCGAGGTCGAATTGGGCATTGGCGGAACTGGTGGACGGCATAGACAATATCTTGCCTGCGAATGTAGGGTTGTTGGCGGTAGCTATCTTGTAGCTGAGCTTGCCGTTGCACAAAACCTTGTCAATCTTGGTCGTGCTGACTAGTTTACAAATGTCCGTTGGGGTGATTATCCTCACTGAAGAATCGCTACTTCCCTCGATTTCGCATTCATAAACGCTGTCATAAAGAGCTATATGATGAGCAAGCAAAATTTGCCTTTTGGTTGGTATATCCGCACCTATCAAATCTTCACCTAAAATGGTGGACATCATTCTCCAAAAGCGGTTGAGCTTGTTCATATAATAAAAATTTTGTTCCACTGACTTGACAGATGGGACTGAGCCAAGTATAAGCACCCTACAATCTTGGTCAATGACTGGCTCGAATGGGTGAATCAAATGTCTAGTCTTGGTCATCTCAAACTCCTAAGATAATTCTTTTGCTCGCTCGATATGCGGAAGGAATCGCATGCTTTGGATATGGCTTTGCGGTGAGTCCACTCATCAAGCTGTCTTTTCTCCAAAACTTGGACAGCCTTGTCATAGTGATTGACAAGCGCCATTGCCACCAACCAAGCCACCGCCATACGCACATAATAATTTTCATCTTGGACTTGGATAATTTGGTCTAGCACTCTGCCAATATACTCATCTTTCAAATAGTAGCTCATCAAAATCACAATGCCAAACCGCTTGGCAAAAGCATAGTCATCACGAACAAGTTCTAGTGCAAAATCCCAATACGTATCGAGATTTTTGCGTATTTTCTTGTTGGCGGCAACTACGATGTCACAGCTGTTCCAATTATCTATGCGGTGGGCAAACTCCCAAAGATACCGCTGTCTATCCTCTTCTTTGATTGGGGCATAAGCTATCACCAATCCCCATACATTGATTTCCTCGTGTGTCGCCGTTTGCGGTTGTTCTAGATATTGGGTCACTTGCGTGATGTCACCATTGGCAACAGAGCGAGCAATTTGTTTTTGGACAGGCACTCTCACTCCTATCATCGGATAGGCTGTCGGCGTGAGTGCAGATGAAAACACGCAGTACTTTTTGTCTGCGTGTTGGGATAGCTGAGTTGCGATTAGGCTTGCAAGCTGGCACATATCTGTTCTGCCATTTCTTTCAAGGCAGACTCATTTGCCTTTTTGAAAGATGCTTTGATAGTCAACTTGTCAGCAAGCAATGTGATATTTTTTAGCTTTTCAATCTCTTTGAGCATAGAGTTGCCTGCTGTCGGCGCCCAAGTTCCGTTCTCGACAATAGCTATTGTCTTGTTCTGCACGTTGTGCGATACAAGCTCGGCAAGATATCTCTCCACTGGAGTAAATATGCCTGCATTGTATGTGCTTGATGCAATGACAATGTGCGAGCATCTAAATGTTTGGGATACCAATTCTGACACATCGGTCTTGCTAGCATCATACATTTTGATATGCTCCACGCCAAGATTGTCCAACTCTCTTGCGAGTAGGTCAACCGCCCTTGCCGTATGTCCATAGATAGAGCCATACACAATGAGGACTGCCTTATCTTCGCTTTGGTAGTTCGCCCATTGGCTGTATTTGGCAACGAATTTGTCGATGTCATTTCTCCATACTGGACCATGCAACGGTGCAACGACTTTGATATCTAGTCCGCCCGCTTTGGCAAGTGCCGCTTTGGTTTGAACGCCATATTTGCCCACAATGTTGGTATAATATCTTCTTGCTTCATCTAGCCACTCTTCGCCCTTGAATGCTTTGTCTGCAAAAACATTGCCACTGAGTGCGCCGAAAGTGCCAAACGCATCGGCTGAGAAAAGCACTCCTGTGGTGGCGTCATAGGTCATCATAACTTCTGGCCAATGCACCATTGGGGTCATCACAAAAGTAAGTTGGTGTTTGCCAAGGCTTACCATATCGTTTTCTTTGACAATTTGCACTCTTTGGGATAGGTCTACGTCAAAATATTCGCCAATCATAGCCACGACTTTGGCATTGGTCAACACGGTAGCTGTCGGATATTTTGTCAAAACTCTTTCGATACATGCACAATGGTCTGGCTCCATGTGGTTGATGATGAGATAGTCAAGCTCTCTGCCATCTAACGCCATAGACACATTGTCTAAGAACTCGTCGCCCACTGTCATATCGGCAGTGTCGAGCAATGCAGTACGCTCATCAACGATGACATAGCTGTTGTAGCTCACTCCATTTGGGAGTGGATATACATTTTCAAATAGCGATATTCTTCTATCGCTTGCACCTACATAATAGGTGTCTTGTGCTATTGTTTGTTTCATATATTGTCCTTTATAATTATTTTTCTATCATCATTTGCCAAATCTTTGCCTGACAAATAGATTTTTTGCATATTTTGTCCATACAATACTAGCTAAGCTAGATTGTTATTGTTTTTTGCTCTTTGTTGCACTCAACCTCTTTCGTAGAATTTCTTGACAAACTCTGCTACCACTGGGGTAAGCTCTTTGATGCTCCAACCTTGGGTGTTGACAACAAGGTGATAGTTGTGTGGGTCTCCCCATTCGTTGCCACCGATGAATTCTCTTGTTCTGCGGCGGTTCTTGTCGATTTGCTTGATTTTGCGGACTAGCTTCTTTGGTGAGGTGTCCTCACCTGCCTCCGCTCTTTGGGTACAACGCACAACTTTGCTGTCCATATCGGCACATACAAAAATGCTGAGTGGCTTGTATTGTTCGAGATAAATATCCGCATTTCGACCAACGATAACACAATCTCTGCCTTCCTTGCCAATTTTCTCTATCACTCGTTTTTGCTCGACAAGTAGATCAAGTTGTTCCATTTGGCTTGGCACTGGCAACACAAAAGAATGTGCATAGGTGAGTGGAATACTTTGGATAGAACTCTCGAGTAGTTGTCCCACATACTCTTCATCCATACCCTTTTTCGCTGCAATGGCAGTAATAATTTGGCTGTCATAGTAGTCATAACCTAGCATGTCTGCAAGTCTTTTGCCTAATTCTCTTCCGCCTGAGCCGAACTCACGGCTTATTGTAATGATATTCATAAACCACCTCGCTTCTAGTATTTGCACATATATTTTATCATCATTTTGGCATGTTGTCGATACTCATTTTTAAGTTTTTTCCAAAATTTTCACAAAATTGCTAAAACTTTCACGATATTTGTCGTGTCAGCAAGCTGAGCATTGTTTCACGTATGCCTGCAGATTGTATTTAGTTGTGTTTCGCTGTGTGGCTTGGGGGTCTTTTATAATGGTTATAATATGGTGATAATAAATCTCTCTCGATATGCTCCAATAGTCCCAAAACTTGTAAATTGTGAGTAAAAGTGCCTTTTGGCGTGCAAAGTTTCTTGACTTGCTCTATCTATTTGTATATTATTTATTGTGTTTTGTAGGAGAGAAAAATGGAAATCAGAAAAATCGAGAAAAAAGACTTCAAACAAGTCAAAAAATATACTATGAGGCATTCCCAAAACGTGAACAAAAGCCTTTCCGCAGATTCAAGTCTTCTTGGAAAAAAGGCTTGAATAATATTTGGGTGGCAATGGAAAATGGCGAAATGCTAGGTTTCGTGGTTACCATTCCTCACGGCAATGTCGTGCTTGTCGAATATCTTGCTGTTAACCACAAAATGCGTAGCCGTGGCACTGGTACAGCTTTACTCAAAACTGCCTGCGACTACTATCACCAAACTATGATTTTGCTCATCGAAAAGATTGACTACACCGCTGACAACAACCGCCAACGAATAGCTCGCAAAAAGTTCTATGCTCGCAACGGATTTGTCCCTTCTGACTTGTTCATCAACAGCAAGGCTGGCGACCTCGAAATCCTTTGCATGCGTGGCACTCCTACACCGCAAGACTTCATCGATGTCCAACATATCGCCCTCGGCAACCTTATGTATTCTATGTCCAATACATTGGTATATGAGGACAAGGACTTCAACAAAAACTTGGTAGCATAATGTTTGTCCCCTCTGCTATTTTGGGGGATATGTATCGAGTTTTTGGGCTTTTATGCCAACCGCTACAATATATGTAGTACATTTATTTAGAATTGACCACCCACAGAATGCTACAAAGTTGGACGAACTTTGGCGTAGCCCCTGTGGGTGGTGTTTTTATAGCATGGCTGTGATTTTTTGTAGATTTCTTGATTTTGCTTTTTTGTAACAACAAAAGATATCCACGAATTGCCATATTCCCAAGGTCAGCCACCCAAGGAACAATTTGGCAAACCCTATGCCTAGGTCGTTGATTGCGAACCTGTCTATGGCAAGCCAGCCCAAGAAGATTGATGTCAACGCTATCAATCCTGGACTATGCAATGACATTGCAAGAATTTGGTCTGCCTTTTCATCATCAGCGGTTGCCAAAGCATTCCTAACTGCCATATAGGAGTCGTTGGGAATAAGTCCGTCTAGCCTACCCATAACTTGTTTGATTTTTTGTTCGGTCATACTTTACCCTCCTTTGATTTTAGTATAAATTATGCACCTTTTGCGGTCAATAAACCTTTGGTTGAACTGCTCTACCATTTGTTTAGCCCGTATATTTCTTTATTCTTTTGTTGCTTCTGCACTCCTTTTTACAACAAAAAAAGTAGCCTTTCGGCTACTTTTGATAGTTTTTTCTTTTCAAGGCATTTTTCTCAATGCTTTTGCCTTTGTTTGGTCATCTTTATCTTTTGAAGAATGACTTGGTGCGGTATGCTCCGCTCTTGTATACTTCACAATCCTTGATATATGGCTCGAGTCTGCTCTCTTCAACAACTACTCTGAGGTGGTCTGTGGTGGTTGGCTTGAAAATCGCAATTCTGCCAAAACCAACTACTGTGCCTCTCCATATTCTCTTTTCTTTGTTGCCCGCTACCTTGTAGATAGAGAATTTTTCTATTCTTTGGCTGTGGGTGGTGTCTTCTTCGAGTCTTATACGGTCAACGTTGGACTCAGGGAAAGTGATATCCCACTCATAACCTCTGTCCGTCTTGACTATCTCGGTTGTTTTGACATCTCCGTCAGGGATTTGCAAGCTCTTTTCTTTACGCAACCACTTGCCCATTTCTTGCAAAACGCCGACATCTTTGTCGCTGAGCAATCCATCTGTGTTTGGTGGAATATTGAGCAAGAACAAGCCGTTTGCACCCACGGAATTGTAATAGATTGTCATCAATTTTTCGAGGGATTTTACACCCTTCTTGTCCTCGGCAGCGTGCCAGAACCAACCTTTGCGGATAGATACATCTACTTCGGCAGGATACCACATGAACTTGGTATGACCTTCGAGAGCTTTTCTGCTGCCTAGGTCTTGTTGCATGCTGTCTAGTGCTTGTTTTTGGAATTTTTGATAATCGGCTGTGTCTTGGCAACCATTTGGGTCGTTTTCGCTATAATCAACCGCTGGCACAACATTCCATTCGCTCTTGCGACACTTGCCACTTTCGTTGCCTACCCAACGAATATCTGGACCTGTGACTGAGATACAAATGTTTGGTTGAAGCTCATAGGCTTTGGCATAATATCTGTCAAAATCGTACACTTGCTTTGGCTTGCCATCTGCATCAGATGCACAAGCTCCGTCCAACCACAACATATAAATGTCGCCATAGTTGGAGAGCAATTCGGTGAGTTGTTCTACATAAAAATCGTTGTATTTGTCTGTAGAATAATATTCGCTGT
Source organism: uncultured Clostridia bacterium (assembly GCA_945992255.1). GTDB lineage: Bacteria > Bacillota > Clostridia > Christensenellales > UBA3700 > HGM11368. The sequence goes on from CAMFVQ010000037.1 coordinate 6,302, forward strand.
TTCTGTCCCAAGGCGAGAGATAAACACCGAACTTCAAGCCGTACTTTTTGCAACTTTCGGACACTTCTTTGACTACATCGCCCTTGCCGTCCTTGTATGAGCTGTTGCGGATACAATGCTCTGTTGTCTTGGTTGGCCACAAGCAAAATCCGTCGTGGTGCTTACATGTCAAAATTAGACCTTTCATACCTGCATCGGCGATAGCCTTACACCATTGGTCTGTGTCTTGGCAACGTGGATTGAAAACTTTTGGGTCCTCTGTGCCATTGCCCCACTCTTTGTCGGTGAATGTGTTGACTGTATAATGCACGAATGCGTAAAATTTCATATCTTGCACAATCAGTTGGTTTGGTTTTGGTACAACTGAAGTGTACAACTCTAGTTTCTCTCTCTCGTTCATAAACTTCTCTCTATTTTGTTATAATTATTATAAATTATCTCTTACCCATTGTCAATATCTCAGCAAAAAATGCCATAACTTTGAGCTTTGTTGTGTAAATTTTCGTTGGTTTTTGGGGGACATACAACAATTTTTGCTTGTAAGGTTGCTATTTTGGATATAAAATGCAATAATATATTATATCAATACATTGTAGGAGAAGCTATGCTGATTATTGTTAAGTTTTTGTTGATAGTTTTCTCTATGCTATTCGTTGCCTTTGGCTATAGCATATTCTTCAACAAACACTACAACTTGGCTCTCAAATTTTCTCCAAAACTCAATGATGCTCTCAAGGTGACTTTTGCCAAACGCATGGGACTTATCCAATTCGTGGGCGGAATCGTGCTTTGGGTGTGCAGTATTGTTAGCCTATGGTTGGGCAAAGTGGGCAGTATTATCATCATTTGCGTGAGCCTCTTTGCTTTCATCACAACGCTTGCCGCTCATACCATTTATTTTGGTGTGCGTAGCAAAAAACTAGACAACAGATTGTCAAACAACTAAAATATAATATCTGAATAAGGGAGTAATTGGCGAGAAATCGTTGCAAGTCAACATACTGACCTTGGGGTCTGGCTTGCATTAAATAATGAGACTTATTTGTAGTTTGTTCTACAAGTAAGTGTGTCGGGTAGAACAAGCCCGATATTTTTTTGGAGGAAATATGAGCATTGTCGAACTTTTGTTGATATCCTTATCCTTGGCAATGGACGCCTTGGCGGTGTCGCTGTGCAAGGGACTTTCTATGCCAAAACTCAACCTAAAACACGCCCTTATCATATCGGCTTTCTTTGGTGTGTTCCAAGCAATTATGCCACTCATTGGCTGGCTCATATCCAACTCTTTCAAGTCATATATCGAGGACTTTGACCACTGGATAGCCTTTGGACTCTTGCTGTTGTTGGGCATCAAAATGATAATCGATGCAATCAAACAACAAGATGAAGAAGCGTCTGAATACAAGCTGGACTTCAAAGAACTTACCTTGCTGGCAATATCCACATCTATCGATGCTTTGGCGGTGGGCATAACCCTCGCTTTCCTCGGCACTTCGCTGTGGGGCGCTGTAACTTGCATAGGTGTGATAACTTTCGTGCTTTGTTTCGTGGGAGTCATCGTGGGCAACAAAATAGGCAACCAACTCGGCATAAAATTCCAAAAAGCTAGCACAATCATTGGTGGTGTGGTGCTTATTCTCATCGGATTGAAAATTCTGTTCCAACACTTGGGTATTATCAATTTTTGAGAAGAAGCGCTTTCGTTGACAATGAGCTTGATTGTGATATAATTGACTTAGGTGATTTATGAACAAGATTTTATCCAAACTTATGATATTTGATACAATCGACACTCGCATAGAGCGTTTTGGCGAGCTTTGCCAAAATGACAATGCCGCTTTCCCTGACAAGAGCCTGCTTGCTGTGGGCGAACTGCTAGAATGGGGGCGTGAGTATGCTATATGTGGCAATCTTTGGCACTATATGGTGGCTGAGTGGGTTGCTATGAACGAAAATGCTTTTTCACTCGCTTGCGAGAGAAAACAAGCTGCCAACAATTCGATAACTCGCATGGCTTACAAAGATATTGAGCTTATTTGGCAAATCTTCAACTTCGACCTGTCCCAACTGCTCAGTATCGACAAAGACACATTTGATATTATCTGCGACTTCCACTCGGACAGCTCCAACGTGTATATGCAAAATGCCAACCGCAAACTCACTTCTCTCGTGCATGATATGGAAAAAGCCGACAATGCACAAGACTTTATGCGTGCAATATCCGACTTTTATATGCAATACGGCGTGGGTCAATATGCAATCTATGACTGCTTCCGTGTCCAAGAAAATGGCTATGACTCTTGTCTTGTGCCTATCGCCAATGCCGACAAGCGTACACTTGATGACTTGGTAGGTTATGAACTCCAAAAGCGACAAGTTGTCCAAAATACCGAGGCTTTTTTGGCTGGCAAGCCTGCCAACAACGTGCTTCTCTATGGCGACGGCGGCACTGGTAAATCTTCGACAATCAAGGCTATCATCTCAGAATATTCTTCTCAAGGCTTGCGTATTATCGAAATCTATAAGCACCAATTCAAGTCTATCAGCAATGTCATCAGCCAAATCAAAAATCGCAACTATAAGTTCGTGCTATATCTAGATGATTTGTCTTTTGAAGAATTCGAGATAGAATACAAATACTTCAAAGCAATCATCGAAGGCGGACTGGAATCTCGCCCTAACAATGTCATCATTTATGCCACTTCCAATCGCCGCCACCTCATCAAAGAAACTTGGGCAGACAAAAACGATGGTCACATGGAAGGCGAAATCCACCGCAACGACACCTTGCAAGAAAAGCTTTCGCTCGTGTCAAGGTTTGGCTTGTCCATATTCTATGGTTGCCCTACCAAACAAGAATTTTTGGACATTGTGCATGCGCTTGCCAAAGCTCGTGGACTCGACATATCAGATGAAGAACTCGACCGCAAGGCTCTCCAATGGGATATCCGTGGCGGTGGTAGGTCTGGTAGATCTGCCCAACAATTCATCAACTCACTTTGCTGGTAAACATACTCGACAAAAGCGGCTTGATTGTAGCTCAAAAGCTGTGCTGGGACTATCTAGACAAATAGCAAATATATGCATATCAAAAAAGCGTTGGCTTTATCCAACGCTTTATTTTTGCAAAAAGTCGATATGTATCGACTTATCGACTGAATATTCTTTCATCAAAGCAATATCCTTCTTTGGTTTTTTCTATGCCATAGCCTGTCTGCAAGGCTAGCTCGAAAATCTTGTCACCATCAATGCCTACACAATTGTAGAGCGAATGGAGCAAGTTGGTTGCCCCTGAATGGAAAGTTGCCGTTGTTGCAAAAATTCCACGAGTACCTTTGCGAGCTGTCACCGCACCATAGAATTCCCTTATCTCTTTTTCTGTCGTGTGTATGTTGGCACGGCACTTGGTCTGCACCATAGTTTGTTCGACAAAGCCCAATCCGTCCATTGTTTCGATAACAATGTCCACACCTCCATCGCTCGAACCGCCCGTCACCGCACAAGACAACACTTCTCTGCCTATCATCACAAAATACTTTTCGAGCAAGCCTGCCATATAATGCTCGAAAAAACTACCGCCCATTTCGCACAATCTTTGCAAAAATACCGATTGGAATTCGCCTTCGGTGGCAAAATATTTACATTCTTTGGTAGGTGGTGCAACTATCAACTTGTATAGGTCATTATCTCTGACCACTCGTCCCTCATCTTGCAATCTGAACAAAACTTGCCCTGCCAATGAGTGTACTTTTTGGTCATCTCGCTTGGTGGCTGTTCTATCTGTGCCAAGCGTGCGTTCGAGATTCTTAAAAATCTCTTTCTTGGTGCAAGGCTTGCGAGTGAGCATTTTGAAAATCAGCTCTTCGCACTTGGACAGCTCCACGACAATTTCCATATCTCTCAGCAAATGATATTCGCCATTCTCCAACACAATATCCCCTCGAGATACCAACTCGTTGATAGCCGTTGTCACATAGCTTTTTAGCATAGCCTCTCGGCTGTTTGGGCTTTGGGTAGACAATCTTGTTTCATCTATGCCAAAGTTTTGAAGCACACATTGAACCAACTCTTTGCGGTGACAAGCCTTTTTGCTCGCCAAGATAGATGATATTTGACTCATAATTTGTTGTTTTATACTTGTCGATATATTCATACTTGCCCCCTTTTCTACATTCTATCACCCACATTCTATGCTGTCAATATTGGCTTTTTGCAAAAGTAAATTGTCAAGCGAAGTGCAACAC
>CAMFVQ010000038.1 GCA_945992255.1 uncultured Clostridia bacterium
CAACAGCGCTCTTCTATGGTAAGATGATTATAGTTCATACTCTTTCTCCTGTTTTTTTTGTTTTGTGGTAATTACATTATACAGCAGATTTTGTATGAACTAACTTTTTTTATTGGGTGTTGCACTTGATAGTATAATTCACCAAATAAAAAAATGGGGACAAACATTGTTTGTCCCCGGCATGCTATTTAGTAATAACTAAATGCGCCAGTAAATCAATAGAAACTGATTTACAATTTAATTATATGATTAAGATTAAAATTTGTCAACATGCTAAACAAATGGTTATGTGAAATTTTTCGATAGAGCAAGCTTAGAGTGAGAATAAAGTGTGATTGCTATCAAGACTTAGCAAAAATATTTGATTGAGAAGGCTAGGGTGTATTAAAAGAATTTTAATAGGGTTTGACAAAATTGGGGTTGTCTGATATACTCCAAAGTGGGAGTGTTAAGTTTTTGAAAATTTTATAGATGCAAATGATATAATAGCAAGTTTGTACGAGAGTTGCTATTGTATCGATGAAATCTTTCATAAAAATTAACATCCTTTTCTCCAAAGCAAATCAGGCAACGCCGATTTTGTCAAGAGGGTGAAAGAAAACTGGTAATCACTATGTAGGGAATTCCTATATGGTGATTTTTTTATGCTGTTTTTTGGGGGTATTTGTGCGGTTTTATGCTGCGTGGCAGGGGAGTAAAAAGAATAAAAAAAATAACTCAACCTGAGTGATTGAGCTATTTTGAGTTGGTGCACCTTCAGAGACTCGAACTCTGGACCCAATGATTAAGAGTCATTTGCTCTACCAACTGAGCTAAAGGTGCATATTGGAGCGGGAGACGAGATTCGAACTCGCGACATTTGCCTTGGCAAGGCAACGCTCTACCACTGAGCCACTCCCGCATATTTGATTTTGAATTGGTGCGGATGAAGAGACTTGAACTCCCATGTCGTTGACACTAGATCCTAAGTCTAGCGCGTCTGCCAATTCCGCCACATCCGCACGGTCAGCATATTGCTGGTGATCCATCCGAGATTCGAACTCGGGACACCATGATTAAAAGTCATGTGCTCTACCGACTGAGCTAATGGATCATAAATATCCTTTCTTTTTGGCTGGGGTGGAAGGATTTGAACCCTCAAATAATGGAGTCAGAGTCCATTGCCTTAACCATTTGGCGACACCCCAATGGTATAAGTTTGGCAGGGGTAGCAGGATTTGAACCTACGAATACCAGAGTCAAAGTCTGGTGCCTTACCGCTTGGCGATACCCCTATAGGTAAATGGGGTGAGTAAAGGGAGTTGAACCCTTGGCCTCAAGAGCCACAATCTTGCGCTCTAGCCAACTGAGCTATACCCACCACATTATGGCGAGCCTGGAGGGATTTGAACCCCCGACCCACGGCTTAGAAGGCCGTTGCTCTATCCAACTGAGCTACAGACTCATCGAAAAAGTCTTGGAGCGGGTGATGGGAATCGGACCCACGCGACCAGCTTGGAAGGCTGGGATTCTACCATTGAACTACACCCGCAAGAGTTGTTTCTCAATGCTTAGAAAGTCTAACACAATAGTAGGGGCTATGTCAAGAGAAAAATACCATTTTTCAAATATTTTCTTCCAAAAAGTTTTTTGCCCCTACTTGGTGCATTTTTTTATTGTTTGTTGCGTGCTGCAAGCTTTGCACGTTGCTCTTTGCTCAAGATTGTTTTACGCAATCTGATTGATTTTGGAGTGATTTCTACCAATTCGTCATCGGCGATAAATTCCAAACATTGTTCGAGCGACATTGTGGTAGGAGTGATGAGTTTGAGGGCATCTTCCGAACCACTTGCACGGTTGTTGGTGAGTTGTTTCTTTTTGCAGACATTGACCACGAGGTCTTCTTCACGAGAGTTGACGCCAACTACTTGTCCAGCATAAACATTTACACCTGCACCCAAAAACAATGTAGAACGCTCTTGGGCATTGAACAAGCCGTAAGATGAGGTCACACCATCTTCAAAAGCGATGACAGAGCCACGGTTACGCTCTTGGATTTCGCCCTTGTAAGGCTCATAGCTGTCGAATACATGGTTCATTACGCCAAAGCCACGAGTATCTGTGAGCATTTCGCTACGATAACCGATAAGTCCACGAGCAGGGATTTTGAATTCGAGCTTGCTGCCGCCACGGTCATCAGGAGTCATATTGGTAAGTTCGCCTTTGCGGACACCGATTTTATTCATTACAACGCCTACATAATCATCAGGCACTTCGATGACAAGATTTTCCATTGGCTCGCATTTTACGCCATCGATTTCTTTGAAAATAACCTTTGGACGAGATACTTGGAATTCGTAACCCTCACGACGCATATTTTCAATAAGGATAGACAGGTGCAATTCTCCACGGCCATATACCTTGAAGCAATCTGCGCTGTCAGTTTCTTCTACTTTCATACTTACATTGGTCATAACTTCTTTGAACAATCTTGCTCTTAGGTGGCGAGAAGTAACATATTTGCCTTCTTTGCCTGCAAAAGGTGAGTTGTTGACCATGAACAACATAGATAGGGTAGGCTCATCGATTGCTACGAATGGAAGTTGTTCGATATTGTTGATATCGCTGATTGTTTCGCCAATGTTGAGATTTTCGATACCGCTGATTGCCACGATATCGCCCACGCCACCGCTTTGACATTCGGCACGTTTTAGTCCCTCGAATTGGTAGAGCTTGACAATCTTAGAATTGTAATGTTCGCCTGAGGTGTGAATGATTGCAACATTGTCGCCAGTGTTGATTTTGCCACGCACAACTCGACCAATACCTATACGACCAAGATATTCGTCATAGTCGATGTTGCAAACAATCATTTGCAGACCGCCGTCCATATCTCCTGTTGGAGCAGGGATTTCGCTGAGGATAGTGTCGAAAAGTGGGGTCATATCCTTGCCGGTCACACCAAGTTCGGTAGTTGCCCAGCCTTGTTTGCCGGAAGCAAATACTGTCTTGAAGTCGAGTTGGTCATCATTGGCACCAAGCTCGATGAATAGGTCAATCACTTCATCAATGACTTTGTTAGGGTCGCCGCCACGGTCGATTTTGTTGATAACAACGATAGGTTTTTTGCCAAGTCCCAAAGCTTTTTTGAGAACATAGCGAGTTTGAGGCATACAGCCTTCTACTGCATCAACCAACAAAACAACGCCGTCTACCATAGACAAAATTCGTTCAACTTCTCCGCCGAAGTCTGCGTGTCCAGGGGTATCAATGATATTGATTTTGGTATTTTTGTATCTTACGGAAGTGTTCTTTGCCAAAATTGTAATGCCACGCTCTCTTTCGATATCGTTGTTGTCCATAACTCTGTCCACAACGACTTCGCCCTCTCTGAAAGTGTGATTTTGGCGTAAAAGTTGGTCAACCAATGTAGTTTTGCCGTGGTCAACGTGTGCAATAATTGCAATGTTTCTGATATCTTCTCTTATCATTTCCAGTTCTCCTAGATTTGAAAAATTTTGTACATAATTTTGTCGCCGTCTACAACAATTTGCATATAAGTTTTGCTTGTTGCGACAGAGCCGGGGTTGAGCAAAGTCAAACCGCCCAAGTCCTCATAAGTGACACGATGCGTGTGTCCGAAAAGCCCTACATCTGCCTCTCGATACCTACATTCTAGCTCGAGTTTCATCAAATTGGTCTTGACAGAAAACTTGTGACCGTGAGTGAGCAAAAATCGAGTATTTTCTATATCAATTATTCTGACAGGCGTATCATCTGCCAAGTCGCAGTTGCCATTGACATATTCGAGCTTGGTAGGATAGAGCAAAGCCAGCTTGCGAATATCTTCTTCGCCGTCGCCTAGATGAAATATGCGGTCGCTCTCATTTAGGTGATGCACAAGCTCGCTGCCGCTGTCTTGAAGCAGTTTGCCAAGCTTGCCGTGTGTGTCGGACAAAACAAGCAGGGTTGTCATAGTTTTTGAACGAGCTGAGCCAAGGCTCTTGCACGGTGCGAAACGGTGTTTTTCTCGCTCATATCGGCTTGGGCAAAGGTCTTGCCTAGCTCATCACAATAGAAAAGTGGGTCATAGCCAAAGCCATTGTATCCACGATATTCGTCCAAAATATGACCGCTTACCCAGCCTTCGCCATATTTGTACGAATGGTCAGGATAACATATAGCCACCACGGACACAAATCTTGCATTGCGGTTGGGCTTTTGGGTCTGTTCGAGAGCATGCAACTTGGACAAAAGGAGTTGGTTGTTGTTCTCATCGTTGCAAGGCTCGCCTGCAAAACGAGCAGAATATATACCGGGAGCACCTCCCAAAGCCTCGACTTCTAGTCCGCTGTCATCGGCAATGGTAGGTAGGGAAGTCATCTCGCATATTGTGCGTGCTTTGATAAGAGCATTCTCCAAAAATGTAGTGCCGTTTTCTTCAATCTCTATATCAATGCCGAGGTCTTTCAAAGAATAAATCTCTTCAAAATAGTCTTTCAAAATCTCTCTAATTTCTTTGAGTTTGTGAGCATTGTTGCTGGCTAGAACTGCTTTCATTTTTTCTCCTTTTTATCTGCTTTTTGCATAGGTAAAATCTCGTAAATTGCATCTCTGTTGTGGGCTTTGATAGCTTGGATAAAGTCATCAAAGCAGTTGGATGCGGTGTTGATTTGGATTATGTCAGCTGCAAGGTGAGAGTCTTCATCTGTCACCATTCCACGCCCCTCCGTCTTGACATATATGAGCAAAATGGTACGCTCGCTGTCTTGGCGTATGAGCAGAATATCCTCATACTTGATTGTGGTAGGCACAAGTCCTATGGTGCATTGTATGCCTTTGTCGCTTATGCGGTAGAATGACCCCCACACGCACAGATTGAAAACAATAGGTGCAACAAGGCAAATGATAGTAGCGGTAATATCCAACGGATAGTTGAATGATTGACCAAGCACGTTGCAAAGTCTTAAAATATTGACAACTGCACATACTACTAGTATAATCGAGATAACGATACTACTAATTTTTATCCACAATTTAGTTTTTAGAGTATATCTTTTTTTCATAAATTTGATTATACCAAAAATATATAGATTGTGGCAAGGAAAAAATGCAATTCAGAGAGATAAAACTACAAGATTTTTACAAAATAAACGAAATATTGTCCAAAACCACCTACAATGGTTGCGAATATTCTCAAGTCTACCTTAGAGGATGGAAGTTTTTCAACTTCAATAGCATGCAGATTTGTATAGAAGAAGATACAATTTGGTTGCGTTTTGTTCCGCATCCAGAACTTTACAAGGGTAGGACTATCAAAGGCGGTTATATGTATTTGCCACCGCTTGCCGTGATAGAAAATATTGTGCAAGCCTATGACAAGTTGTATGATTTTTGCCAAGCTGAGGGAAGCGACTTGGTGGTCATCAACACGCCAAAAGAATATGTGGAGTTGCTGGATGAGAGCAAGTACAAATTTTCGTTCAATCGTGACCAAAGCGAATACTTGTATTTGCCCAAAGATCTCATCGAGCTTGCAGGCAAAAAATATCACGGAAAACGAAACCATATCAAGAAATTCCTTACTTTGTACTCACTCAGCGAGGACGGCAAAGGCTATGTTTTTAGGGATTATCAAGAGAGTGATTTTGAGGGTGTTATGGGGCTGTTTGTCGAGTGGCAAGAGAGCAAAAAATTCTCAGATGAATTGTATGAAGATGAGGTAGATGAGTTGAAGCTTGTCAAAATGGCATTGACTAGGGTTATAGAATGTCCATATTGTTTTGCCGACGTGATAGAATATGACAGCAAAATCATCGGATTTAGTATGGGAGAGATAAGCACGAGTGGAGTAGGTATCACACATATCGAAAAGGGCGACATTGCTTATCAAGGCATTTATCCTGCATTGTGTCAAATGTTTGCCAAAAAGCATTTTGAAAATGTGAGATTGGTCAATCGCCAAGAGGATATGGGCATAGAGGGGCTTCGCAAATCCAAAATGTCGCTTTATCCTGTCGATTTTGTAGACAAATACACGGTTGTGCAAAAGAATTGACCAAATATTGGGAAATTCTTGATTTTTGTATTAAGTTGTTGTAATATATATTTTATAAATAAAAAATGGAGAACACTATGATAAAACTTTCAAAACAAGGAATGTATCTCGTTCAAGGGGAATTTTATGATGCTGAGCAAGTAGCTCAGTTGGGACTGGCACCAAAGGTGTTGGACAATGCTTACAAAGGCACTATGGCTTACAATATTTTGACTGCTCACAATGTGGGTGGAGAAGTGGCTAAGGACGGTGCGCTCAATATCAAATTCGATGGACTTGCATCTCACGATATCACTTATGTTGGTATTATCCAAACAGCTAAGGCAAGCGGACTTAAAGAATTCCCAATTCCTTACGTTTTGACCAACTGTCACAACAGCTTGTGTGCAGTAGGTGGAACAATCAACGAAGATGACCACGTATTCGGTCTGAGTGCCGCAAAGAAATATGGCGGTATTTTCGTGCCACCACACCAAGCAGTTATCCATACATATATGAGAGAATGTATGAGCGGTTGTGGCAAAATGTTGCTCGGTAGCGACTCACACACTCGTTATGGTGCATTGGGTACTATGGCAATGGGCGAGGGCGGTCCTGAGCTTGTAAAACAACTTTTGTCACGCACTTATGATATAAAATATCCAGAGGTTATTGCTATCAATCTTATCGGCAAACCACGCAAGGGCGTTGGGCCTCAAGACGTTGCACTTGCTATCATTGGAGCAGTGTTCGGCAAGGGTTATGTAAAGAACAAAGTTATGGAATTCGTAGGCGAGGGCATTTTCAATCTTCCTATCGAATACCGAAACGGCATTGATGTTATGACCACAGAGACAACTTGTTTGTCCTCTATTTGGCGTACCGATGATGAGGAAGTTAAGAATTATTATGCTATCCGTGGCAGAATGGACGACTACAAGCCAATTCACCCAAATGATATTGCTTATTATGACGGCGTGGTAGAGGTTGACCTCGACAAGGTCGTTCCTCAAATCGCACTTCCATTCCACCCAAGCAACGTGTACAACCTCCAAGACGTCATCGACAATCCACACGATATTTTCAGCGAAGTGGAAGAGAGAGGCAACAAGCTCCTTGGCAATTCCAAAATCAAATTCAACCTTATGGACAAGATTGTTGGTGGCAAAGTTATGGTTGAGCAAGGTATCATTGCAGGCTGTGCAGGTGGTACTTATGACAACATTTTTGAGGCGAGCAACATCTTGAAAAATCACGATATTGGCAGTGACAAGTTCACTTTGAGTGTATATCCATCAAGCACTCCGGTATATTATGACTTGCTCAAGAAAGGTGCTGTGGCTGACCTTGTCAAGGCAGGCGTCAATGTCAAATCAGCATTCTGTGGACCATGCTTTGGTGCAGGTGATGTGCCAGCCAACAACGCATTGTCTATCCGCCACACAACTCGTAACTTTGAGAGCCGTGAGGGTAGCAAACCAGCCAACAACCAAATCGCTTCTGTAGCTTTGATGGATGCTCGTTCTATTGCTGCAACAGCTATGAACGGAGGTGTTTTGACAAGCGCTATGGATATGGATTATGACAACAGCGTAGCACCATTCGAGTATGACGGCAGCATTTATGCTAAGCGTGTTTACAATGGTTGGGGCAAGGCTGATCCAGAGAAAGAATTGGAATATGGTCCAAATATTTGCGATTGGCCAGAGGTTATTGCTTTGACTGACAACATTGTCATCAAGTTGGCCGCGGCTATCTATGACCCAGTTACCACCACCGATGAACTCATTCCATCAGGCGAAACATCTAGCTATCGTAGCAATCCGCTCAAGCTTGCAGAGTTTGCACTCAGCAGAAAAGAGCCAAAATATGTAGAGAGAGCAAAACAAATTTACAGCGAAGAACTTGCTAGACGCAAGGGCGGACTTCCTGCAGAATATGCAAATGCAGTGGCAAAAGCAGGTAGAGCTATCGAGGGCGATATTTCTATCGGAAGTGGTGTGTATGCAATCAAACCGGGCGACGGCAGTGCTAGAGAACAAGCTGCAAGCTGTCAAAGAGTGCTTGGTGGCAATTGTAATATTGCCAAAGAATATGCAACCAAGAGATATCGTAGCAACCTTATCAACTGGGGTATGTTACCATTCGTGAGCGATTATAAATTCGAGCTGAATGATATTGTCATCGTATATGATGTCAAGAAGTCACTTATGAATGGCGACAAACAATTTTCTGCCAAAGTCGTAAGAGGCGATGAAGTGGTAGATGTTGTACTCAACATTGACGCACTTACCGATGATGAAAGAGAGATAATCAAACAAGGTTGTCTTATCAATTATTATAGAAGCCAAATGTAACATGACCAAACAAGAACTTCGCCAAGCAATAAGACAAAGATTGAAAGAGATTTCACCCAAGGCAAAAGAGTGGGCGGCAGAACAAGTCAAAGACAATTTTTTGTCGCTAGGACTCGATTGCCAGTCGGTATGTGTATACAATGCTATGCCAAGCGAGATATCGACCAAGGCTATTTTGGAAGAGCTTATGGGCAAGATAGAAGTGTACATGCCAGTCGTGAGAGGCGAGGACATGTATATGGTAAAAGTCGATACATATAGCCAATTCGAGGTTGGAGCGTTCGGAATAAGCGAGCCGATAGGACAGCTTGTTTCGGCGGAAAATGTGAATATCGACGTGTGTATCACGCCTATGCTTGGGGCGGATAAACAACTTGGCAGATTGGGCAAAGGCAAGGGATACTATGACAAGTTTTTTGCCAAAGTGCAATGCACCAAAGTTGGATTGTGTTACGAAACCCAAATTGTCGATGATGTGCAGAGTGAGAGTTGGGATATCCCAATGGACTATGTGGTCACAGAAAAAGGAATTTATAGATGAGAGTTGTCAGCGGAAAATATCGTGGTAGAAAAATCATTTCGCCAGAGGGCAATGATGTAAGACCTACCAGCGATATGGTCAAAGAAAATATTTTCAATGTTATCCAGTTCGATATTGCAGGAAGCAAGTTTTTGGACTTGTTTTGCGGTAGCGGTGGTGTTGGCATTGAAGCTTTGTCACGTGGAGCAAGCAAAGTCACTTTCGTGGACAAATCTCGTATGAGTATTGAGCTTACCAAATCAAATCTCCAAGGTATCAAAGATGACTATGAGATTGTGCCACGCAATGCTTTGGATGCACTCAGAGGTATCAGAGAGCCACAAAATTTTATTTTTGTTGACCCACCTTACAAGAGCGATTATATCAATGATATATGCGACATTGTGGCAGAAAAAAACTTGCTTGCAGATGATGGATATATCATTTATGAGCATGATATCGACAAAAAATACCAATTATCCAACCAATATTTTTTGGCAAAAAGCAAAAAGTATGGTAAAATAATAGTAGATTATATCCAAAAGACCAAGTCAATTGCAGCGGTGACAGGTAGTTTTGACCCTATGACCAATGGGCATTTGTGGTTGGTAGACAAAGCACTCGAAGAGTTTGATAAGGTGGTTGTCATCGTGGCAATCAACGAAAACAAGAATTATATGTTCGACCTCGAAGAGCGAAAACAAATTTTGATGGACGCTTTTAGAGATTATCCAAATGTGTGTGTCGAAAGCACAGACGGAATGGTGTATGAGCTTTGTCAACAGCTGGGAATCAAGGTCATTGTGCGTGGATACCGCAATCAAGCCGACTTAGAATACGAAGAAGTCATCAGCAAGTTCAACAAAGAACACGGCGATATTGAAACAATGCTTGTTCAGTCGCATGATATGGTCATCAATTCGACCATTGTCAGACAAGCATTGGAAAACGGAAATTCTATCAAAGGGCTAGTGCCTGAGAATTGTATAAAAACAATAAAGAAAATTTTTGGAGAAAAAAATGAACGAAATGAATATTGAAGTTTTGCTAGCACAACTCGAAGAAATGATAAGAGTAGGCAAAAAACCATTTATGGGCGGTGGAAAAATTGTCGATGATATGGCGGCATTGAAACTCATTGACAACATTCGCCAAGCTTTGCCAAATTCTATTGCAGAGGCAAGAGTAATCATACAAGAAAAGGACGAAATTCTCAATGATGCCAGAGCCAATGCCGAAGATATTTTGGTGAACGCAGAGAGAGAAGCCAACCGCATTTTGAACGAGAGCGAAATCATTCAACAAGCCCAAGCTCAGGCTATCAAGATTGTCGATGATGCTACCAATTATGCCAACAATGTCGTTGACCAAAGCTATCGCCAAATTGCCGAAGTGATGAACAATACAGAGTATTATCTCAGACAAACTCTCGATGATGTGACTGCCAGCAAGCAAGACCTCATCAAGACTATGAACACTCCCCAAAAGAGATAATCACAGCCATACGCAAAGCAACAATGCCAGCAATACACTGAGTACAGCTTGACTAGTTTTGGTGAGCAAAAATCGCCGCCAAGATATGCCCAAACTATGTAGATAAGTCATTGATTGCATTGATATGCACAACCCACCAAAAGACAGCAGTCCTACCAAACAAGGTAGGACTATTTTTATATCCAACCCCAGCATAGACAATTCTTTGCAACCACGTGTGAGTTCTATCAAACCCAGCAAAATAGGCTGAGCAATACTTGTAGGGAGTGACAACAAACTGAGAACTTTGGAGAGTGGCAGGGCGAGCAGTTCGATGACTTTGATATCAATCAAGACATCGCATATCATACCAAAGATTGCAATCCAACCACCCACGAACAGCACGGATAAAACGCTGTCGCTTATGCAGGTGGATAGGATATTATCGACTTTTTGGAAAGGAAAAAACTCGGTGTTTTTGTTGGCTTTTGGGCGAAAAACTATGCCGTTGAGAATAGCTCCCAGTATATGACATATCAGTGCATATACGCCGATATGTGAGTCATTGAACATAAGCACGCCTATCGTGCCCAGCACAAAAATAGGTCCGCTTGTCGAACAAAATGCCCCAATACGCCAAATATCAGTGGTGGGCAATAGGTCGTTGTCGTGCATATCTTTGAGAAGTTTGCTCCCCACAGGATATCCGCACATTATGCTCATACAAAAGATATATCCGCATATTGGCGGTGTGTGAAAGAGTGCTTTGGTTGGCTTAGACAAGGCTCGCCCTAGCATATATCCACCGCCGAGCATAGTAAAAAGTTTTGAGAAAAAGAAGAATGGAAATAGGGCAGGCAGTACGGAATGAACAAACAAAAGTAGCGAGTCTGTCACGCTTTGGATATAGCGTTGGGGATTGGTCACCAAACAAACAATAAAAAAGCCCACCATAATTGTTGGGGGCAAAATCTTACTCAATTTTAGCCTTTCTTCCATATATAAGGATATGGCGAGAAATGGTCAAAAATGATTGCCTATTACTCTGAGATAAGCATCATAATTGTATCTTGTCGCTTTGAAAACATTGTCTAAGCGAGTGGTCAAGTCATCTGCAAAACCTAGTTTTTCGACGTCGGCAGGCTTGGTTGAGATAGGTACATTGATGAGTGAGAGCAGGTTTGTTTTGCTCTTGCGTACAGCCAGCACATTGAGCCAATCTATGCTACTTTGGGCAGTTTGTTGGAGGGGGCAAGTGTTGGATATGAGGGAATTAAGCAATACTCTTTTGATATGTGCCATGGTATATCGCTTGGTCTTAATATTGTCGAGCAGTTGGTCAAAAGTCGAAGATGTATCGAGTTTTTGGCGGATTCGATTGTCCAATCCTTCCTTGATGCCGCATATATTTTGGAGATTTTCGCTGTTGGTCAAGTTGTATTTTAAGAGAGCAAAAAGCTTGGTATTATCAAGGCTTGCGTGAGCCAAATCTCTCACCACATAGTCAGGACAATATTTGGTCAAAACGGCAGGATTATCCAGATTGTGGCGAAGAGCAGAAGCAGAGCAAAATTCACCTTCCACGCCTAAATCATTGTAGCCCCCCTCTCGCTTGATAGTCAGCGGAGTGAGTGATGAGTGGGTGGAAGATATGGCGTTGAGATATTCGATAGCCAAAGTGTTGTTGGGTGAAGATAGAATATCTTGCAAGTCGGTCAAGTTTTGTTGGTGGCAAAGGTCATTGATTGCCATTGAGAATGCTTTGGGATAGCTTTGTCCGTCGGACATATAAGATTGGACAAGGTTGTCTATGTTATCGCTTGTCGAAAGAGTTGCAAGCTGTTTCAAAATCTCGATGTCGCCACATTCGCTGCCGAAAGATAGGAAGTTGTCACCTTGGAAAAGGTTGGCAATTTTTACACCGCCAAGCCCAAAAATCTGAGCAGGAGCAAGCACATATTGGACAGGTAGTTCGACCACCATATCAGCACCGGCTTGGATTGCCCACGCAGCACGAGTGTATTTGTCGGCAATGGCAATGTCGCCTCTCTGGCAAGCGTTGCCACTCATAATACATACCAAACTATCCGCACCGCTTAGCTTTTTTGACATAGCCAAATGGTGCAGGTGACCACTATGAAGTGGGTTGTATTCGCAAATTGTTAAACAAATTGACATATATGCTTCCTTGTGCTTATTTCACTTTACAATTGGTGAATGTAGTTGTATAATTGTTATGTTAATATTATTATAAATGATTTTTATGCAAAAATAAAGTCAATTGGAGGAATTTGCAAAATGAGTAAAATTATCGATAGCATTATCGAAAAAGCAAAGACCTTGGGCAAGACTATCGTGTTGCCAGAAGGTGAAGAAGCTCGTACAGTCAAGGCTGCCGAGATGATTGTGTCACGCAAAATAGCTAAGGTTGTTTTGCTAGGAGATGAGGACAAAATCAAGAGTACATACCAAGATGTATGTTTCGACGGCATCAAGATTGTCAATCCAGCTACTGCCGATATTGAAGATTTTGCAAATGAGCTATACGAACTACGCAAAGCAAAGGGTATGACTATCGAACAAGCTCGTGTCGAGATAAGAAAAAATCTTAACTTTGGTGCTATGATGACTCGCAAGGGCTTGGCTGACGGTATGGTAGCAGGTGCTATCAACTCTACTGGCAATGTTCTTCGTTCTGGACTTACCATTGTAAAGACCAAACCGGGTACAAAGACTGTGAGCAGTGTATTTTTGATGTCATTTGATGGCACACCATACAAAAACAACGACGTTATGATTTTTGGTGACTGTGCAGTAAACATTGCCCCAACAGCCGAGCAACTTGCTGATATTGCTATCTCATCTACCGAGACAGCTAAGGCTTTGGCAGGTATCGACCCACGTGTTGCTATGTTGTCATTCTCTACCAAGGGCAGTGCAAAACACGAAAATGTTGACAAAGTGGTAGAAGCTACTCGCCTCGTAAGAGAGAGAGCTCCAGAGATTATGATTGATGGCGAACTCCAAGTCGATGCAGCTATCGTTCCTGCAGTTGCAAGCCTAAAAGCTCCAAATAGTGAAGTTGCAGGCAAGGCAAATGTATTCATTTTCCCAAGCCTCGAGGCTGGCAATATTGGTTATAAGCTTACCCAAAGATTTAGCGGAGCAGAAGCTACAGGACCTATTTGTCAAGGTTTTGCAAAACCAGTCAACGACCTATCTCGTGGTTGTGTAGCTGAAGATATTGTTGCCGTTGTGGCAATCACTGCTGTTCAAGCAAGCCTAAACTAATCAAGCAAGGAGAATATTATGAAAATTTTGGTAGTAAACGCGGGTAGTTCATCACTAAAATACCAACTCATCGAAATGGATACCGAAGAGGTTATTTGCAAAGGTCTAGTAGAAAAAATTGGTATCGAAGGCTCAAATATTTGCCACAAATTCAACGGCAGAGAAAAAGTGATTGAGCAACCTATCCATGGCCATACCCAAGCTCTTGACTTGGTTATGCAATGCTTGGTAGACAAAGAAGTTGGTGTAATCGACAGCGTTGATGAAATCAGCGCTATCGGACACAGAGTTGTTCAAAGTGGCGAGGCTTTCAAGGCATCATCTTATGTAGGCGACGAAGAAATGGTAAAGCTCGAGTCTATTGCTCACCTAGCTCCACTTCACAATCCAGCTCACAATGCTTGTATCAAGTCTTGTAAGTCAATTTTGCCAAACGTGCCAAACGTAGTTGTATTCGATACAGGATTCCACGCAACTATGCCTGACAAGGCAAAAATGTACGGCGTACCTTACGAGTGGTATGAAAAATATCAAATCAGAAGATATGGCGCTCACGGCACTTCTCACAAGTTCGTAAGCCAAGAGGCTATCAACTACCTCCAAGCTCACAACTTGCCTTGCGAAAACATCGTGACTTGTCACCTTGGCAATGGTTCTTCTATCTCAGCTGTCAAGAATGGCAAGTGTGTAGACACATCTATGGGTATGACCCCACTTGCAGGCGTTATGATGGGTACAAGATGTGGTGACCTCGACCCATTCGTAGTAGAAATGATGTGCAACAACCTAGGCGCAAGCGTGGGCGAAGTGCTTACAATCCTCAACAAAAATAGCGGTTTCCTCGGTGTGAGCGGAGTAAGTTCTGATGCTAGAGCTTTGTATAAAGCAGCCAGCGAGGGCAATCAAAGAGCTTTGCTCGCAACCGAAATGTTTGCATACCAAGTAAAGAAATATATCGGTTCTTACAGCGCAGCAATGAATGGACTTGATTGTGTAGTATTCACTGGTGGTATCGGTGAAAACAGCGCAGAGTTCAGAGAAGCTATCCTTAAAGATATGGAATTCTTTGGTATCAAAGCAGATATGGAAGTCAACAAAACTGCACGTGGCAAGTTCTATGACTTGACTATGGAAGGAAGCAGGGTAAGAGTTTTGATTATTCCTACCAACGAAGAATTGGTTATCGCAAGAGAAACTAAAGAAATCGTTGAAGGCATGGCAAAATAACAATTCGGGTTGAAAACACCCAAAATTGCCAAATTTTATAAAAACTTGGCAAATAAGCAAAAATAATACAATTTTTATTTGACAAAGCCTGAAAAATATTTTATAATAGGCAAGCAAATGTGAATTGAAGTAATTTATGGAGGTGTCAAAATGGCAGTACCAAAGGGAAAAACATCTAAACAAAGAAAGCATACCAGATCAGCTAACTGGAAAATCAGCGCTCCAAGTCTTGTAGAGTGCGGACATTGCCATGAGTTGAAAGAAAATCACAAAGTTTGCCCAAACTGTGGATACTACGATGGACAACTTGTAGTTGAAAAGAAAGAAAAGAAAAACTAATTTTATTTCAACAATCGAAAGAGTGACTTATGTCACTCTTTTTTGTTTTATTTGAAGATAGCAAAGCAACTAAACAACTTGCGAGAGAAGAGCATATGCTATGCAATATAATCAGATGATAAGGTATACAAAGAAGTTGTTTAGAGTTTTGTATTTTGTACGAAAATTTTGGGCATAGAACTAACCTAATGTAAAATTTTTGAGCCTTTGACAAATAGGTCAGATATACATCAAGCAAAATTTTGAAAGGCAAAAATCGCTAAAAATGCTAAAAAGTCGATACATATCGCTCAAAAAACTATTTTGGATAAAGTGTTGGTTGATAATTTTTTGTTGAATTTTTGTCAAAAATTTACTTGATTTGCCAAAACATTTTGCGATACTTTGAGATTGATATTGACAATTCGGCCTATTATATATAAAATATAATAAAAGGAGTATGTTATGAAAATTATTTTGGACTGCTATGGCGGTGACAACTGTCCACATAGTGCAGTAGATGGAGCAGTTCTAGCTCTCAATGAAAACAAAAATTTGACGATTGTGCTTGCAGGCAAAAAAGATGAGCTATCCTCATTGCTTGAAGGCAAAGAATATGACAAGTCAAGGGTGGAATTCCTTGATTGTGATGAAGTAATCACCAATGATGACATGCCAACTATGGCAATCAGACGAAAGAAAAATTCTTCTATGGTAGTTGGACTTAGAGCTTTGGCAAATGATGAGGCAGACGCTATTGTGTCGGCAGGCAATACAGGTGCTTTGCTTGCAGGGGCAACGCTCATTGTCAAGCTTATTGATGGAGTGACCAGAGCAACCCTTGCTTCAGTGAGTCCACAGCTCGATGATGGCAAATATATTGTCATTGTTGATGGCGGTGCCAATGTAGATTGCAAGGCGAGTATGCTCCAAGAGTTTGCTATTATGGGCGATGCTTATATGCGTAGCTGTTATGGCATTGAGAACCCAAGAGTGGGCTTGCTCAGCAATGGCGCAGAGGAAGAAAAAGGCAATGCGCTTACCAAGGAAGCTCACGCACTTTTGAAGACCTCACCTGTCAACTTTGTGGGCAATGTGGAGGCAAGATATTTGATGAACGACCAAGTCGATGTTTTGGTGACAGATGGCTTTGCAGGCAATATGGTATTGAAGTCCAGCGAGGGTATGGCGCTCAATCTATTCGAGCTTATCAAACGCAACATTATGCAAGGCGGACTTAGAGCTAAGCTAGGCTATTTGTTGTTGAAACCTGCACTCAGAGGAGTTAAGAAAAAGTTCAACAGCGATGAGATAGGCGGCGCAGGGTTCCTAGGAGTCAAGAAAGTTGTCGTAAAGGCGCACGGCTCATCCAATGCCACTGCTTTCAAGAACGCTATACTTGCCAGTGGCAGAATGGTCGAGAACGATATGATAGAAAAAATTCGCACAGGACTGAGCAAGAGCAAGGAAAATCAAAATGTTTGAAAAACTAGAGAAAATCATAGGATATGAGTTCCAAGACAAATCCTTGCTTAGACAAGCTATCACGCACAAGTCTTATGCCGACCTGCATGGCGGTGAAAACTATGAAAGATTGGAGTTTTTGGGCGATAGCGTGTTGGAGTTGGTGACCAGCGAAATACTTTTTGCAAAATATCCGACCGAAGACGAAGGCAGTCTTACAAAACGCAGAGAATATATGGTCGAGGGCAAGAGCCTAGAGAAAATCTCAGTGCAAATGGGCTTGGACCAATTCTTGCTCATCAACAAACAAGTGGGAGCAAAAAAAGTCAAGTCCGACCTATACGAATCCATACTTGGAGCAATCTATCTAGACGGCGGATATGCGGTTGCTAGGGCGTTTGTCGAGCGTACACTTGAAGAGGTGCTGAATGGTAGCAACAAGTGCTTTGTCCAAGACTACAAGACAGCTCTCAAAGAGCATTTCGAGAAAATGGGCAAAGTTGTACAATTCCAAGAAGTGGCGAGAGAGGGCAAAGAACACGAGCCTATCTTTACTATGGCAGTGGTTGTCGATGGCACTATTTTGGCGACAGCCAAGGGCAAAAGCAAAAAAGATGCCACCCAAAAATGTGCAAAAATTGTGCTAGAAAAAATGGGTATCTAAAATAAATATCTATATATTGAAATTATACAAAAAATGTGCTATAATTGTTGCTATTGTAGCTGTTATAGCAAGAAGAGGAAGATTATGTCAAAAACAAAAAATGCAAGACTTAGCGAAAACAAAGCAACACTACGAGAAAATGCAATCACAATGGATTTGCTCATCGAGATTGCAGACGGTCATCAAGCGTGCATCGAACACTTGAACAAAATCAAAGGTTTGCTCGAGCTGGCGAACCCATCATCAGACCCAGCTGTTGTCAAAGCTGACCGCAGAATTTGTCGGCTCATCGGAAAGTTGGAGAGAAAGCTCAGAAAATATGCTCCAAGAGGCCAACAAATGAAGGCATTGAAATATATCCGTTGGGTAGAAGTTGCCATTGTCGAAAGGGGTTGTATGAGCAGAATCAAGTCCGAATGCGATGAAAAAGATTTTGTCATCAAAGACGGCATTTTGACTGGCTATGTGGGCAAAGGCGGTGATATTGTGTTGCCAAACAGCGTGAGAGTTGTGGGCGAAAAAGCCTTCTTTGAAAACAACACAATCACCAGTGTAGAGCTAAATCCTGATACTATCACCATTATGCCAAAAGCATTCGAGGGCTGCAAAGTTTTGACAATGTTCGTTGGCGGAACAAGTTTGGCTATGATAGGTGATGATGCGTTCTACAACTGTGGCGCACTCCAAGAAGTAGTTTTGGAAGAGGGACTTACCACCATAGGCAATTATGCTTTTGCCAAATGTCCAAGTTTGTACGCATTCAAGATGCCAAAATCAGTGGTAAAAATTGGCGAAAAAGCCTTCTTTTTGGACAAAAATATATCCAGAAAGACAAGAATTAGAGTAAAGAAAATCAACAGAAAGGCATTAGGTTAAAGGAGTTAAAATTGAATTTTAAGAGCATAGAAATTTTTGGATTCAAATCCTTTGCCGACAAAGTCGAAGTAAAATTCAATGATGGAATAACTGGTATCGTAGGTCCAAATGGTTGCGGAAAGAGCAATGTTGCCGATGCAATCCGTTGGGTACTTGGCGAGCAAAGTGCAAGACTCTTGCGTGGTAAAAGCATGCAAGATGTCATTTTCAACGGCACAGCGAGAAGAAAATCACTATCATTTTGTGAAGTTTCACTTGTTTTCAACAACGAAAACAAGATTTTTCCAACCGTTGACTATGAAGAAATCACCATCACTCGAAAACTTTTCCGCAGTGGAGAGAGCGAATATCTTATCAACAATATCCCTTGCAGATTGAGGGATATCCAAGACTTGATAAGAGATACAGGACTTGGTCGAGAGGGATACAGCATTGTCGGACAAGGTCGTATAGACGAAATTGTCAACGCAAGACCAAAAGACAGAAGAAGTATTTTTGAAGATGCAGCAGGCATTTTGAAGTTCAAACAACGCAAAATCGAAGCTGAGCGTAAGCTTGCACGCACCCAAGAAAATATCCAACAACTTGATTATATTATCAAAGAGTCGGACCGTATTCTAGGTCCACTTGGCAAGCAATCAGAAGATGCCCAAAAGTTCATCGAACTGAGGGACAAGCTGAGAGTGTTGGAAGCCAACGAGTACATTTATAAGTACGAAAACAATGATGAGCAAAAGCGAGTTATTCAAGAAAAGCTTACCGCACTCCAATCAAGCCTTGATGAAAAACAAGCCAAAGTTGGCGAGATAGAGAAAGATTATGCTGCCAAAATGGAAGAACAAGGCAGTGTAGATGGATATATCGGCAAGCTCCGTGACCAACAAACCGAAATGGCAGTTTATGCCGAATCAATCAAAGGTCAAGGCAGCACTTTGTCTGAGAGAATATCCCAACTCCAAACCCAACGCAATGACTATGCAAAGCGTATCGTAAGCATCGAGGAAGAGATTGACAAGAAAAAAATCGAGCTTAGAGATTGTGAGTCAAGACTCAATATGGAAAGGGAAGACAAAGAGGACAGTTCCAACTACCTTGCTGAGTGCGAGAAGGAATTTTTGGCACTTGCTGAAGAGATTGCTTCCAACGAAAAACAAATCGAAGAGTCCAACACTGAGCTTTTGAAAGCACTCGAAAGCATTGGCGAAATCAAAGCTGACCTCGGCAAATTGATGACCGAGCGTGACTTGTCTATATCTCGTATTGGCGAGCTTAGTATAGAGATAGAGGACATCAAGAGCCAAATTCAAAATGATGAAAAGCTCAAAGCCAACTATGAAGAGTCGGTAGAGAGATATCGCAAAGAAAAGTCTATGCTAGCCCAAAACAAGAACGAAGTGCTAGCTGACACAATGCAACTAAAATCCAAGGTAGAAAAGTCTAGAGAAGAAGCCAAAGAATTGCTCGGAAGCATCAACTCCTTGGAAATGAAGTGCAAGATTTTGAATGACTTGAAGAACGACTATGGCGGTTTTGGTGCGGCAGTCCAAAAACTTATGCAAGCTGCTGGTCGTGAGGCGGTAGTCAAAGCTCGTATCCAAGGTCTAGTTGCCGAACTTATCAACGTGCCACGCCAGCTCGAAACAGCTATCGAAATGGCGCTTGGCGGCAGTATGCAAAACATCGTTACCGAGAATGAGGAAGATGCAAAATTCCTTATCGAATATCTAAAACGCAACCGCTATGGCAGAGTGACATTCTTGCCACTTACTAGCTTCAAGCCAAGAGAATTGGAGTCTATGTATATGCCAATTCTCAACGAGCGTGGTTGTCTGGGCATTGCCTCCAAACTCATCAAATATGACCCAAAATACAACAACATTTTTAGCGGACTTTTGGGCAGAACATTGATTTGTGAGGATATGGACAGCGCTGTCGAGATATCTCGAAAGTATCACTATGCTGTCAAGATTGTGACTTTGCAAGGCGATGTTATCAACACCACAGGTAGCTTGTCAGGTGGTTCTAAGAAGTCCGAAACATCTAGCATTTTGAGCCAAGAAAGAGAGCTAGAGAATGCCAACAAGTTGCTCGCAGAGTACAAGTTAAAATATCACAACGCAATGCGAATTTTCAAGGACGGCAGTGAAGAACTTGAAGAGTTGCAAGCCCAACTTACCGAATACGAAGAGGAAGTTAAGAACGCTGAGGTTGCTTATGCGACTGAGAATGGTAAGCTCGATAAGGTTGTGGGCAGATTGGAAGAATTGCAAAACCAACTTGCCAAAGCAACCAACCAAAAGAATATCATTCAAGCCAAAATTGATTATATCGATCAAGCAATCAAGGACATTGACCAAAAGGGTGAAGATGCGCTTGGCAAACGCACCAACGTAGATGATGAAGCCAACAAAAAGCGTGCAGAATTCGATGAGAAAAAGCGAAGAAAAGATGAGCTTGGCTTGCGTGTGACAGACCTCAAAGTCAAGATTAGCGGTATAGACAGCGAAATCGACAATCTAAACAGTGCAGTCAAGCGTGTAAATATCGAGCTTACCAGCCTAACTGAAGAGCTTGCCAACTCTAAGTCAATGGTCAGCGGATTGGAAGAGAGAATTTATCAAGCTCAAAACAATCTCGACACAGCAGTTGTCAGTGAAGATGACAAGAAAAAGTATCAAGCACTCATCGACAAGATTGCTTCTTTGGATGATTACAAGAAGAAGCTTGGCAAAGAAATTGTAGAGCTTACCGCCCAAAAGGACAGCTTGAACAAAGAGATTTTGTCAACTAGCGAGAGCAAAGTTAAGCAACAAGCAGCACTCGAAAAGATTGATGAGTTGATGTCAAATCTAGAGATACATATCGCAGAAGAGTACGAACTTGACTATCAAGGTTGTTTGCAATACCGTGACGACAGCTTTGATCCAGTCAAATCCAATGCCGAAATCAACAAGCTCAAAAAAGAAAAGAATGCTTTGGGCGTAGTCAACCTAGACGCTATCGAGCAATTCAAGATAGAGGGCGAGTTGTACCAAGAGCGAAAGACTCAAAGAGATGATATGCAAGCCACAGCCGATGACCTCAACAAGATTATCGAGGATATGGCAAAAGAGATGAAAACTCGTTTTGACAGCGAATTCGAGAAAATAAATGCCAACTTCCAAATTGTATTCAAAGAATTGTTTGGCGGTGGACAGGGCAAACTTGTCATAGAAGATGTCGAAGAGGGCGAGGACCCATTGGAGGCAGGTATCGAAATTTATGCCGAGCCACCAGGAAAGACTTTGAAGTCTATCACATTGTTCTCAGGTGGAGAAAAAGCACTTATTGCAATCGCAATTTTGTTCGCTATTCTAAAGCTAAAAGCAATGCCATTCTGTGTGCTAGATGAGATTGAGGCGGCGCTTGATGATGCCAACGCAGGACTTTTTGCAAAATATCTAAGCAGATTTTCTAAGGGTACCCAATTCATCGTTATCACCCACAGAAAGCCTACTATGGAGCTTGCAGATAGACTTTACGGCGTGACCATGCAAGAGAAAGGTGTATCCAAGGTGGTATCCGTTTCGCTTGCCGATGCAGTCAAACATAGCCAGTTAGACAATGACTAAAATTTAGGAGAATTATGGGAATTTTTAGTAAGATAGCCCAAGGGCTAAGAAAAACTAAGGAGAGTTTGTCTAAGAAGTTCTATGCTTTGTTCGTGGCAAGAGAGCTTGATGATGAATTTTACGATGAGCTAGAAGAAGCGTTGATTACTTCCGATTTGGGAGTGGAAGCTAGCGAGCAAATCCTCGAAGAATTCAAGCAAGCTTGTTATGAAAAGCGTGTCAAAAAGGCTGAAGATGCCAAAGATCTTCTCAGAGAAATTATGATAGATTCTATCAATTATGAGATAGAGCCTTATTCTTATCCGCTTGTTATATTGGTGGCAGGTGTCAACGGTGTGGGCAAAACCACAGCCATTGGCAAGCTTGCAAAATATTTTACCAACCAAGGCAAATCGGTTGTTTTGGCAGCGGCAGACACATTCAGAGCGGCAGCTAGCGAACAGCTCGAAGTGTGGGCAAACCGCTCAAAGGTGCGTATTATCAAGCACGAAGAAGGTTCTGACCCAGCGGCGGTTGTGTTCGATGCTTTGTCATCAGCCAAAGCCAAGAATACTGATGTTGTTTTGATTGACACAGCAGGCAGACTTCAAAACAAGAAAAATCTGATGAACGAGCTTTCTAAGATCAACAAAGTCGTAGAGAGAGAATGCCCAAATGCCGATTACCGCACATACATTGTACTTGATGCAACCACTGGACAAAATGCAGTAGCACAGGTAGAAGCGTTCGATGAAATCATAGATATCGACGGAATTATTCTTAACAAACTCGATGGCACTGCCAAGGGCGGAGTTGTGTTTGCGATATCTGTCGAGAGAGAAATGCCGATAGTTTTTGTTGGCGTGGGAGAAGGCGTGGACGACTTGTTAGAGTTCAATGCCGAAGATTTTATCACAGAATTGTTCTAAATAAGCTAGCAGTTTGTCCAAAACTGCTACTTTTTTGAGCAAAATAATTGACAACGCTATTTAGATATGGTATAAGTGTAAAGGAAAAATACTTTAGACAAGGAAAAATACTTTACGGCAGGCTGATATGGAAAAGCAAAGTAAACTGTTTTATAGTGTATACAACGACTATTATGGCGGTATGCTTACCGACTACCAAAGCCAGCTTCTCCGCAAGTATTATGACCAAGATATGTCACTTGCTGAGATAGGTGCAGAGTACAACATATCTCCCCAAGCAGTGCGTGATGCACTCCGCAGAGCCGAAAAATCTTTGGTTACTATGGAAGAAAAATTGGGGCTTGTGAACAAGACATATCGAATGCGAAAACTTTTGATTGAGTTGGAGAGTGTTGCCAACGACAAGCAAAAGCAAGAAATTAAGGAAATTTTGGCGATTTTGGAAGAATAGCCAAGAAGGAGAATTATGGGAGCATTTAGTGGACTCAGTGACAAGTTGTCGCATATTTTTTCCAAATTGAGAGATAAAGGCAAGCTTACCGAGCTTGAAGTAAAACAAGCTATGAGAGAGGTAAGAGTTGCACTCCTCGAAGCTGACGTCAACTTTTCGGTTGTAAAACAATTTGTCAACAATGTTACCGAAAAGGCGGTAGGCGAAGATATCCTCAAAGGACTCAATCCTACCCAACAAGTTATCAAGCTAGTCAATGATGAATTGGTTGCCATTATGGGTACCAATCATTCCAAAATAGAGATATCGGACAAGCCACCGACAATCATTTTGATGTGTGGACTCCAAGGTAGTGGTAAGACCACAATGTGTGGCAAGTTGGCGGTTATGCTCCGCAAACAAGGCAAAAACCCACTCCTAGTTGCGTGCGATATCTATCGACCTGCAGCTATCAAGCAGTTGCAAGTTGTGGGCAAAAATGCCAACGTGCCTGTCTTTGAAATGGGACAAATCGACCCACAAAAGATTGTCAAAGGTGCTTTGAAAGAGGCTGAAAAGAACCAAAACGATATCGTTATTGTCGACACAGCAGGCAGACTTCATATCGATGACGAATTGATGAACGAAATCGAGGGATTGAAAAAGACTTTCAAACCAAGCGAAGTGTTGTTGGTCGTGGACTCTATGACAGGTCAAGACGCAGTCAACGTTGCCCAAAAATTCAATGAGGTAATGGACGTAACAGGTGTTGTACTTACCAAGTTGGACGGCGACACTCGTGGCGGTGCTGCACTCAGTATCAGAGCGGTGACAGGCAAGCCAATCAAATTCTGTGGAACAGGCGAAAAACTCAGCGACATCGAGATTTTCTATCCTGACCGTATGGCATCTCGTATTTTGGGAATGGGCGACGTGCTTACTCTCATCGAAAAGGCTCAGAACGCTTACAGCGAAGAAGAAGCCAAAGAGATGCAAAAGAAATTCAAAGAAAACAGCTTTACTTTGGAAGACTACCTAGTTCAATTCGAGAAGATGAAGAGCATGGGCAATATCCAACAAATGATTGGTATGATTCCGGGATTGTCAGGCAAGCTCAAAGGTCAAGACCTCGACATTGATGAAAAGAAAGTTGCCCAAACAAAAGCAATCATCTTGTCGATGACTCCAAGGGAAAGACAAAATCCTGACATCATCAAGTCCTCCCAAAAGCGTCGTATCGCAGCAGGAAGCGGCACATCTATCCAAGATGTCAACGCACTTCTCAAACAATTTGCTCAGACCAAGGATATGATGAGCAAGATGAACAATATGGGCAAGCGTGGTATGAGATTACCATTCTAATATAGATAAAAAATAAAAATAAAAACAATTTTATAGGTCAAAAGACCACAAAGGAGAAAGAAAATGGCAGTAAAACTTAGACTTACAAGAATGGGAGCAAAGAAAGCACCTTTTTATCGTATCGTAGCAATTGATGAGAGAAAAGCAAGAGATGCCCAATACCTCGACAATATCGGTTACTATGACCCAACCAAACAACCAGCTGAAGTAAAAATCGACAGCGAAAAAGCTCTTAAATGGCTCGCAAACGGCGCACAACCAACAGAAACTGTAAGAGCGCTTTTGAAGAAAGAAGAAATCATCAAGTAATTATGGAAGAATTGGTAAGATTTATCGTTGAAGAATTGGTAGACAACAAAGACAACGTGAGTGTACAATCCGAAGTCGTTGATGGAATCCAAGTTATCAACATTGTCGCAGACAAAAGTGAAATCGGCAAAGTTATCGGTAAACAAGGTAGAATTGCCAAGGCGATTCGTACACTTGTAAAAGCTGGTAGCGGTCGCAACAGCCAAAAAGTTTCGGTGGAGATTATCGAAAAATAATGGATAAAATCACTATTGGAACAATAGCAAAACCACAAGGCATCAGAGGAGAGATTAAGATAAGTCCGCTCACTGATGACTTGTTGCGTTTTAAGGAACTAAAATCAGTGTATGTTCAGGATACTCTCTATGCGGTGACAGGTTGTCGCCTTGCTGGTGGAGTATTTTTGACTTTGGAGGGAGTGGACAACCGTGACAAGGCGGAACTCCTTCGCAACAAAGATATCAAAGTAGATCGCAAAGATGCGGTCAAATTGCCGAAAGATAGATATTTTATCGTGGATATTATCGGTTGTAAGGTGATGATTGATGACCAAGAAATTGGCACAATCAAGGACATTTTGCAATATGGCAGCGCAGATATTTATGTCATCAAAGAAAAGTCAGGCAAGGAGTCGATGATTCCTGCAATCGACCGCATTATTGAGGGCGTGGATATCGAGCAAAAAGTGGTCAGATTGGATAGAGAGGCATACGAGGACTTAGCACTTTATGAGGATTAAAATCGCAACACTTTTCCCAGAGATGTTCGACAGCTTAGATGCGAGCATTATTGGTAAAGCAAGACAAAAAGGCTTGCTTGATATTTCGGTGCACAATATCAGAGATTATTCTTTGGACAAGCACCAAAAGTGCGATGATTATCCATTCGGTGGTGGGGCAGGCATGGTGATGACACCACAGCCATTGCATTCGACCATTCAAGATCTTGATCCTAATCACGAATATATTAGAATTTATATGTCACCAAAGGGTGCTACACTTTCCCAAAGCATTGTGGAAGAGCTTGCCAAGACCGACAAGTTGCTCTTTGTGTGTGGCAATTATGAAGGAATTGACCAACGCATTATTGATATGGACATAGACAGAGAGTTGTCTATCGGTGACTATGTGCTTACCGGTGGAGAATTGCCTGCTATGGTGACTATCAATGCAGTTGCGAGATATGTGGACGGAGTGTTGGGAAGTAACGAATCGACCAGCGAAGAGAGTTTTTCGAGCGGTCTGTTGGAATATCCCCAATACACAAGACCACAAGTTTTTGAGGGTATGGAAGTGCCAGAAGTTTTGTTATCTGGCAACCACGGCGAGATAGCCAAGTGGAGATATGCCAAGCAGTTGGAAATCACACGTGAGCGTCGCCCAGATTTGTTGAAAGACAAGGAGGTATAGTATGAAATACGACAGCACCAAAGCAGTAGAAATGATACTGGACGAGAATTGCGATCGTCCAATCGTGCTTACCGACAACAATGGCGAAAAGCATATTTTCGAGCAAATTGCTACCATTCCGTTCGACAAGCGTATGTTTGTTATTTTGGTAGAAAAAGAAGACTATGAAAGTGGCAACACCGAAGATGCCGGATATGTGTTCGAGATTGATACCGACAATAAGCAACTTTATATTGTGGACAACGAAGAAACAATATCCCAAGTTTTCGAGATTTATGACAGACTTTTCGAGGAAATGAACTGATGCATATCCAATGGTTCCCAGGACACATGACCAAAGCTATGCGCATGATGGAGCAGTCAATCAAGCAGGTTGACTGTATTATTTATGTGCTAGATTGTAGGGCTGTCAGGTCCTCACTCAATCCGACTTTCGACAAAATGATAGGCACCAAGCCAACGCTATATGTGTTGAACAAGCGTGACCTTGTGGAAGAGAGATTGGTCAGAGAGTGGCTCGAGGTGTTCAAAAAAGTAGGCAAACAAGCTATTGCTGTGAGCAGTGTAGGCGGCAGAGAACGCAACCAAATCATTGACAAAATCAAAGAACTTAACAGCGAAGTTATCGCCAAGTTTGCCCAAAAAGGAGCCAACAAAATTGTGCGAGCAATGGTAGTTGGAGTGCCAAATACAGGCAAATCCACACTCATCAACAGCATTTGTCGCAGCAAAAAAACTATCACAGGCAACCGCCCGGGTGTGACAAGAGGCAAGCAGTGGGTAAGTATTGCGGAGGGTATAGAATTACTCGATACTCCCGGCAGTTTGCCACCAGCTTTTGAGGACCAAGAGCGAGCAAAATATTTGGCTTTCGTAGGCTCAATCAAGGAAGATATTTTGCATCTGGATGAGCTTGCTTTGGAAATGATAGAGTTTTGTAGAACACGCAACATCACAGAATTTTGTGAAAGATACAAAATGCAAGAGTTTTTGAGTGACAATATCGAGATTTTTGACCAAGTAGCCCAAGTGAGAGGAGTTGTCAAAACTCGCAGTGGCTATGATTATGACAGAGTTGCCAAAATCATTGTAGATGACTTCAAGAAAGGAAAATTCGGCAAAGTTATGCTAGACTTGGCATCGGACGGACTATGAGAGCAAAGCACGATACTATGACTATGCTTGAATACGAGCACAAATATATTGGACAAAACCTAAGCAAAATTGCAGGTGTTGACGAAGTGGGCAGAGGACCGCTTGCAGGACCTGTGGTTGTGGCTTGTGTCATTATGCCACTCGGCGATGAGGACATTATCCAAGGTGTCAACGACAGCAAAAAACTCAGCGAAAAAAAGCGTGAGATGTTGTATGACATCATTTTGGATAAGGCAATATCCTATCGCATAGAGCTTGCAGACGAGAAGAGAATTGATGAGATAAACATACTCAATGCGACCAAAGAATGTATGAAAAATTCTATCGAAAATATGCAGGTGACACCAGATGTTGTACTCATTGATGCAGTGGATATACATACCAACGTGCCAATCGAGCCGATAATCAAAGGCGATGCCAAAAGTTATAGCATAGCTTGTGCATCAATCATTGCCAAGGTGTACAGAGATAGATTGATGAAAGAGTATGATGCGGTATATCCTGAGTATGGATTTGCTTCCAACAAAGGTTACGGCTCGGCTCAGCATATCCAAGCAATCAAAGAAAAGGGGGCTTGTCCTATCCACAGAAGGACTTTTATCAAGAATTTTGTATGAACAACAGAAAGACAGGTATAGAAGGCGAGAGTCAAGCGATTGAGTTCTTGCAAAACAAAGGTTATGAGATAGTAGAGCGAAATTATTCTTGCAAAATAGGCGAGATTGACATAATTGCCAAGGACAAAGATACTTTGGTATTCGTGGAAGTCAAGGCAAGGAAAAACACGCTTTTTGGCATGCCGGTGGAGGCAATCACCCCAGCTAAGGTCCGCAATATCATAGGTGTGGCAAGGTATTATTTGCTTTTAAAAAAGTTGCATAACGTGGATTGTCGCTTTGACGTGATATGTATTTTGAAGAACAAAATCGAGCATATCGAGAACGCTTTCGAGGTATGTGGAAGATAAAAGTTCCAAGACTTGACCAAAGTAAACGCCAAAACCAAAAATTTTGACAAAACTATATATTTTGTAAATAAACTATACAAAAATGCTTGCCACAAATATAATTATGTGGTAGAATAGCATAGCAAAAGACTTCGAGCATTCCTCTGAGAATCAAAAAACGCAGATTTTGTATGAATGTTTCGTATTATGTGGAGGTATAAGTCATGAGTAACATAATCAATGTAATCGAAAAAGAAAACATGCGTACTGATTTGCCAAATATCGAAATCGGTGACACCGTAAAAGTTTTCGTAAAAGTAGTTGAAGGAAAGAGAGAAAGACTTCAAGCTTTTGAGGGTGTCGTTATCGCAAAGAAGAATGGTAGCATTCGTGAGACATTTACTGTTAGAAAGTTGTCTTTCAAAGTAGGTGTTGAGAGAACATTCCCACTTCATTCTCCAAAGATTGACCATATTGATATCGTTCGTCATGGTAAAGTTAGAAGAGCAAAACTCTACTACTTGCGTGACAGAGTTGGTAAGGCTGCAAGACTCAGAGAAGTTTTCAAATAAGCATTGTAAGGAAGTCGTCAGACTTCCTTATTTTTTTACAATTTTGGTTAAAATGTCAATACGTATTGAGAATTTTGACTTTTTTTGTCTACTTTTTGGCATAGAAATGTTGGTGTTGCTCACACTCACAGCAAGATTGATAGGGCATATTCTCAAAGCAAATGTGGCAGTGTAGGGCAAAACTACAATATCTTGTTTTGGACAGCAATCAAAGATTTTGGCTGGTGTTGATAGGCAATAAAAAGCAAAGTCGGTTGTTGAAAAATCAAAATTTGAACAAAGTTTGAGAAATTTGTCGAAAAAACTCCCAAACTTAAAAAATCATACTCTTTATTTAATTATAATATAAAATTTTTATTTTAGGGCTTGTCAAAAGCTTTATTTTATTATATTATATATTTGACTATCCATCGGAGAGGAATATATGAGAAAAAAACTATTTGTGACAATGTTGATAATTGTGTTGGCGCTCAGCCTTTTGGTAGGTTGCTCCAACAAATATACAACAAGCCTAGAAAACGGCTCTTTTGACAATGTGTCTACCGACAACGTTGTGCTTGGCTGGAAGCAAACCGCATCTAGCAGTGAGATTAAGTTCTTGGAGAACATTCCCGGAACAGATAACTATGTGGCAGAGCTTGGCAAAAAGTACGCATATTTTGATTGTGGCAGTGCTATCAAAGCAACTAAGTATATCAGCCAAACAGTCAATTTGAAAGCCGGCAAGACCTATGAGCTAAAAGCTATGGTAAAAGCTGACAAAATCACTCCAACCAACAATGTCGGTGCGAGAGTAGGCTTCCTAGAAGATAGCGAATTTTTGGGTATCAATGTCACCAAGTCATCTACCGAATGGCAAGAATACACTGTGTACTTCAATGTCAAGAAAAGCGGACAATATACACTTGTCGCAACACTTGGTACTGCCAACGATTTGGTAGCAGGTAGCGTTGGATTTGACAATATTTCTTTGACTCCTGTCAAACAAGTGCCACCAACATACACAGGTACACTTTCGACTCTTGCAACAGACAGCAACAAGAACCTCAGCACTCCAGTGTCAGTGAGCTTTGTAGTTGTACTTGCAATACTCGGCGTATTCATGCTCTACACTATGTACTTTATGATTCGCAAGACCTCAACTCCTCTCGAGCTTAGACCTGTCGAAAAAGAAGAAAAACTCAACAAGGTAGCCACAGCACTTTCTTCACCATTCTCGATTTTCTTGTTCGTGTTGGTGGGAGCGTTCGTAGTTAGATTTATTCTCCTACTTACCACTTATGGCTTTGACTCCAACCTTGACCAATTCGGCAGTTTCATCAAGTACATCAACGAAAAAGGCTTCAAGAATTGTATTTCTGCCAGCACTGGACTCAACCAACCAGTCGGAGTGGTATATCTACTAGGACTTATGGGATTGGTTGTAGAAAAGGCAGGCATAGAGATTGGTTCTTTGGGTTATACCATTTTGCTCCGTATGCCAGCGCTCATCGCTGATATCATAATTTGCTATATGATTTTCGGATTGGGACAAAAGCATTTTAGCTCTGACCGCATATCCCAAGCAGAAATGGAAAAGCGTAGCACAATCTTTGCAGCAATCTATGCTTTCGTGCCAGTATTCTTTGTATACGGCGTATTGTATTCGACCATGAGTGCTATCTCATTCGCACTTGTGATTGCTATGATGAATTCAATCTTGGACAAGAAGTATGTTCCTAGCGGAATTTTCTTTATGTTGGCACTAGCATTCAACAATTATGTTTTGTTGCTACTCCCAATCATCTTGGTATTCCAAATATTCGGCATCGTCCAAGACTCCAAACAAAGACTTTCGATATGTTTGTCAATGGTGCTATCTCTCTTGATTTTCTTTGCACTATCTATCGCACTATGTTACGAAGAAATTGCCAAGGGCAACGTGATTTACATTTTCAAGAAAATGTTCACATTCTTCAAGACCCAAACATTGTTATCTAACAACAGCTACAGCTTGTACGCAGTCTTTGGTGTGGGCAATGTGATGACTCGCAATACCACATTCGAAGTATTCAACTGGTTGTTCGTGTTAGCTATGGCAGGACTAGTGTCAATCGCTTATGTATTGAAACACAACAGACTTAGTTTGGTGCTTATGTCATCAGCTATGGTAGCTGCTTATGCACTCCTAGGAGCTGGCTCAGTGATTGATATTTTGCCACTTGCTTTGGTGATTATGCTTGTATATCTTGCAGTCAACACAGAAAAGAGAGTGTACAACTGCTTTATAGGATTGAGTACAACTTCATTCATCAACATGGCAACACTTATGTCTATCAACGGCGTTATAACCAGTACCCAAATTGAAAAAGTTTACAACTTCTTGCCAAAAAATGCTGCATACATTTTCTTCAGTGTGGTATCAGTTGCATTGATGATTTACTACATTTTTGTAGTGACAGACATTGTGGCATATGACAAAGAAGTGGAATTGCCACCACTTAGACGCAAAATGAAAGAAGAACTAGCATATATTTGTTCGTTCAAATGGGTTAAGAAAACCAAATAAGGTAGTTTATGCTTGCAAAACTTGACAGTTATGCACTCAGTGGAGTGGACGGATACAAAGTAGAGATAGAGGTCGACCTCAACGCAGGACTTCCTAGCTATGACATCGTCGGATTGGGCGATACGGCTATCAAGGAGTCTAAGGAGCGTGTGAGATCTGCCATCAAAAATTCGTGCTTTGCTTTCCCTCTAAAAAAGGTGACAATCAACCTAGCTCCTGCCGACAGCAAAAAAGAAGGCTCATATTTTGACCTTGCCATATCGGTAGCTATGCTTGTTGCCAGTGAACAGCTCGAGTGCGACAATTACAAAGATTATGTATTCGTAGGGGAGCTGTCGCTCGATGGCTCTTTGCGACATATCAAAGGAATGATGCCATTGCTCATTTCTGCACTCCAAGCAGGACACCGCAAATTCATCATTCCAAAAGCCAATGCCGAAGAAGCTAGTTATGTCGAGGGTTGCGAGATTTATGCACTTGACAATCTCCAAGATGTAGTAGGATTTTTGGCAGGCACAAGACAATTCCAACCGCTCGAGACCAAAGAGTTTGTATCTATCGAGAACGGCAACAAATATAGTGTAGATTTTGGCGAAGTCAAAGGACAATATGTAGCCAAGCGTGCTATCGAAATTGCTGTAGCTGGTGGACACAATATCTTGATGATAGGGCCACCTGGAGCAGGCAAAACTATGATGGCGAAGTGTGTGCCAACTATCATGCCTGATATGAGTTTCGAGGAAGCTATCGAAGTGACCAAAATACACTCAATCGCAGGCATTTTGGACACCCAAAAGGGCATTGTATGCCAACGCCCATTCCGCACGCCTCACCACACGGCGACTATTCCTTCGCTCATAGGTGGCGGTTCGAAATCCAAGCCTGGCGAAGTCAGCCTAGCTCACAACGGAGTGTTGTTCCTAGATGAAATGCCAGAATACCAACGCAAAACTTTGGAAACACTTAGACAGCCGTTGGAAGATGGTTATGTGACAGTGTCACGTGCCAAACAATCGCTAGAATATCCAGCAAAATTTATGTTGGTAGCGAGTATGAACCCTTGTCCTTGTGGCAATTTTGGCTCTAAAACTCAACAATGCAAATGCACCGCCAACGAAATTCACAAATATGTATCCAAGCTCAGCGGTCCGCTCATTGACAGAATTGACTTGCAGATAGAAGTAGACAACATAAGCTATGAAGAACTCAGAGGCACTTCCAACGAAGAGAGCAGTGCCGAAATCAAAAAGCGTGTCGAAAAGGCTCGAGCCATCCAACGAGAGAGATACAAAGGCACCAGCGTGTTTGTCAATGCTTATATGACCAATGCTCAGGTCAAGAAGTATTGTGCATTGGACAAGTCTTGCGAAGTGTTGCTAAAAAATGCTTTCGAGAAGCTCAACTTGTCGGCTCGTGGCAGTACAAGAATTTTGAAAGTAGCCAGAACGATAGCCGACCTAGACGGCTCGGAGAATATTTTGCCAGTGCATATCACTGAGGCAATTCAATATCGTTCGCTAGATAGGAAATATTGGGAATGAGATATACCGATGATGACAAAGCCTTGATGTTGCTCTCGAGAGAGACTTCTATCAAGAAGAAAATGAGCATGTTCGACAGCGTAGAGCATCCGAGAGAACTCTATGATGACCTAAGCGAAGCCGATGAAATGATCAGTCAAATGGAAGAGCTTGGCGTGGTGGCAATCACTCGTGTGAGAGATATGTATCCAAAGGCTTTGTTGGACATATACGACCCGCCAGTTGTGTTGTATTGTCGTGGCGATGTGGACTTGCTCAGAGCCAACATTTTGGCGATAGTAGGCACTCGCAAGGCGACCCGATATGGCAAAGATGCGACCAAGTGCTTTGTGCAGAAGTTTGTCCAAAGGGATATTTGTATAATCAGCGGATTGGCACGAGGCATAGACAGCGCAGCTCATCGAGCAACTCTCGAGATGGGAGGCAAGACCATAGCCGTTGTAGCCACAGGACTTGACCAAGTTTATCCGGCAGAGAACCTAGAGCTTGCCCAAAGCATTATCACTGAGGGCTTGATGGTGTCCGAATATCCTATAGGCACAGGCGTGCATGCGTTCAGATTCCCAGAGCGTAATCGCATTATCAGCGGACTTAGCAATGGCGTACTCATACCTGAGGCAGGACTCAACAGTGGCTCGCTCATCACAGCCAATTGTGCCCTTGACCAAGGCAAAGAATTGTATATTATACCAGGCAGTATTTTTGCTAGCCAAAGCAAAGGTGGCAACCAAATGCTCAAAGATTTGCAAGGCACAATGGTGACTTGTCCAGAGGATATTGTCGGAGATGATTCCAAGGTGGACAAAGAAGAACTTGCCGTGCAGTTGACTATGGAGCAACAAGTCATACTCAATTTGTTGAAAGATGATGAAGAAGTGCATTTTACCACTTTGATTGCAGACAGCAAAATGAGTGTGGGCGAGCTTAGTGCTTTGCTCAGCGAAATGGAAATATACGGACTTATCAGAAAATTATCAGGCAACTACTATATGCGTAGTCCTAAGTTATAAGGAGAACAAATGGATCTTATTATTGTGGAGTCACCACATAAAGCAAAAACAATATCCAAGTATTTGGGCAAAGATTATCGAGTTGTGGCATCGAAAGGACATGTAAGAGACCTTCCACAACGCCGTACCGGTATTGATGTAAAGAACCAATACAAACCAGAATACGAGATTCCTTCCGAAAAGAAGGCTACCATTGATATGATTAAGAAAGAGATTGCTCACGCTGACAAAGTTTATCTTGCAGCCGACCCCGATAGAGAGGGAGAAGCAATCAGTTGGCACCTAGCGCAAGTATGTGATTTGCACGAGCCTGACACTCGTATAGTGTTCAACGAAATTTCTAAAAAAGCAGTACTCAAAGCTATCCAAAATCCACGCAATATCAACATGGAATTGGTAGATGCCCAACAAGCTCGCCGTGTGCTTGACAGATTGGTGGGTTATGAGTTGTCGCCTATCATCTCTCGCAAAGTCAAGAGCGGATTGAGTGCAGGTCGTGTTCAGTCAGTTGCACTCCGTATGATTGTGGAGAGAGAGCGAGAGATAAGAGATTTCAAGCCAGAAGAATATTGGAATATCACCGCCAAACTTACCAAAGAAAAGGGTGCTACCGCTTACAAATGCGACTTCAACGACATTGGTGGCAAAAAGACCAAAGTCAAGAGCAAAGACCAAGCCGACAGCATTATCGAGGGCAGCAAGAATGGCGAATGGAGCATTGACAACATCAAACGTGCCCAATCCCAATCCAAGCCAAGTGCGCCATTTACCACTTCTACTATGCAACAAGATGCAATTTCCAAGTTGGGTATGAGTGCAACTCAGGTATCCCAAGTTGCCCAAAAGTTGTACGAGGGTGTCGAAGTGGCAGGTGAAGGACAAGTTGCGCTTGTTACCTATATCCGTTCGGACAGCGTGAGAGTATCCGCAGAGGCACAAGCCGAGGCTTTGGAATTTATCAAGAACAATTATGGTGACAACTTTGCGCCAAAGAAACCAAATATTTATGGCACTTCCAAGGCAGCACAAGATGCCCACGAAGCAATCAGACCTATCACTTTGGACAGGACTCCAGAGTCATTGAAAGATAAAATCAAGCGTGATGAGTACAGATTGTACAAGCTCATTTATGACAGATTTTTGGCAAGCCAAATGGCACCAGCCGTGTATGATACACTCAACGTGCATATCGTATCCGACAACAACGGCGACAAGTTCGGCTATGTTCTCAAAGGCAAGACTTGTTTATTCCAAGGATTTACCGCAGTTTACTCATCTACCGATGAAGCTAATGCCAAGACACTTCCATCGTTCGATGAGGGCGAGGCAATGAAGTGCAAAGAAGTGACAGGCGAGCAAAAGTTCACCAAGCCACCTGCAAGATATACCGACGGTTCTTTCATCAAAGCTATGGAAGACAACGGAATTGGCAGACCAAGTACGTTCGAAAAGACCATATCTACATTGATTAAGCGTCAATATGTAGACAAAGAGAGCAAAAATCTCTATCCAACCGAGCTTGGCGAGATTGTATGTGACCAACTTATAAAGTATTTCCCTGACATTATGGAAACCAAGTTTACCGCTTCTATGGAAAAGCGACTTGATGAGATTGAAGATGGCAAAGTCAAGTGGTATGATGTTATCGATGACTTCTATCCAAACTTCCACAAAAAAGTTTTGCAAGTGCAGTACGATGGCGTAAAAGTTAAGCCAAAGGACGAAGAAACTGATGTTATTTGCGAAAAATGCGGAGCAAAAATGGTCATCAAGGACAGCAGATTTGGCAAATTCCTTGCTTGTCCAAACTTCCCAAAATGTCGCAACACCAAGCCTTATGGCGAGCCAGCAGCAACCTGTCCACAATGTGGTCGCCCAGTATACAAAAAGATATCTAAGAAGGGCAAGCCATTCTACAGTTGTTCAGGCTATCCAGAGTGTTCGTTCATTGCATGGGACGTGCCAGCACCATATTTTTGTCCAGATTGTCATGGCGTGATGAAAATTGTCAAGACTAAGGACGAAACCAAATATGTATGCACCAATCGTGATTGTAAGCATACCGAAATCATAAAAAAGAGTGAAGAATAATAGATGAACAATCAAGTTGTAAACGTAATAGGCGGTGGATTGGCAGGTTGTGAATGTGCCTACCAGTTGCTCAAAAGAGGATATGCAATCAAGCTATATGAGATGCGTGGCAGTGAGGTGAGTACTCCTTGTCACAAGACAACCAACCTAGCTGAGCTTGTATGTTCTAACAGCTTGAAATCAATGGCGAGTGACACAGGTTCAGGTCAACTCAAAGCCGAACTAGAAATTTTGGATTGTATGCTACTTCGTTGTGCATACAAAACCCAAGTGCCAGCAGGTGGAGCTTTGGCAGTGGACAGAGAGCTTTTTAGTAGGGCTGTCCAACAAGAATTGAGCAAGTTTTCATCGCTCCAAATTGTGCGTGAAGAAGTGGAAAAAATCGATACATCTTGTCCAACTGTCATTGCAACAGGTCCGTTGACCTCAGACAAAATGGCAACAGAAATAGGCAGAATTTTGGGCAAAGATTATCTATACTTTTTCGATGCCGTAGCTCCTATTGTTATGGCGGACAGCATAGATATGACCAAGGCGTTTTGGGGGGCAAGATACAACAAAGGCGACAGCGATTATCTAAATTGTGCTATGGACAAACAAGAGTATTTGCACTTTTACAACGAGCTGATAAATGCCAAACGTGCACCGCTTCACGACTTTGATGTCAATGTGTTCGATGGTTGTATGCCAATCGAAATTATGGCATCAAGGGGCGAAGATACTATGCGTTTTGGACCACTAAGACCTGTGGGCATCACCAATCCGCACAAAGATGAGCGACCTTATGCAGTTGTTCAACTTAGGAAAGAAAATCAAGAGGGAACTATGTTCAACATTGTAGGATTCCAGACCAATCTTACATTCGGCGAACAAAAGCGAGTTTTTTCGCTTATCCCGGGACTTGAAAATATGGAGATTGTGAGATATGGTGTTATGCACCGCAATACATTCCTCAATTCTCCAAAGTTGCTCGATGCAACATTTGAGAGCAAAGAACATCGTGGAATATTCTTTGCAGGACAGATGAGTGGAGTCGAGGGTTATGTCGAGAGCATAGCAAGCGGATTTGTGAGTGCAATCAACTTAGACAGAAGATTGAATGGACAAGAAGGGATTGTGTTCCCAGCCACCACAATAATCGGCTCGCTCCAACGCCATATATCCACAGACAATGCAGATTTTCAGCCTATGAATGCCAATTTTGGCATTTTGCCACCACTAGACAATCCGCCTAGGGACAAGAAGTTGCGCAAGGCAGAATATTGCAAACGTGGTGTGGAAGATATGCAACAATTCGTACAATCCAATCTATAAAGGAGATGATATAAATGGAAATGAGAGGCACAACAATATGTGCAGTCCGCCGTGACGGACAAATAGCAATCGCAGGTGATGGTCAAATCACTATGGGCGAGAGCGTAATCTTGAAAGGAAATGCAAGAAAGGTAAAAAGACTTTACAATGACCAAGTTGTGATGGGCTTTGCAGGCTCTGTGTCAGATGCTTTGACACTCAGCGAAAAGTTTGAAAAAATGTTGCAAAAATATAGCGGAAATCTTATGAGAAGTGCAGTTGAGCTTGCTCAATTGTGGCGCAATGACAAGTTCCGCAAGCTAGAAGCTATGATGATTGTAGCAGACAAAAGTACATTGCTACTCATATCAGGTACTGGCGAAGTGATTGACCCAGATGGCGATGCTGTAGCAATCGGTTCGGGTGGCAACTATGCTTTGGCAGCGGCTAGAGCGCTCATAGGAGAAACCAACCTTCCAGCCAAGGACATTGCTTACAAGTCACTCAAAATCGCTAGTGAATTGTGTGTGTATACCAATGACCACATTATTGTAGAAGAGGTGTGATATGCAGAATTTTACCCCAAAACAAATTGTAAACGAGCTTGACAGATATATCATCGGTCAAGACAAAGCAAAGAGAGCCGTTGCGGTTGCTCTTCGCAACAGATATAGAAGAAGCAAATTGACTCCCCAACTCAGAGAAGAAATATCCCCAAAGAATATCATTCTCCAAGGTCCTACTGGTGTAGGTAAGACTGAGATTGCTCGCCGCCTTGCCAAGCTTGTGCATGCGCCATTTATCAAAGTAGAAGCTACCAAGTTTACTGAGGTAGGTTATGTGGGCAGAGATGTTGAGTCAATGGTGAGAGATCTTGTAGAAGTTGCAGTGCGACTTGTCAAGGAAGAAAAGGCAAAGGAAGTAGAAGAAAAGGCTAAGAAGCGTGTAGAAGCCAAGCTTATTCCTGCCATCACCAAAAAGAGAAAGGAAGCTTTCCCTGATATGAGCGAGAGCCAAGTTCAAGCTTTTGTAGAGCAAGAATTGACAGAGGGCAAGCTCGATGATTTGATGATAGAGATTGATTTGCCAGAAGTGCCAAAGCCACAAATGATTGGCGCAGGCGGAAGTATGGAAATCAATATCACCGATATGATGGGCGATATTTTTGGCGGAAAACCAAAGATGAAGACAAAGCATGTGACCGTTGCAGATGCTTACAAACAACTTTTGGAGTTCGAGGAAAACAACCTTATTGATGATGACAATGTCAACGCTGAGGCTATCCGCAGAGCAGAAAATGAGGGTATTATCTTTATTGATGAGATTGACAAGATTGCCACTTCTGGCAACACCCAAGGTCACGATGTGTCCAGAGATGGCGTCCAAAGAGATATTTTGCCAATCGTAGAGGGCAGCACTGTCAACACCAAATACGGTCAAGTCAAGACAGACTTTATGTTGTTCATCGCAGCAGGTGCATTCCATGTGTCAAGTGTATCTGACCTCATTCCAGAGCTTCAAGGTAGATTCCCTGTGAGTGTAAAACTTGACAGCTTGACAGAACAAGACTTTGTCGAAATTCTTACCAAGCCTGACAATGCGATTTTGATGCAATATACAGAATTGCTAAAAGTAGACAACGTAAGATTGAAATTCACCAATGAAGCAATCGAGCAAATTGCCAAGATTGCAGCTGCAGAGAACGAAAACCAAGAAGATATCGGAGCTAGAAGACTCCATACACTTATGGAAAATCTTCTCGATGACATCAGTTTTAGTGCAGGCAGTCTAGAAACCGAAACAGAGGTAGTCATCGACCAAAAATACGTGCTTGATCACCTAGCTAGCACTATCAAAAACCTCAACCTAAGAAAATATATTTTGTAGGAGCAAAAAATGATAAATATTCCAAAGGGAACAAAGGACGTTTTGCCACAAGAAAGTTATAAGTGGCATTATATCGAAAGCACTATTCGTGACGTTGCCAAGAGTTTTTGTATCAACGAAATTCGTACTCCAACTTTCGAGCATACAGAGCTATTCTTGCGTGGCGTAGGCGACACGACCGATATCGTCAAC
This sequence comes from uncultured Clostridia bacterium, assembly GCA_945992255.1. Taxonomy (GTDB): domain Bacteria; phylum Bacillota; class Clostridia; order Christensenellales; family UBA3700; genus HGM11368. The sequence goes on from CAMFVQ010000038.1 coordinate 39,471, forward strand.
AAAGAAATGTACACTTTCGAGGACAAAGGCAAGAGAAGTATGACGCTCAAACCTGAAGGCACAGCAGGTGTTGCTCGTGCGTTCATCGAGAACTCACTTTACGGCAATGCCCAACCTACCAAAATGTACTATTTTACACCAGTATTCAGATACGAAAAACCACAGGCAGGCAGACTTAGAGAACACCACCAATTCGGTATCGAATACTATGGTTCGACTTCTCCCCAAGCTGATATCGAAATTATGCTTGTAGCCAAGAGCATTTTCGACAAGTTCGGCGTGGGCAGTTTGGTACTCAATATCAACAGCATTGGTTGCGAAAAATGTCGCAAGGATTATAACAATGCACTCAAAGAGTATCTCAGAGGACGTCTTGACGAGCTTTGTTCAACTTGCAGAGAAAGATTTGAAAAAAATCCGCTCCGTATACTTGACTGTAAGGAAGAAAAGTGTAAAGCTATTACTGCCCAAGCTCCAACCGTGCTAGAATATCTATGCGATGATTGCAAGCACCACCACGAAGAAGTTGTGCAAGGACTTCAAAATCTCGGCATTGACTTTGTTGTCAATCCTCACATTGTGCGTGGGTTGGACTATTATACAAGGACAGTTTTCGAGTTCGTATCCAACAACATTGGCGCACAAGGCACAGTTTGTGGCGGTGGCAGATACAACAATCTTGTCGAAGAGATTGGGGGCAAACCAACACCAGCGGCAGGCTTTGGAATGGGACTCGAGCGACTTTTGATGATTTTGGAAGCTTTGGGACTTAGCCAAGGCGAGCCATATTGTCCTGACGTTTACATAGCTCCAGTTTGCGAGAGTGCCAAGGCACAAACACTTGTCATTGCCACCAAGCTAAGAGCTATGGGACTGAGTGTAGATAGTGATATAATGGACAGAAGTTTTAAGGCACAACTAAAATATGCCAACAAAATAAATGCTAGATATTTGATGATTTTGGGAGAAGATGAAATGTCGCAAAACAAGGCAAATATCAAGAATATGAACACAGGAGAAAGCGTTCTTGTAGATATGGATAAACTGCAAGAATATGATTTTAGGAGATAAAAATGGTAGATTTTTTGAATGGAGCAAAGAGAACCCATATGTGTGGGGAATTGAGAGCAAGCGACTCTGGCCATGACGTCACAGTGATGGGATTTGTTGCCAAATACCGCAACCTTGGCAACCTTATGTTTATTGACCTTAGGGATCGCACAGGTATTGTACAAGTTGCTTTTGATGACAACGTTGACAAACAAGTATTTGAAAAAGCCACCGCAATTCGTAACGAATTCGTGCTTTGTGTAAGCGGAAAAGTGAGAAGCCGTGGAGCAAATATCAACAAAAATATGCCAACCGGCGAAGTAGAGATTTTGGCTTATGACTTGAAGATTTTGTCTGAGGCAGAGGTTACACCTTTCGTTATCAACGAAGATATTAAAGCAGGCGAAAACCTAAGACTAAAATATCGTTATCTTGACCTTAGACGCAATTATCTCCAATCTAGACTTGTTATGCGTGACAAGATTACTAGGGTAGTCCGCAACTATATGTCAGACAACAACTTTTTGGAGATAGAAACTCCATTTTTGGGCAAGTCTACTCCAGAGGGAGCAAGAGATTATCTCGTGCCATCTCGTATTCACCACGGCGAATTTTATGCTTTGCCACAATCACCTCAAATTTACAAACAACTTTTGATGATTGCAGGAATGGACAGATATTACCAAATCGCAAGATGTTTCCGTGATGAAGACCTCAGAAGCAACAGACAGCCAGAGTTCAGCCAAATTGATATGGAAATGTCCTATGTCGAAGAGCCAGAGCAAGTGATGAGCATTGCCGAAAATCTTATCCGTGAAGTGTTCAGACAATGTTTGGATATGGAGCTTGATGAGCATATCAGACGTATCCCATACCAAGAAGCTATGTCAAGATGGGGTAGCGACAAACCAGACACTCGTTTTGGACTCGAAATCAATGATGTATCAGACATTGTTAAAGGCTGTGGATTTAGCGTGTTCGAGAACGCTATTGCAGCTGGTGGCAGTGTGCGTGCTATCAATGCCAAGGGACTTTGTCCAAAGATGACTCGTAAGGATGTTGACAGCTTTGCCGACTATGTCAAGAGCTATGGTGCAAAGGGACTTGCTTATGCAATGTACAAGCCTGATGCTGTCACCTCATCATTCTACAAATTCATCTCGGCTGATGTTCAACAAGCCCTTGCAGAAAGACTTGGAGCGGAGGAAGGCGACGTCTTGTTCTTTGTCGCAGACACCAACAAGTTGGTACTTGACAGCCTTGGCGGACTCAGATGCTACCTTGCCGACAAATACGAATTGTACGACAAGAATAAGTACGATATTTTGTGGGTAGTAGATTTCCCACTTCTCGAGTACAGCGAAGAAGATGGCAGATATTATGCAGTGCATCACCCATTCACATCGGCAAAAATCGAAGATATTCCACTACTCGACACCGACCCACTCAAAGTTAGAGCAAACGCTTATGACCTTGTCATCAACGGACAAGAAGCAGGCGGCGGCAGTATCAGAATTCACGATTGTGCAATGCAACAAAAGATTTTCAATATTTTGGGCTTTACCGACCAAGATATTGTGGACAGATTTGGTTTCTTTGTAGAAGCATTCAAATACGGCACACCACCACACGGCGGACTTGCATTCGGACTTGACAGACTTGTTATGCTCGTGACCAAGACAGACAATATCAAGGACGTAATCGCATTCCCTAAGGTGCAGAACGCATCTTGCTTGATGACAGATGCTCCAAGCATGGTAGAGCCAAAGCAACTCGAAGAATTGGCTATTGTATGTAGCGAAAACTCAACAAAAGAATAAGCGTATATCGCAAAAATAAAACTAAGGAGAACAATATGATTGATTTGAAGATAATCAAAGACAACGACCCAGAACTTTACGAAGCAATGGAAGCAGAACTTGGCAGACAACAAGGCAACATTGAACTTATCGCAAGCGAAAACATTGTCAGCCCAGCCGTTATGGCAGCAATGGGAACTCACTTTACCAACAAATATGCCGAAGGCTATCCAGGTAAAAGATACTATGGCGGTTGCCAATTCGTAGACATTGCCGAAAATCTTGCTATCGAAAGAGCTTGCAAGTTGTTTGGAGCAAAGTATGCCAACGTACAAGCACACAGCGGAGCCAATGCCAACCTAGCTACATTCGTAGCATTGCTCACACCGGGTGACACAGTACTCAGTATGAACCTTGCTCACGGTGGACACCTATCTCACGGTAGCCCAGTCAACATCTCAGGCAAGTACTTCAACATTGTACCTTACGGCGTAAGCGAAAAGGACGGCAGAATTGATTATGATGAAGTAGAGAGAATTGCCAAAGAGTGCAAACCAAAGCTTATTTTGGCAGGTGCTAGTGCATATCCACGTATCATCGATTTTGCAAGATTTAGAAAGATTGCAGATGAAGTTGGCGCATATCTTATGGTAGATATGGCACACATTGCAGGTCTTGTAGCTGCAGGTTGTCACCCAACTCCTGTAGGCATTGCTGATGTTGTTACCACCACCACCCACAAGACACTTCGTGGACCACGTGGCGGACTTATCTTGACCAACAATGAAGAAATTGCTCTCAAAATTAACAAAGCTATTTTCCCAGGAACTCAAGGCGGTCCACTTATGCATGTTATCGCAGCCAAGGCCGTAGCTCTCAAAGAAGCTATGAGTGATGATTTTGTGACCTACCAACAACAAGTTTGTGCCAACGCTCAAGCACTTGCAAAAGCATTGGTAGAGAGAGGTATCGACCTAGTTGGTGGCGGTACAGACAACCACTTGATGCTCGTTGACCTCACCGCAAAGGGCAAGACAGGCAAAGAGATTGAGCATTTGCTCGATGAGGCTCATATCACAGCCAACAAGAATGCTATTCCATTCGACAAGCAAAGCCCATTCGTTACCAGCGGTCTCAGACTCGGCACTCCTGCGGTTACTTCTCGTGGTATGAAAGAAGAGGATATGGTAGTCATCGCCGAGTGCATCGCTGACCTTGTAGACAATGGCGAAGTAGCAATCGAAAGATGTAGCGAAAAGGTTGCCAAACTTTGTGCAAAATATCCAATTTATGAAAACGATGTATTGAGATAACTCGATACATATCACACAAATTGAGTTTTTCGTATGGCTTTTTCTGATAGGAAAGAGCCATATTTTTATGCCGAAAAATTATCCTACTATTTTTGTAGGAATTGCATAAAAATAATTGACAACGACACAATAAAATTGTAGAATAATCATAGTAAAATGGTAGGTATTTATGAAATTATCATCTAGAGCAAGATATGGATTGAGGGCAATGTGCTATTTGGCAGAGCAAAGTCAAGTGAGTGATTGTGCTATATCTTTGGGGGCAATAGCTGGTGAGATTGGTGTAAGTGAAAAATATCTAGAACAACTTTTTGCCACTCTCAAAAAGTCTGAGCTTGTGACTTCAATGCGTGGTGCTGGCGGTGGTTATACATTGTCAAGGCGTGCCGAGGACATCAGTGTGGGCGAGATTTTGAGGGCGTTGGAAGATGGACTGGTGATAGTAGAATGCGTGTCAGGTGAGTGCTCTAAGCAATGCGGAGCGCAGACAGGTTGCGAGTGTGCTACTCACTCAGTTTGGAACAAACTATACAATGCAATCAACGGTTGTTTGGACGAAATGTCTTTGGCAAGCGTTATATCGAGGGACTAATGGAAAATATTTATTTGGATCATTCGGCTACAACATATACAGATAGAGCAGTTTTGGAAGAAATGTTGCCATACTTTACCGAAGTTTTTGGCAACGGCTCATCTCAGCACAAAGCAGGAAGAGATGCTTTGAAAGCAATCGACAGAGCAAGAGAACAAGTTGCTAAGGCAATAGGTTGTGCTCCAAGCGAAGTGTATTTTACCTCAGGTGGCAGTGAGAGCGACAACTGGGCTATAAAGGGCGTAGCACATATGTACAAGAGCAAGGGCAATCATATCATCACTTCCGTGATCGAGCATCCTGCCGTTATCCAAACTTGCAAAAAGTTGGAAAAAGAGGGCTTTGAGGTGACTTATTTGCCTGTTGACAACCAAGGCTTTATCAGCTTAGAGGACTTGGAAAACGCAATCACCGACAAGACAATTCTCATCTCGATTATGTTCGCCAACAACGAAATGGGCGCTATTCAACCTATATCCGAGATAGGCAAAATTGCCAAAGAACACAAGGTATATTTTCATACCGATGCCGTTCAAGCAGTGGGCAATGTGCCAATCGATGTCAAGGCTATGAACATTGATATGTTGTCAATGAGCGGACACAAATTCTATGGACCAAAGGGTGTGGGAGTGCTTTACAAACGCAATGGTATCCGCATAGACAGATTTATGGACGGCGGAGAGCAAGAGCGAAATATGAGAGCTGGCACGCTCAACACTCCGGGTATTGTGGGACTTGGCAAAGCAATCGAGCTTGCGACATCCAATATCCAAGAAAACAATGCCAAGATTGCCAAAATGCGTGACTATTTTGTAGAGCAAGTCCAATCCAAAATCGACCATATCTACTTCAACGGACCAAAAGATATGACCAAGAGATTGGCAGGCAATGCAAGTTTTAGTTTCGAGTTTGTAGAGGGCGAGTCAATCTTGATGCTTTTGGATATGGAAGGTATCAGAGTATCCAGCGGTTCGGCTTGTTCTTCAGGCTCACTCGAACCATCTTACGTAATGTTGTCCATTGGTGTACCAATCGAAGTGGCTCACGGTACAATCCGTTTTAGTTTTGGCAAAGCCAACACTATGGAGCAAACCCAATTCGTAATCGACAAATTGGTGGCAATCATAGACAGATTGAGAGATATGTCACCACTATTCAAGCAAATCAAAGGAGAAGATATATATGTATAATGACAAAGTAATGGAAGCATTCGCACACCCAAAGAATGTAGGATTTATAGAAGACAATGACGGCGTAGGCAAGGTAGGCAACCCAAGCTGTGGCGACATTATGGAAATCAGCCTAAAAATCAAAGATGATATCATCGTTGATGCCAAGTTCCGCACTTTTGGCTGTGCTGCAGCTATCGCAACCAGCTCCACTGCAACAGATATGATTATCGGAATGAAAGTCGAGGATGCACTCAAAATCAGCAACAAAAAGGTTGTCGAAGTGCTAGAAGGCTTGCCTCCACAAAAGATTCACTGCTCAGTGCTTGCAGAGGAAGCAATCAAAAAAGCTATCGAAGACTACCAATCTCGCAAGGCAAACAACCAAGCCAAGTAGATTGAAAATTGATATTCATCAAAGATCAACAAAAAACTCCCCTCGGGGAGTTTTTTTTAGTTTGATTTTAGTCCAATATTTCTACAATTTTATCTCGTAGCATTTTTTTACTTTTGCGTTTGAAAGACCCTGACAGAGTAGTGCCACCTACATAACCGATGACAGCACCCACGCCAAGTCCAACGACTGTGGATATTTTCATACTTCACCTCCCACAATTATTGTGTGAGTTGGTCAGTTGAAATATACTCAGGTTTTTTGATATTGCACTCGAATATAACATTGTCTGCATACTTGCGTGCATTTTCTAAGTTTTCGGTTGTTCTAACAGTCCAGTTGATGATGAGTTTTTCAGGGTGTTCTTGTTTGATTTTTGCAAAATATTCTTCTGGAAGATACTTTGTTGATACCGCCAAGAAGTCCACATTTTTGTATAGTTTGTGAGCTTTTTGCAACCATCTATTTGCGTTGGTGCTGTACAACTGACCCAATATGAATTCTGGGTGATTTTTGTGCCACCACTTGACAATACGCTCATCAAAAGATTCGATACAAATGTTGCCTTTGTAGTCTTTGACAATGTTGTAGACAGCTTCACAGGTAGATTTTACACGAGTGGTAGTCTTGATTTCCAAGATAAGAGGAACTCTGCCTGCTACCATATCAAGCATATCTGTGAGCAGTGGAATGCACTCATCGGTGTTCATCAACTTGTAGTCCTCGAGTCTGTCCGAGTTGATTTTTGGTGCTTTGGTGGTAATACCACAGGTGCGTTTCAATGACCAGTCGTGATGAATGATGACTTTGCCATCGAGTGTAAGATAAACGTCGAATTCTATGCCGTAGCCGTGTTCAACCGCATTGCGGAAAGCTTTCATAGAATTTTCTGGTATGTCAATGTTGTTGTGTAGTCCTCTGTGAGCAATAGGCGTGCTCAATAGCCATGCTGTGTTTCTCAATATCCTAACTCCTTATTTATCAAAATTATATGTACTTGTTTTTGCAGTTTTGTAGGGTGGTGTACAATGACGGTTGTGTTGCACATGCAATCATCGCTTGCACAATCTGCACACTTGCCAGTATATTTGCAAGGCGTTTCTCTCTCCAATCTTACAGCGTTGAGATGACAGGTATAGTTGCGTATACGCTCCACAGCCGCATTGAAGTCATCTACTATTTTGTTTACGCCAATGACATAGATAATATTTGGCACACCGAAAATCAGGGTAGATACACGGTTGGCTGTGCCATCAATGTTGACCAAATCGCCATCTTTGGTGACAGCGTTGGCAGATGCCATATACCAATCGGCATGTCGAGCATATTCGTACAAGTTGTCCTTTTTGTCCTCAGGCACAAGGCTGTGAGAGAGTACTTCCACGCCCTTGTTTTGGAGCAAGAGGTCCACGCCCAGTTGTTTGACAGTCATACTACCGCCGATGCCAATACTTTGTCCTTTTTGGACAAGGTCGAGTACGATTTTGTTTGCTTCTTGTTCATCTTGAGCATAGTGCGGAATGAACTTTTTTGCTTTGAGTTTGTCCAGTAATTCTTCGATTTGCATATTCGCCCCACCGTTTTTCTATATTATACATTTTTTTATTGCTAAAATCCATACATTTTTATATAATAAGATTAAAGTATTAAAAAAAGGTAGAAAATATGCCAAAAGATCAATCAAAAATAAGGAATTTTTGTATAGTAGCCCACATTGACCACGGCAAAAGTACTCTAGCCGACCGCATTATGGACATCACAGAAACGGTTGCCAAGCGTGATGCCAAAGAGCAGTTGCTCGATAGCATGGACATCGAGAGAGAGCGTGGTATAACTATCAAACTAACTCCAGTCAAAATGAAGTACAACTATGAGGGTGAGGACTATGAACTCAATCTTATCGACACCCCGGGACACGTTGACTTTACCTATGAAGTATCTCGTTCACTCAAAGCGTGTGAGGGAGCTATTTTGATTGTGGACGCTTCTCAAGGCATAGAAGCCCAAACACTTACCAATGTTTATCTTGCTCTTGACAATGACCTCGAGATTATTCCTGTCATCAACAAAATCGACTTGCCATCAGCTCGCCCTGATGAGGTAAAAATGGAGATAGAAGACGTTATCGGACTTGATGCCGAGGATGCTCCACTCATATCTGCCAAAGAGGGTATCAACATTGACAAGGTTGTCGAGCAAGTTATCCGACTTTTGCCACCACCAAGTGGCGATATGGACAAGCCTCTCAAAGCTTTAATTTTCGACTCCTACTATGACAGCTACAAGGGTGCTATATCTTTTATCCGTGTGTTCGATGGCGAAGTCAAGGCAGGCGATCGTATCAAAATGATGGCGACAGGCAAGATTTTTGATGTCACCGAAGTAGGCGTGTTCGTGCCAAAAATGCAAGCTCAGGACAGCTTGAGCGCAGGCGATGTTGGATACCTTTGTGCAAGTATCAAGAATGTTGCCGACACCAAGGTAGGCGACACAATCACTTTGGCAGAGGGCGGTATCAGTGAGCCACTCCCAGGATATAAAGAAGTTGCTCCAATGGTTTACAGCGGTATTTATCCAGCCGACGGAGCTAAGTATAACGACCTAAAAGATGCTCTTGAAAAACTCAAACTCAATGATGCTTCATTGGTGTACGAGCCAGAAGTTTCCACTGCTTTGGGCTTTGGTTTTAGATGCGGATTTTTGGGATTGTTGCATATGGAAATCATCGAAGAGAGATTGGAGAGAGAATTCGACCTCGACCTTGTGACCACCGCACCAAGTGTTTCGTATCAAGTAGTGACCACCGATGGCAAAGTAGAGGTTGTTTCCAATCCTTCCAACTTGCCACCAGCCAGCTACATAGACCACATGGAAGAGCCAATGGTCAAGGCATACTTGTTCACTCCACCAGAATATGTAGGCACAATCATGGAGCTTTGCCAAGACAAGCGTGGCGAATTCGTTGATTTGACATATCTAGACACCACTCGTGTGCGTATCGAGTATTCTATGCCGCTCAACGAGATTGTCTATGACTTTTTCGACTCGCTCAAATCTCGTAGTAAAGGCTACGCTTCACTCGACTATGAGATTGTAGGCTACAAGCAAAGTGACCTTGTCAAGCTTGATATTATGCTCAATGGCGAAGTTTGCGATGCACTCAGTTTGATTGTGCACAGAGAAAAGGCTTATGCTCGTGGCAGAGCTATTGCCGAAAAGCTCAAAGAAGTTATCCCAAGACAAATGTTCGAGATACCTATCCAAGCATCTATTGGCAACAAGGTTATCGCCAGAGAAACAGTCAAAGCAATGCGTAAAGACGTGCTTGCCAAGTGTTATGGCGGTGACATAACTCGTAAGAAAAAGTTGCTCGAAAAGCAAAAAGAGGGCAAAAAGCGTATGCGCCAAGTAGGCAATGTTCAGTTGCCTAGCGAGGCTTTTATGAGTATATTGAAGTTCGATAAATAATGAAAAAATTAGGCATTTATATACACGTTCCGTTTTGTTTGTCCAGATGTATTTATTGCGATTTTGTATCCAGTGTGATAGGACAACAAGACGTAGACAAATATATTGAGCATTTGACCAAAGAAATCAAAATGGTCGCATCTCAGATCAAATATCACTACCTAGTGGACACGATTTATATTGGCGGTGGAACACCATCGACTTTGACTCCACGCCAGCTAGGTAGCATTATGCTTGCCATTCGCAAAAACTTCAAGACAGATATCCAAGAGTTTACTATCGAAGCCAATCCTTGCAATGTTGATGACAAAAAATTGCTTGCATACAAGCGAGCAGGCGTGACAAGGATAAGCTTTGGCGTCCAAACTTTCAATGATGATATTTTGAAAGCAATCGGCAGGAGGCACACCGCTAGCCAAGCCAAAGCGGCAATCAAGCTAGCCCAAAGATATGGATTGAGGGTGAGTGTGGATTCTATGTTGGGGCTGTGTGGTCAAACTATGCAAGATATAGATGATTTTGTGGCGGTGGTCAAAGAGCTGAATATCCAACATGTTTCGTCTTATATGCTAAAAGTTGAGCCAAATACCAAGCTTGCCAAAATGGTAGACGAGGGCAGTGTGGCACTTCCTGATGATGACACAACTTGCGATATGTATGAACATATGTGGCAAGAACTAGAAAAGTGCGGTTTGCATAGATACGAAGTGAGCAATTGGGCAGTGGAAGGGCAAGAGTCTTTGCACAACCTCAGATATTGGAATGCCCAAGATTATGTAGGTTTTGGCGTGTCCGCTCATTCGCTTTTGGGCAATCGCAGGCTGTACAATCCAAGCAGTTTTGACAAGTATTATGACTATATCGACCAAGACAAACTTGCACTTACCTTAGAGAGTAAATTGTCGCTCGATGATATGAAAAATGAGCGAATAATGCTTTCTTTGCGTACCACCAAAGGCTTGGATATTGAGCGTTTTAACGATGATTTTGATATGGACTTTTTGAGAGATTATCAAGATAGATTGAGCAAAGTCGCAGACTATATCCAAGTGGCAGACAATCACCTATCAATCAAACCAAAGTATATGGGCGTGATGAACTCTATCATCATTGAACTAGTCGACTAGCTTTTGGCAAAACAACAACTTTCAACAATTATTAAAAGCAAAGTCCCCTTATTGCAAGGGGACTTTTTGTTGAAAATTTCCGTTTTTTTGTGTGATTTTTTGCAGCTTTATTTGTTTTTGTCAAACAAATCTTTTGCTTTGTTTTTGACCAAATTCAGCTTGTCGGCGAGTTTTGCAGATAGGGCAGCGCTATTGTCAATCGCCGCTGCACTTTCGGATTGTTCGGTAGGGAAACTCAGCTCGACTTGTCCGTCATCTATCTCGATTGGTTGGCTGGATTTATCTAGGTTGTTGTTTTCTTTATCATTGCTTTCAATAGGTGTTTTGCCGAATTTTTCTTTGAAAAGCTGTTTTTGCTTGCCAATTTTCTTTTTGATAGCCCTCTTTACAAATATGGTTGCGATAGACATAGCTAGCCCCAACACGTGCATAAACAGGGACACGAAAGCGGTGATTTTGCTCATTATATCGTACAAATCGGTTGATTTTACGCTTACAATGATGATAACGGTTGAGATTGCGTTGATGATTTTCATCAGCTTTTTGCCGACCTTCAAGCCTTTTTTTGCTTTGGTATAATTGGCTTTTGCACTCTTGCTATTCTTAGCAAAGATTATGCAAGCGAGCAAAACTAAATAGTTGAGTGCAAGGAAAATGACAAGTGTAATGCTTGCGGTATTCCAACCATTTTTGACAATTTTTACACTGCTTGTTGCGGTATAAATCAGCAAAGAAATTATTGTGACAACGAAGTAAAGCACGGCAAAAAAGCGGGACATTTTGCTGACTTTTTCAGCCTTTTTTACTTGTTTTGTTGCGGTAAATTGTGTATTGTTTTTGTTATCTTTTTTCATAGTATTTTGATTGTTTGCATTGTGCAATTGGTGAGATTATCTTTGTGCAAGATTACTTTGTGCTATTTGGCAAGGGATAGATTGTTGTCCATTGTCCTTGCCACACTCTCCAACATATGAGCAAGTTGGGTGATGTCATCATCGCTCAATTCGGCAACGGTGTTACTTGTCAGATTGATGCTGTCATAGCCATGTTGGCGGAAAATGCTTGATTGGGTAGACGACAAGAGCTTGTTGGTGGTAGTTGGAGTGAGGTTGTTTTGGGCACAACTTTTTGCCACCAAGTCAGCAAGGCGTTGGCTTGGCTTTTCGACCAGTGGCAATTCTTGACAACTGATATTGATATTGGTTGAGTTTATGCTGTCCAAATCTATACAATAAGTTGATGTTTCTTTGCCAAAATCGTTGTTTTTTAGGAATTCTTTTGCTCCACGAAGATTGCATTCTTTGCTACCCAACCACACGGCAATCACTTGAAGATTTTGCAGTGGTTCAGCAGTGATTTTTTCTAGGCAATTGAGGGCAATATCACTTGCATTTAGGTTGCCCAAATCTTTGTTCACTTTGTTGTAATCGACATAGAAATACAAGCAAATCTCGAAAGGTACGAGTGCGAGCAATCCAAGTCCTACATAGAGCAAAGCACCGCTCACAACGCCCACACCGCCTAGGATAGCACAAGTCACAATGCAGAGTGCGAGCATAAGAAGATTGGCAAGCACAGCTATCACGACTACCGCAATATCCAGCGGCTTGCCACCTCGTTTTTGCCAAGGTCTAACGAAGTCGTTGTCTGAATGGAGTGTGAGAATTAGTCTAGCTTTTACGGCTTGAGTTGGTTGGGATTCTGCCCACATATTGTGAGAAGAGTATTTGTTAAAAAGCGGACTGAGCAAAGACACATTTAGCATTGCCAAAACGAACGGAATCAGCCCAACTGCCAAGCTAGCTATGGCAAAAGCAGGGGCAAAGAAGAACAAAATATGTGCGAGCAAAGTAAAGGTCGAAGTGAAATATATCCAACCATATTGTTCGTGAGGTCGCACAGAAAAAGATGAGCTAAATGTCTTTATGCCCATATTTTTCAAAGCATTTTCGTATGTATTTTGTGCTTTTTTCTCATCATCACTGCCACCAAAGCGTGCAGTTGTGCGAGAGCAAATATCCATAGAATATCTAGGGATTTTCTTGATATTTTCTACATTTTCTGTTGTTTGTTTTCGTTTTCTACCCATTATCCTACCCAAAATTGTCCAACACAATATTGAGAGATATTGGTTGGAGTTGTCACAAATCAGCCATACAATCTAGGAAGCTTGCAATAAATATAGATACCTAGATATTATATATTGTTGATTTATTAAATTTTATATTTATGTAATAATTATATAATAAAAATATCATTATGTCTATACCCAAAATATTCATAATTTTGCATGAGCGAAGTAATTGCAAGATAGCAAACAATCAAGTTGGAGCAATATGGGTAATTCGAGATAAAACAATGCGATTGAGGGGGAGAAAGTAATAAAACAATAAATAAAATAACAATTAAAATAGTTTTATTTGATGACAAACAAAAATAATATTATAAACAGAACAAACAATATTCTGTTGCGGCTGCACATTTTACCATTTTTTTACTTGCACAAGTGGGGGATATGTGGGATAATAGAGGCAAAGGAGAGAGTATGTTATATCTATTAGGTGAAAATATAAAACCAGTCCGCAATGTCGGCAATATATTGTTCTATATTTTGTTGGCTGCGTTGGTCGTAATAGTAGTTGTTATTTGCTTGCTATTTACTCGTAGCAAGAAGTTCAAAGTCAAAATGAGAGAGAATATTGTCGAGAAAAATCCCGAATATGAAGCTCCTAGACTTGTCAAAATCTATGATGAAAATGTAAAACAAGAGTTGCTCGAACGCCAAGCGATTGCTGAACAAAAGCAACAAGAAGAGGCTTTGGAATAGAGTCACAGACCAAAGTAAAAGCCAACCAATATCCAACAATTCGTGTTGGGCGAAAAGCAAGACAATCCACAAGAAGTGGCAGAAAATATCACTGAGGCAACACCTGGTGGAGTGCTTGCAACCGATGACACAGCAGATGAAGACCAACTAAAAGAAGCTGTCAAAATGTCAGATGCCAAGCCAACAATCACTGCCAAATCAGCCACCGCAAAGGCAAAGACAACAGCTGTAAAAGCAAGTTCAACCAAAGCTGGCACAACCAAAACAGCGGCAGCTAAGAAGGTGACTTCCACCAAGCCAAAGTCAACAACCACCAAGGCAAAATCTACAACAGCCAAGTCAACAAAATCTGCTGAAAAAGCTGAAAAAGATAGCACAAAAGCTGAATAATAAGCGAGTTTGAAAATCAAAGAGCAAATCGAAAGGTTTGCTCTTTTTTGTGTAGATAGCTCTGTCGCAAATGATGACAAACCTTATCGGTTTGTCAAGGTGTTATATATAAGTTTGATACTTGACATTTTATAAGAGATGGGAGTATAATTATATACATATATATAATTATAACAATTATAGATATCTTCGTTGTTTGGCGTTTGAGTAAAGGTAAGGAGCGGTTATGAAAAAATTTTCAAAAATTTTGGCAGTAGTGATAGTACTCATCGTGGTGGCGTTATGCTTGGTAGCGTGTGACTTTGGAAGTCAAGGCACAAAGCCAGGACAAGGTGGCAATCAAGGCACGACCAAGCCACACGAACATAGCTTTGGCACTACTTGGGAAAGATCCGAGAAGGGGCATTGGCACGAGTGCGAATGTGGCGAAAAGCAAGATGAAGAAGGACATTTTGATGGAGATGGCGATGAGTTGTGCGACATTTGTGGCTACCATATGCATTTTCATCATTTTAGGAACAACTACGACCAAACACACCATTGGGAGGATTGTTCTTGCGGAGCGGTGCAAAATAAAGCAGAACACACATTGACAACAAAACACGACGACACTCACCATTGGCAAGAGTGCTATTGTGGAGCAGTTGTAAACAAGTCTAATCACATAGACAATGATGATGATTGCAAGTGTGATGAGTGTGATTATATTTTCCAAGACAAGATAGAAAAATTCAAAAGCAAAGTGTCCTTGAGACAGACGGGCGATGGCGAAAGTGCATATTGGTCTATCAGTGCTACGGACGAAAATCTTACTACTTTGCATATTCCAAACGCCCCAATCGATGGACTATATATAGGTGCGATAGAAGATAAAGGCTTTGCGTATTGCACAAACCTAACAAGTGTGATTTTGCAAGACAGCGTGATAAAAATAGGAAATTGGGCATTCTCCAATTGTAAAGAACTTACCGATGTAAATTATACAGGCGACATAGCAGGTTGGTGTGCAATAGAAGGATTGGACAACATTCCAAGGAATAGAGATTTTGAATTTACCATATCTGGAAAAGAAATCGTAGGAGAATTGGTTATACCAGATGGCGTGACAAGCATAGGAAATTGGGCATTCTATGGTTGCAGTGGACTTACCTCTGTCACCATACCAAACAGCGTGACAAGTATAGGAAATTGGGCATTCTATGGTTGCAGTGGACTTACTTCTGTAGCAATTGGCAACAGCGTGGCAAGTATAGGAGAGGAAGCGTTCTCTGGTTGCACAGGACTTACCGCTATCACTATACCAAACAGCGTGACAAGTATAGGAAGTTATGCGTTTTATGGTTGTACAGGACTTACTTCAATCACCATACCAAACAGCGTGACAAGTATAGGATATAGTGTGTTCTCTGGTTGCAATTTAGGAACAATCGAAGTATCATCAGACAATAATGAATATTATAGTAAAAACAATTGTATTATAGAAAAATCAACTAAGAGATTGGTGCAAGGTTGCAAAAACAGTGTTATACCAAATGATATAATTAGCATAATGGATGGAGCATTCCGTGGTTGCATAGGACTTACTTCAATCACCATACCAGACAGCGTGACAAGTATAGGAAGTAGTGCATTCTCTGATTGCTCAGGACTTACCTCAATCACAATTCCAAACAGCGTGACCAGTATAGGAAATTGGGCATTCGATGGTTGCTCAGGACTTACCTCAATCACAATTCCAAACAATGTGACCAGTATAGGAAATTGGGCATTCCGTGATTGCAGTGGACTTACATCAATCACCATAGGTAACAGCGTGACTAGTATAGGTGAGAGTGCATTCGATGGTTGCAGCGGACTTACTTCCATAACCATTGGTAACAGAGTGGCAAGTATAGGAGATGATGCATTCCGTGGTTGCACAGGACTTACTTCTGTCACTATACCAGACAGCGTGATAAATATAGGAAATGAGGCATTCCGTGGTTGCACAGGACTTACTTCTGTGACCATAGGCAACAATGTGTCAAGTATAGGCGGTAGCGCATTCTCTGGTTGCTACAGCTTGATAGAAGTATACAACAAGTCATCTCTCAATATTGTGGCAGGAGATAATAATTTTGGATATGTAGGTCGCTATGCAAAGAATGTCTACAAAGAAGAATGTGACAGCAAACTCAGCACAGATGAAAATGGATATATCATCTATACAGATGGCGAGGAAAAACTTTTGGTAAAATATGCAGGCAATGATATAGCTCTTACGTTGCCAAACGAGATTACGAAAATACATGATAATGCGTTCTATAGATGTAGCTCATTTACTAGTGTAATCATACCAAATAGTGTGAAAAGTATTGGTATGGATGCATTCTATGGTTGCCTCAGATTGATAGAAGTATACAACAAGTCTTCTCTAAATATTGTAGCAGGAAGCGAAGATAATGGCTGTGTAGGTCTTTATGCAAAGAATGTATACAAACAAGAAGGCGGTAGCAAACTCAGCACAGATGAAAATAGATATATCATCTATACAGATGGCGAGAAAAAACTCTTGGTAAAATATGCAGGTGAGGATACAGAACTTACTTTGCCTAGTGATATTACAGCAATATGCGACTATGCATTCGCTAGTTGCACACGGCTTACTTCTGTCACCATACCAGACAGCGTGACAAGTATAGGAAAATATGCATTCGCTAGTTGCACAGGACTTACTTCTGTCACCATAGGTAACCGTGTGGCAAGTATAGGATATTGTGCATTCAATTATTGCACAGGACTTACTTCAATCACCATACCAGACAGCGTGATAAGTATAGGAGATCATGCTTTCAATGGTTGCAGAGGACTTACTTCTGTCACCATAGGCAACAGCGTAACAAGTATAAGAGCTGGTGCATTCTATGGTTGCAGTGGGCTTACTTCCATAACCATT